>NZ_JBVJLY010000006.1:0-368458 GCF_055584485.1 Amycolatopsis sp. NPDC102522 | reverse complement strand
TGTACGAACGGCGCTTACGAGCAGGCATGAAGACATCCTTTCAACAGGACGACCAGTCCTGCTAACTCGGTGTCCACTACCCGGGGTGAACCTCATGTTGCCCGACGGGTCAGCTGTACAGCCCAAGACCACGCAACAAGTATACCTATGGATGACGATCATCATATGCGTGTGCGACGTCGAAAAACCCCTCGACCATCTCAAGCGCCAAGGATGGATCGCCTACCCACCACATGTGCCCAAGCATGTTGCCGGAGTCCGCGAACAGAACTACGGGATCCACGATGTCGTCCCACGCCAGTGCCACAACTCTTCTCCTCAAGTGATGCATACTTGTTCTAATCAATCGTGCATGCTGCCAATCTGTCACAGTTCCACAAGACAAGACTAAACCGAAGTCAGCGGCGACGGCGCGATAAGATACCGGAAATTCCGGCAGCTGCCGTGAATGCGCCCGCCGTCACAGAGATCGGCAGTGGTAGAAGAGTAAGAAGAAGTCCTGCGCCGGCCAGTACCAAGGTGACACATCCTGCGGCAGTCAGCATGAGCCGCTAGCTCGCCTGGTCCGCTGATCGCAGTCCGAAGAGGGCGTTCCTTGTCCCTCCATGCGTCGGCCGGACCAGAATCAGCATCGGCTCGCCGACGGATGGCAAGGCAGCACGATCCGCTCGATCTTGGAGAATCCGCGGTACACGGGATACGCCGTCTTCGGCCGCTGGGCGAAGCACGAGACGCTCCTGAACCCTGACGACGTAGGCGCTGGGCATGTAGTCCGGTTCCGGCGCGCGGCACCTGACCGCATCGTGCGCTCACGGCAGCCGGCTCATCCGAAGATCGTTTCGGTTGAGGACTTCACACAGGCCCAGCTTATGCGCCGGTCACGGGCTGCCGGTGGACTGCGTGGCATCGCGAAGCTGGATCGCGACCGGCCCGCGGCCAAGCACACGTACCTGTTGAAAGGGTTGGTGCGCTGCGACATCTGCGCCCGGAAGATGCAGGGTGCGGCGATTCGGAAGGGCATCTACTACCGGTGCATCGCGCGGACGATGGCGCCGGGGTCGCCAGTGCTGGCCGATCATCCGAAGACGGTGAACCTCCGCGAGGACGTCGTGATTCCACCGCTCAACGCCTGGCTGTGCCAGGTCTTAGACCCGGACAACCGCGACGAGACTGTGGCCGCGATGGTCGGAGCCCAGCCGGGCGGAGCTGGAACAGGACGCGAGACCGTTGGGAAGCGGTTGAAGGCCGCAGAGGCACGGTTGCGGCGGCATCAGGCCGCGATCGAGGCAGGCGTGGACCCGGCGGCGCTCGTGGACGCGATGAACCTTGCTCAGGCGGAGCGTCAGGCGGCACGAGAGGAACTGGAGAACCTGCCCGAGTCCGCCAAGATCGACGCGGCGGAGGTGTACGCCATGCTCGACTCGCTGGGCGATGTCGAAAGAGCGCTGAACTCGCGGAACCCGGACCGCATCACGCAGGTCTACCGGGATCTCGGGCTGCAAGTGCTCTACGACAACAAAAAAGAGGCGGTCGTGGTGACCGCCTCTCCCCGTGTGGATAACGTGTGTGTCCGAGGGGGGACTTGAACCCCCACGTCCGTTAAGGACACTAGCACCTCAAGCTAGCGCGTCTGCCATTCCGCCACTCGGACTTGCTGATATGAAGAGAGTATACGTCGCCTGGGGGGCCTGAATCAGGGGGGTGCGTATCGTCACGGAGACGCACATTGAGATGATGTTTGGTTACCGTCAGGCATCTCCCGGGCCACCAGTTAGGCGAACGTCGCGTGCAAGTCCGCAGGTCGAGAGCTGAAAAAGCATAACGTGACAACTGATGACACAAGGTGACTGAAGCCAGGCTACGCGAGGCGGTCAGAGGGTGAGCGACGTTGATCGGTGGGGGAATCAAACCCGGTCATCGGGCGCTTACAACGTGCGTGAAGAAGATTGGTTTCCTCTCGTTCGGCCACTGGTCGGCGAGTGCGCACTCCGAGACCCGGTCCGCCGCCGACTTCCTGCATCAGTCGATCGACCTGGCCGTCGCGGCCGAGGAGCTCGGCGTCGACGGCGCGTACTTCCGTGTGCACCACTTCGCGCGGCAGGCGGGCAGTCCGTTCCCGCTGCTGTCGGCGATCGGTGCCCGGACGTCGAAGATCGAGATCGGCACCGGCGTGATCGACATGCGTTACGAGAACCCGATGTACATGGCCGAGGACGCCGGCGCCGCCGACCTCATTTCCGGTGGCAGGCTCCAGCTCGGCGTCAGTCGGGGATCCCCGGAGCAGGTGATCGACGGTTGGCGTTACTTCGGCTATGGGCCCGCGGAGGGGCAGACGGTCGCGGACATGGCCCGGCAGCGCGTCGAGGTCTTCCTCAAGCTGCTTGACGGAGAGGGCTTCGCGCAGCCGAACCCGCGTCCGATGTTCGCCAACCCGCCGGGGCTGCTGCGGCTCGAGCCGTACTCCGAGGGGCTGCGCGACCGTATCTGGTGGGGTTCCAGTTCGAACGCGACCGCTGTGTGGGCAGCGGAGCAGGGCATGAATCTGCAGAGTTCCACGCTCAAGGACGACGAGACGGGGGAGCCGCTGCATGTCCAGCAGCGCAAGCAGATCGAGGCCTACCGCGAAGCCTGGAAGGAGGCCGGTCACTCGCGTGAGCCGCGGGTATCGGTCAGCCGCAGCATCTTCGCGTTGACCAACGACCTCGACCGGGCCTACTTCGGCCGCGATCGCGACTCTCGGGACCAGATTGGCATGATCGACGAGACGACCAGGGCGATCTTCGGGCGGTCGTATGCCGCCGAGCCGGACGAGCTGGTGCGGGAACTCAAGGCGGACGAGGCGATCCAGGCCGCGGACACCGTGTTGCTGACCATCCCGAACCAGCTCGGTGTCGAGTACAACGCGCACGTGCTGGAAAGCATTCTCACGCACGTGGCACCGGAGCTCGGCTGGCGCTGAGCGCGCGATTCGCCCGGTGGGCAGGGGTTAGAATCGACTTATCCCCGGCCATCGGAGGTCCCATGAGACTGCCCCGATCCCGCTGTCTGCTCGGTCTGGTCCTGAGCTTCTGCCTGGCCTTGCCGCCCCTCGCCCAAGCGGAGGCTCCCGCCCCGCTCGGCGGCGGGAGCGTCCTGCAGAACGGCGCTTCGTCTCGATGCACGGCCGGATTCGCCGCTGTCGCGGGGAATGTCGGCTACCTGATCGCGAGTTCCGCCTGCGGCCGGCCTGGCGACACCGTCCGCAGCGCGGGACGGGTCGTCGGGGTGGTCGCGGCGGCCCAGGTTCCGCAGACCGGCGCGATCGTCGTCCGGGTGACCAACACGACCGACTGGCGGCTGGTGGGATCCATTCCTCCAACGGACGGCAGGGTGACGATCGCCGGTTCAGTCGAAGCCCCGGTCGGCGCGTCGGTGTGCAGGTACGGCTCGACCACCGGCTGGCATTGCGGGGTCATTCAGGCGAAGAACCAGACGATCACCCTCCCCGGCGGAACGCTGACCGGGCTGACCCGGACCTCCGTCTGCGCCGAGCCCGGTGACAACGGCGGGCCGTTCGTCAGCGGAACGCAGGCGCAGGGGGTGCTGGTCGGTGGCAGCGGGAACTGTTCCACCGGCGGTACCACGTACTTCCTGCCGGTCAACCGGGTCCTGTCGGCCTACGGGTTGACCATCCTCGCCGGGGCTAGCTGAAAAGTACCGAGCGCAACAGAAGGCGGTCCGAGCCGCGACCACCGTTGGGGCGGAGTGAGAAGTAGGCCTCGCTCGCGCAGTCGTCGTCCGTGAACACCACCGCCATCGAGTCGGTGTCGTTGCGCGGGCGGAACGCGTCGACGTCCCAGTCGGCTATTTCGGGGATCTCGATGCATTCGCCACTGGGCGGATCGACCAGGGTGCCGATCTGGAGCTCTTCGTCCTCGTCGTAGTAGCGGTAGGTGAACTCGCCTTCGGCGGCGGACGCCGTGGCCGGAATCGTGAAGAACAGGGTGAAAACACTGGCGACAGCGAGGAAAGCACTGCGTCTGCGCATGGGGGACGTGTCCTTTCAGAGCCGGGATTCTCCGACGTTAGGACGATGATCGACATCCCGGTAGGCCTCACGGCCACGTCCACCCGCCGGTGCCGGTGGTGGACCTGATCGTGGGTGGACCGATTCCGAGGGGTGATCGATAGTGAGGGGCATGTACACCGGCAACCCCGACGTCCCCGACGACGTCTTCGCGGACGTTCTCGGCCAGATCAACGACTTCGTGCGCACCCGTGTGATGCCTCGTGAGCTCGAGATCATGAACACGGACGCCATCCCCGCCGATCTCCGGGCGCAGGCCGCGGAGATGGGACTGTTCGGGTACGCGATCCCGCAGGAGTTGGGGTGGTCTCGGTCTCGACCTGGTCCAGGACGTCGAGGTGGCGATGGCGCTGGGCTACACGTCCTTGTCGCTGCGGTCGATGTTCGGCACGAACAACGGCATCGCCGGGCAGGTCCTGGTCGGATTCGGCACGGGGGAGCAGCGGGCCGCGTGGCTGCCCGGCATCGCGTCCGGCGACATCGTGGCGTCCTTCGCGCTCACCGAGCCCGGTGCGGGCTCCAACCCCGCCGGACTGCGGACCACCGCGAAACCGGACGGTGACGGCTGGATCATCGACGGCGGCAAGCAGTTCATCACCAACGCCACCGAGGCCGGGTTGTTCGTGGTGTTCGCCCGGGTCCGGCCCGCGTCCGTGTCCGGGACGGGGATCGCGGTGTTCCTCGTGCCCGCCGGCTCGCCGGGGATCCAGGTCGGCGCGAAGGACGCGAAGATGGGGCAAGAGGGTTCGCGCACCGCGGATGTCACCTTCTCGCAGGTCCGCGTCGGCCCGGAGGCGTTGGTGGGCGGAGACGGCGACGTCGGCTACAAGGCCGCGATGACCTCACTGGCCCGCGGCCGGATCCACATGGCGGGCCTGGCTGTCGGGGCCGCGCAGCGGGCGCTCGATGAGTCGGTTGCTTACGCCGCCATCGCGACCCAGGGTGGGACGCCGATCGGGGATTTCCAGCTGGTGCAGGCGATGCTCGCCGATCAGCAGACCGGAGTGCTGGCAGGCCGGGCGCTGGCACGGGAGGCGGCGCGGCTGTACGTGACGGGGGAGGACCGCCGGATAGCGCCGTCGGCGGCGAAGCTGTTCTGCACCGAGATGGCGGGCAAGACCGCGGACCTCGCTGTGCAGGTCCACGGCGGTAGCGGCTACCTCCGCGAGGTCGCTGTCGAACGCATCTATCGCGACGTCCGGCTCATGCGGCTGTACGAAGGGACCAGCGAGATCCAGCGCTTGATCATCGGCGGCGGCCTGGTGCGGGCCGAGAAGAACCGCTGAAAGGGCACACTTTCGGCGCGTCCGGGGTCATTTCATCAGCATCATGAGGGTGATCAGGAACCCGATGATGCCCACGATCTCCGCGACGAGCGTCAGCAGGTTCTTGTGCGCCGCTCCACCACTCCCGCCACCACCGCCGCCGGACCAGCGGCGGGCGGAGAACTGCCCTACGAGGCACGCCACCGCCACGGCGGCGCAGGCGCCGAAGCCGATGAGCAAGGCCCAGTCGTCCAGCGTCAGCACGACGAAAGCGACGGCGGTGCCCGCCAATGCCAGTAATACGACCCCCCGCATACGTCGACCCTCCCTGTCGAAACGTTTGCGATTAATCACTTTACGGATGCGTGATCACGCTGGCAACAGGCAAAACTACCGACCGTGCGCGCCGCCTCGGAAATGCCTGTTCAAAGCTGCTTCAGCTACGGATTCCGCAGGGCATGATCTTCCGGGGCTCGGCTCGAATAATCGGATTGAGTCAAGTTTCTCACTATGCGACTAAGTGGCAGGCGAGCGCGACGAGAAGCGCCATTGCGTAACCGGGCTGTCTCGCTATACGGTGGCAGAACTAGAACAGGTTATAGTTCTGCACGGCGGGCGGACCGAGGAGCGGAAATGGCGAACAGGGCTGCGCGCGGCGACGAGGCCGACTACGTGGTCGTCGGGTCGGGCAGCTCGGGGGCGGCGATCGCGGGCAGGCTGGCGGAGTCCGGTGCCAGCGTGATCGTGCTCGAAGCGGGCAAGAGCGACGAGAAGATGCTCGTCAAGAAGCCGGGGCTGGTCGGCCCGATGCACGCGGTGCCCCAGCTCAAGAAACCCTTCGACTGGGGCTACTACTCGGTGCCGCAGAAACATGTTCTCGATCGCCGGATGCCGGTGCCGCGCGGCAAGGTGGTCGGCGGCTCCAGTTCTATCAACGGCATGGTCTACGTGCGCGGCAACCGCGCCAACTTCGACTCCTGGGCCGCTGAGGGCAACAAGGGCTGGGACGCCGACAGCGTCAACGCCGCGTACAAGCGGATGGAGGACTTCGAGGACGGCGAGAGCGATTTCCGCGGCGCGGGCGGGCCGATCCGGATCACCCGCAACAAGATCCCGCAGGAAGGCACGCTGCAGTTCGTCCAGGCGACGGCCGACGCGATCGGCTGCGAGATCCTCGACGACTACAACGCCGAGTCCCAAGAGGGTGTCAGCCGGATGCAGCAGAACGCCGCCGACGGCCTGCGCTACAGCGCCTCGCGTGGCTACATCCACGATCTCGCGCCCGCCTCGCTGCAGGTCCAGTCCGGGGTGCTGGCGAAGAAGGTGCTCATCGAGAACGGCCGCGCCGTCGGCGTCGAGGTCGTCGACTCCGACGGAAGCCGGCGCACCCTGCGCGCGGGCAAGGAGGTCATCCTCTCGGCGGGCTTCGTCGGTTCCGCGCAGCTGTTGATGCTGTCCGGGATCGGCCACGCCGAACACCTGAAGGAACACGGCATCGAGGTCGTCGCGGACCTGCCTGTCGGCGACAACCTGCACGACCACATGTTCCACGCGCTGACGTTCCGCGCGTCGTCGAGCAAGAACAAGGGCACGCCGCCGTACTTCGCGAGCGGCCTGGTCAAGGAGCTGATGCGGCCGGGCACGACCTTCCTGGCGAACTCGGTCTTCGAGGCGGTCGCTTTCCTCAAGACCTCCCAGGCCGCCGCCGTCCCCGATCTCCAGTTGCACCTCCTGCCGTGGGCGTACGTGACGCCCAACCAGGACGCGCCGATCCGGCACGACGTCGACAAGCGGCCCGCGCTCACCGTGCTGACCACGTTGATCTATCCGAGGAGCCGCGGCACGCTGCGCCTCGCTTCGGCCGATCCCACGGCGGCGCCGCTCATCGACTTCCAGTACCTGTCCGACCCGGGCGATCTCGAGGTGCTCGGCGAGGGTTCGGAGATGGTCCGCGAGATCTTCGCGTCGAAGGCGTTCAACGGCTCGATCAAGGAAGAGCTCCACCCGGGCAAATCACTGCGGGGCCAGGACCTGCGCGACGCGATCCTGAACCGCGCGACCTCGGTCTACCACGGCGTCGGCACCTGCCGGATGGGTGTCGACGAGCTCGCTGTCGTCGGTCCCGACCTCAAGGTCCGCGGCGTCGAAGGCCTGCGGGTGTGCGACGCCTCGATCATGCCGTCGATCACCGGCGGCAACACCAACGCGCCCGCCATCATGATCGGCGAGATGGGCGCGCAGCTCGTCCTCTCGGACAACTGACGCACGGAAAGAGGGCCATGACCGTCACACCGCTCGCGCTCACCCGTCCGGCGTCGGTGACCGACGCGTTCCTGCGACGCCTCGTCGCCCGGGTGCCGGGCTCGTCCGGCGCGACCTGGAAGCTCACCGAGGTCTACACCGGCGAAGACCTCGTCGAGCTGCCCCAGTCGACCCCCGCCGACATCGAGCAGGCGTTCACCGCGGCACGCGCCGCGCAAGCGAAGTGGGCCGCCACGCCGCTCAAGAGGCGGCTGGAGGTGTTCAAGCGGGCACACACGCTCTTCGTCGACAACGCGCCGATCGTCACCGACCTCATCCAGGCCGAGAGCGGCAAGAACCGCCGGATGGCCATCGAGGAGACCTGCGACCCGGCGATGGTGATGAGCCATTACCTCACGCGGGCGGCGAAACTGTTGGCGCCGACCAAACGCGGGGGACCGGTCCCGTTCCTGACGACGTCGACCGAGATCCGGCAGCCCAAGGGGGTCGTCGGCATCATCGCGCCGTGGAACTTCCCGTTCGCCACCGGCATTTCCGACGCCATCCCGGCGCTGATGGCCGGGAACGCGGTCGTGCTGAAGCCCGACAACAAGACGGCGCTCTCGCCGCTCTACGGCGTCGAGCTGCTGGAGCAGGCCGGGCTGCCGAAGGGGCTGTTCCAGGTGGTGTGCGGCGAGGGCCCGGACGTCGGCCCCACGCTCATCGACCAGGCGAACTACGTGATGTTCACCGGCTCCACCGCGACCGGCAGGGTGATCGGCGAACGGGCGGGCCGCAACCTCATCGGCTGCTGCCTCGAACTCGGCGGCAAGAACCCGATGATCGTGCTCGAAGACGCCGATCTGGCCGAGGCCACGCAGGGCGCGATCTTCGGTGCTTTCGGCAACACCGGCCAGATCTGCATGCACATCGAGCGGATCTACCTGCCGGAATCCCGCTACGACGAGTTCAAGAACGCGTACGTGGCCAAGACCAAGGCGCTCGACGTCCGCGCCGCCTACGACTTCGGCCCCGACATGGGCTCCCTGGTCTCCGTCGACCACATGAGCCGCGTCAAGTCGCACGTCGAGGACGCCGTCGCGAAGGGCGCCACCGTCCTTTGTGGAGGGAAGCCCCGGCCCGACCTCGGCCCGGCGTTCTTCGAGCCGACGATCCTCGAAGGCGTCACGAAGGACATGCTCTGCGGGGTCACCGAAACCTTCGGACCCGTTGTCGCACTGCACAAGTACGCCACGGTCGACGAGGCCGTCGCGCTGGCCAACGACACCGAGTACGGCCTCAACGCCTCGGTCTGGGGCGGTGACGTCGACGCCGCGCGGGCCGTGGCCGCGCGGATCGAGTCCGGCAACGTCAACATCAACGACATCCTGGCCACCGCCTACGCCGCCAAGGGGACGCCGTCCGGCGGCGTCAAGAACTCGGGCGTCGGCGCCCGCCACGGGGACCAGGGCCTGCTCAAGTACACCGACGTCAAGAACGTGGCGGTGCTCAAGAAGCAGGTCATGGGTCCCCGCGGCGGCCAGACCTACGAGAAGTACGTCGAGGGGATGCTCTCCGGGCTGAAGCTCATGCGGCGCCTCCGTATCCGCTAGATGTCGTCGGTGTGCTGCGGTGCGGCCAGCACACAGACGATGCTGAGCACGCACATGCCGATCAGCAGGCCGATCGCCGGCCAGACACTGCCGGTCGCCTGGAACAGCAGCGTCGACGCCAGCGGCGAGAGGCCGCCGAAGAGCGCGCCCGCCAGCTGGTAGGACAGCGAGATGCTGGTGTACCGCGCCCGCGGGCGGAACATCTGCGACAGGATGGCGGCGATCGGGCTGTAGGTCGCCGTCATCGCCAGGCGCATCGCCACGAACGCCGCGATGATCAGCGCCGCGTTCTTGGTCGAGAGCACCAGGAACTGCGGAGCCGCGAGCAACGCGACGCCGACCAGTCCGATGACGACCACTCGCACCCGGCCGAAGCGATCGCCGAGCCAGGCCGCGCCGAAGCTCGCGGCCAGCTCCACGAAGGCGGCGATGGTGAGCGCGTTGAGCACGAGCGATTCGGAGACACCGACGGCCGGATCGGTCGCGTACGCCGTCGCGAAAGTGGTGACGAGGTAGTAGCCGCCGACAGCGACGGGCAGCACGCAGATGCCCAGCAGGATCGGCTTCCAGTTCGTCCGGACCGCATACAGGAGGGGGACGCCGGTTTCTTCGGCGCTTCCCTCGAAGACCGGTGACTCTTCGACCTTCAGGCGCACGATGAGCCCGACGCCGATGAGCAGCACGGACGCGAAGAAGGGGATTCGCCAGCCCACCGTGCTGAGCCATTCGGTGCCGCCGGTGCTCAGCAGGCTGAACAGGCCGGTGGCCAGCAACGCGCCCGCAGGGTTTCCCGCCTGCGCGAAGGCGCCATAGAAGGTCTTCTTGCCCGGTGGCGCGTGTTCGACGGCCATGAGCACGGCGCCGCCCCACTCGCCGCCGACGGCCAGGCCTTGGACGAACCTGAGCACCACGAGCAGGATGGGCGCCCACGTGCCGATCTGGGCGTATCCGGGCAGGCAGCCGACCAGGAAGGTCGCCGCCCCCATCATGGTCAGGGTCACCACGAGCGCGGTCTTGCGGCCGACGCGGTCGCCGATGTGCCCGAACACGATGCCGCCGAGGGGCCGGGCGAAGAACCCGACCGCGTACGTGGCGAAGGCCGCCGCGACCCCTGTGAGCCGATCGCCGGTCTCGGGGAAGAACACGGTGCCGAAAACCAGGCTGGCGGCCGTGGCGTAGACGTAGAAGTCATACCACTCGATCGTGGTGCCGACGAAGGCAGCGAGACCGGCCCGGCGGGCTCGGCGGAGCGACTGGGTGTCGGTTTGGACGGTCATCGGGCCACCTCGCCGTCGATCCAGGTTTCCAGCACCTCGATGCCCGCGATCCCGGCGGGATCACAGGTGAGGGGATTCTCGCCGAGCAGCACGAAATCGGCGCGTTTGCCGGGACTGATCGAGCCCAGGTCGCGCTCACGGCCGAGCACCCGCGCGCCGGCGATCGTGTGGGCGGCGACGGCCGACCGGACGTCGATCAGCAGGTCGTCACCGCCGAGCCGGTGGCCGCGCCGGGTCGTCCTGGTCACCGCGGTCTGGATGGCTTCGAGCGGGTTCGGCTCCGCGACAGGGGCGTCCGAGCTGAGCGTGACCGGCACGCCCGCCGCCTGGAACTCGCCGAGGGGGTTGAACCGCTCCCCGGGGGTGCCGACGGCGTCGGTGACACCTTCGCCCCAGTTGAAGTAGTGCTGGGGCTGGTTGACCGGGTGGACACCGAGCACGGCCATTCGCTCGATCTGTTCGGGGGACGGAAGTCCACAGTGCTCGATGCGGTGACGGGCGTCGGGCCGGGGAGTGCGCCGCTGCGCGTCTTCGATGGCGTCGAGCACCATGGCGATCGCGTCGGGGGATTGAGCGTGGGTCGCGGTCTGGAGCCCGGCTTCGTGCGCCTTGTCGATGAGCGCGGAGTAGTCCTTCGGGTCGTGGTAGAGCTGCCCGGTGCGGCACGGGTCGCCGACGTAGCCGTCCGGGAAGTACGCGGTCCACCCGCCGAGGGTGCCGTCGGCGTAGAACTTGATCCCCGCGAACGCGAGGCGGGCGGTGCCGAAAGCGCCGTGCAGCCCCATTTCCAAGGTCTGGTCGAGCAGGTGCGACAGCAGGTACATGTGCACGCGCGTCTTGAGCAGCCCGGCTTCGTCCAGTCGCAGGTACATGTCGAACTCGCGGCGCGTGACCTGGGCGTCGCCGATCGCGGTCACCCCGGCGGCGAGGAACTTCTCCTGCGCGGCGGCCAGCTGCCGCGCGTGCTCCTCCGGCTCGTCTTCGAGGTGGAAGTTCGGCCCGTGCCGTCCGACCTTCACGCCGGTGACCCCGGTGAGGATGTTGCACGCCGCGTCCGAGAGCTCCCCGGTGAGCTCGCCGTGCTCGTCCCGGAAGAACACCCCGCCGTCGGGATCCGGGGTGTCGCGGGTGACGCCGTTGCGCCGCAACGTGAAGCTGTTGACCACGCCGCCGTGCCCGCTGGCGTTCATGAGGTAGACCTCGCGGTCTTCGGCGACCGCGTCGAGTTCTTCCTTGCGGGGATGGCGTTTCTCGGCGAGGTTGCGGTGCTCGTAGCCGTAACCTCGGACGGGCCTGCCGTCCGGAGTGTTCTCGGCCGCTTCGCGCAGCAGCGCGACGATGGCGGGGATGGTCGAAGCCCGCTCGGGACCGCAGTCCACCCAGGTCATCATCTGCCCGTACATCAGGGGATGCGCGTGCGGATCGACGAAGCCGGGCAGAAGCGTGCCCGGCAGCCGCCGCACCTCCGGATTCGGACGGCCGAGGGCGGCCGCACGGGCGCGGCACTCGTCCACCGAGCCGACCGCGGCGATCTCCTCGCCGAACACGAGCACCGCGGCGGCGCCTTCGGTGGCGTCGTCGACCGTCACCAGCTCTTCCGGATGCAGGATCGTCGCGGTCGCGTCGAGGATTGAACGATCGAGGGGCAACTGGCGCATCGCGCGGACTCCTGGGATTCGGCGGTGAAGTGGGGCGAAGGTAAGCGAGGAAGGCCACCGAGCGCAATCAGATCATTCGTGGAGCTACGGTTCGTACGATCGATATGCGAGGGATCGAGCGCATAACGCTTTATCTCTGCTGTACAGGGCACCAATCGGCCGGTGATATGGTTCCGTTCGCCGTCGGAAACTCAGCAGAGGAGAACCGCCGTGGACGACGCGTTGGTCGCGGCTTTGCGCGCGGACGGCCGGATGAGCGTGGCCGATCTGGCCAAGCGGACCGGTGCGTCACGCTCGGCCGTGTCGGCCCGGCTGGAGCAGCTGAAGGCCGACGGTTCGCTCAACGTGGTCGCGGCGGTCCATCCCGAGTTCCTCGGCCTGACCGCGTACGCGCATCTCGCGATCCGTACCTCAGGCCGGTCCCAGGCGACGACGGACGCCATCGCGGCGCTGCCCGCCGCGGCGTTCGTTTCCGCGGTGAGCGGGGAGTACCAGACCGTCGCCGAGCTGCGCCTGCCCGATTCCCCGGAGCTCTACCGCACGGTCGCGGACATCCGCGGCCTGCCGGAGGTGGAACAGGTCAACACGCTCGTCTACGTGGACGTGGTCAAAGGCCTGTTCATGCCCGGCCGTCCGCTGCCGCCCTGGTTACGGCTGGACGACCGCGACCTCGCGATCATGCTGCGACTGCAGGCCGACGGACGGGAGAGTTTCGCGCGCACCGCCGAACACGTCGGGCTGTCGCCGTCGGCCACCCGCACCCGGGTGCGCTACCTCGTGGAGCACGACGTCATCAGGATCGCGCCGGTGCTCAGCCGTGCCCGTCCCGACGCCGGCCTGGTCTGCGGGATCGGCCTGAACGTGCGCGGCGCCGGGGACGCCGTGACCGCGGCGCTTGCCGCGCGCGATGACACCGAGTTCCTCGCCAGGACCATCGGCCGGTTCGACGTCGTCGCCACCATCGCGGCGCAGTCCGCCCGCGACCTCGACCGGACGCTCGAGGAGATCAGCGGCCGGTCCGATGTCGTGTCCGCGGAAACGTGGGTGCACCTCCGCATCGCCAAGGAACGCTACGAGTGGCCGTTGCCGACGGCGGAGGAACTCGCGCGCCGCTAGCCGTTGTCCAGCAGGGCTTTCCGGACCTCGGTCTTGAGTACCTTGCCGATCTTGGACCGGGGGAGATCCGGCCAGATCAGGATCTCCTTAGGGGTCTTGATGCTGCCCAGCCGTTCCTTGACCGCGGCGCGGAGCTCGCTGGCCGGTGCTGTCCTGCCCGAATGGAGCTGGACGACGGCGGTGATCTGCTCGCCCCATTTCTCGTGCGGCAGGCCGATCACCGCGCAGTCCTGCACCGCCTCGTGGGCCATGAGCGCCTGCTCGACCTCGGCCGAATAGACGTTGAAGCCGCCGGTGATGATCATGTCCTTGGCGCGGTCGACGATGTAGAGGTAGTGATCCTCGTCGAGGTATCCGATGTCGCCCGTGTGATGCCAGCCGTGCGCGCTCGCTTCCGCTGTCGCGGCGGGGTTCCGGTAGTAGCCGGGCATAACCAGGGAGCCGCGGACGACGATCTCGCCGCGTTCGCCGGGCGGGAGCAGCTCTCCCGTGGCTGACATGATCGCGACCTGAGTGAGCGGGGTGGGCTTGCCCGCCGAGGTGAACCTTTCGAGGGCGAGAAATCCGTCGGGATGGACGTGCTCGGCGGGGGAGAGGGTGGAGATCATCATCGGGGCTTCGCTCTGCCCGAACAGTTGGCCGAAGACCGGGCCGATCCGGGTGATCGCTTCGGCGAGTTTGGTGGCCGACATCGGCGCGGCGCCGTACCAAAGGCATTGCAGTGAGGAGAAATCGGTGTCGGCCAACGCAGGGTTGTCGAGCAGGAGGTAGATCAGTGTCGGCGGCAGGAAGGTGTGCGTGATCCGGCGGCTTTCCACCAGGGCGAGGAACTCGCCGAGATCGGGGGAGGGCATGACCACGATCTCCCCGCCGAGTGTCATGACCGGGAAGCAGAGCACGCCCGCCGCGTGCGTCAGCGGCGCGAGCGCCAGGTAGCGCGGTCGCCCGGTGAACGGATAGCTCATCAGCGTGAGCGCGGACATCGTCTCGACGTTGAGGCCGTCGAGCATCACCGCCTTGGGGCGGCCGGTGGTGCCGCCGGTGCCGACGAGCATGACCAGGTCGTCCGGCGGCGTCTCCTCCCACGGTTCGGCGTCGACGCCGTCGAGCCACTCGGAAAACGGGACGGCGCCGGGTATCTCGCCGTCGAGACAGACCACAGTGGACAGTTTCGGCAATTCGGGGAGCATCCGGGAGACGAGCGGTGCGAAGGACTCCTGCACCAGCAGGCAGGTGCAGTCGAACAGGTCGAGCAGTTCCCTGTTCTCGGCCGCCTCGTTGCGCGGGTTGACCGGGCACCACACGGCGCCGGCCCGGCTGATGCCGAAGACACAGCCGAACGACAGGGGATCGTTCCCGGAGAGGATCGCCACCTTGTCGCCGGGGCCGACGCCGGACCGGGCCAGTGCCCGTCCCACCCGCCACGACAGCTCCCGCACGTCGCCGTAGCTGAGGGATTCGTCGCCCATGGTGAGGCACGGTGCCGCCGGATCGAGGGAAGCGCCCTTGTCGAGGTAGTCGGTCAATCGCACGCGCTCGTCCTTCCGGTCAGCTGTGAACGGTCATGACCGGATTCGAAACCAGCCCGAAGCTCCGCAGCACACCGAGCAGTTCGCGGTGGCCGAAAGCCTGGCATCCGGAGGCGAAGCCGACCCGCTTCGGCGGCTGCTGCAGCAGAGAATAGGCGCCGTAGGCCTGCATGAGCCCGGTCTGCTTGTAGTTACAGGTGCCGTGGATGACGCAGTGCGCGCGGCCCAGCGGACCGGAGGCGTGCACCGAATCCAGCGAGGTGTTGAGCCGCTGGTTCTCACGCGGCGGCATCTCGTCGCGGACTGCGGCAGCCTGTTCCGCCAGCACGCGGAGTTTTTCTTCCAGCGGCAGGTCTTTCACCTGTTCCAGCACGGCCGCGACGATCTGCGGCACACCCTGCATGAGCGCGCGGTCGAAGACACCGCCGACGGCCTTGACGTTGGCCACGCGGGCATCGTTCTTGAACCAGACCGGATGTGACGTCCCGCCCCAGGGCAGGGCCAACCCGGTTTCGTGATGGCCGGGCACGGTGACGTCCTGCAGGCCGCCGTCCGCGGGCCAGGGCAGGTACTCGTTCTGTTCGAGGTAGTACGCGGCCGACAGTGCGGCGTTGACCAGGATGGTCTTGGTGGAAGCGACCGTGGGATAGCCCTTCCAGAACACCAGGATGTCCAAAGTGTCCAGTCCGGGGGTCTCCAGGCACAGGTTCGCCGCGATCTCGCCGGTGGTGTACATCTGGGCGATGCCGGGGGAGAGTAGAAGGCCTTTCTCCGCCATCTGGGCGCCGTAGCGTTCCTCGGCGGAGATCAGCCAGTCCTGTTCGCCGGTGGTGTCGAGGTAATGCGTTCCGGTGCGGAGGCAGGCTTCGACGACCTCGTGGCCGTACTCGCTGAACGGGCCGACGGTGTTGCACACGACCTTGGCGTCGCGGAAAAGTTCGGTAAGCGCTTCGACGTCGTGCGAGACCTCGACGACCTCGTGGTCGATGGTGTCGAGGCCGGGAACGCCGTCGATCGCTTCCTGGAGCCGGGCCTTGTCGCGGCCGGCGGCGATGAACGGGACGTTGTACTCGCGCAGGTACTCGCAGATCAGCCGTCCGGTGTAGCCGGAGGCGCCGTAGACCACGACGGGCTTGGGGCTGCTCATGGTGATTCCTCTCGGTTGGTGCTGGTCACATGCCCATGCCGCCGTCGACCGGGAGCCCGGCCCCGGTGATGAAGCGCGCCGCGTCGGAGGCGAGGAACACGACGGCGTCGGCCATGTCCGCGACCTCGCCGAGCCGTCCGGCCGGGGTCTGCGCGACGACGGCGCCGATGGCGTCCTCGACGCTGGGGAACAGGCCGACGTCGACGACGTCCTGGGCGAGCCGGCTGCCCATCTGGGTGGGTACGAGACCGGGGTAGACGCAGTTGACGCGCACGCCGTAGCCGAGCTTCCCGGCCTCCATCGCGGCCACCCTGGTGAGGCGGTCGACCGCGGACTTCGTCGCCGAATAGCCCGCGATACCGGGGAAGGCGATGGTCGCGGCGACCGACGAGATGTTCACGACGGCTCCACCGGCACCCGCGGGGCCACCCGGCCGCATCGCGCGGAAGGCGTGCTTCACGCCGAGCGCGGTGCCCAGGACGTTGACCTCGAGCATCTTGCGCACGTCGGCGGGGTCCAGCTCGGCGACGAGCCCGGTGATCTCGACACCGGCGTTGTTCACCACGATGTCCAGCCCGCCGAGTTCGCCGATGACCGCGGCGACCGCCTGTTCCCAGCTCTGTTCGTCGGTGACGTCCAGCCGGACGAAGCCCGCGTTGGCGCCTTTTTGCTTGATCTGATCGGCGGTGGCGCGCCCGAGTTCCTCCTGGACGTCGCCGATGACCACCGAAGCGCCTGCCAGGGCGAGCGCTTCGGCCATTCCAGCTCCCAGGCCCTGCGCTCCGCCCGTGACCAGGGCTTTCCGGCCCGAAAGGTCGTACAAACCCATGGACTTCTCCTCCTTGAGACGGTCCGCGGTTGCGGTGTGGGTCACATCCTGAGCCAGTTTTGGACAGTCGTCAAGATTTTCTTGGACAGATGTCAAGATTTCCGCGACGCTAGACTGTGGGACCCGCGGCAGGCGCGGGCTCCCGGACCGACAGGAACTCGTGGTGACCGAGACGAGCGAGCGGATCGCACGCCGGAGCGTGGACAAGTTCGCCCAGCGCAGGGCGGAACTGGCGGAGTCCACGCTGCAGGCGCTGTCCGAGCTGGGGTACGCCAGGACGAGCCTGCGGGAGATCGCGCAGAAGTCGAACTTCTCGCACGGGGTGCTGCACTATTACTTCACCGACAAGGTGGAGCTGCTGACCTACGCTGTCCGCAAGTTCGAAGAAGTGTGCGTGACCCGCTACGACGAGGCTGTGGCCGCGGCGAGCTCGGCCGAGGACCTCGAGCGGGGCTTCGGTGCCGCGATGGCGGGCACGTTGCGGGCCGACGCCGTGATGCACCGGCTGTGGTACGACCTGCGGAACCAGAGCCTGTTCGAGGAGGCTTTCCGCGCCGACGTGCTCGAGATCGACAACCAGCGGCAGGCGATGATCTGGCGCGTCGTGGAGCGCTGCGCCGAACTCGCCGGCGCGTCGCCTGTCGTGACACAGCAAGTCGCCTATGCCGCTTTCGATGGCCTGTTCCAGCAGGCGTTGCTGCATCATCTCGCCGGTGAGGAGAGCGCGGCGGACGGGCTCGCGGAGGACGCCGCGTCGCTGCTCGGGCGTTTGGTGGCCGGCGGCTGACGTCGTGCCGTGACAACGGAAGCCTTGTAACACCTGAGAAGTCGCGACGACTCCTGTGCGGAGCCGTCAGCTGACGAAGGGGACACCGGGTGATGTCACGGAAAAGCAGACGCAGGACAAGGCCGGCGCCTCCGCCCAAATGGTATGCCTCGCCGCTGTTCGTGACGATCGTCAGCTTCGTCGGTGTCGCCGCGAGCGTGATTTCCGTTCTCCTCGCGACAGCGGCTCTCGACCAGGACTCCGCCGCGCTCGACGTCTCGCTCACCTCGAAGCTGCGAATCGTCTCGTACGAAGCGACTTCCCTCGACAAGATCCCGATGAAAGTGTCGGAAGGCGAGGACGATCCGGCGTCCGATGCCTCGATCAGTGCCGCCGCGGTGGACGTCGCCGTGGAGAACCTTCACGACCAGTCGGCGTTGATCACCCGGGTCGACGTCGAGGTGCGGGCCGTCTACGCGCTGCGGGCCTGCGGCGGCGGCCCGCTCAGCGCCACCGCCAAGTTCGACATCCTGATCCCGACCGACCGGAAAGTGGTCGGCCAGGTTTTCGGGCAGGACAAGATGTTCGAGGTCGAGGGCAAGCGCAAGGATCGTTTCGCCGTCTCGGTGGGACCGGAGCTGATGGTCGAGAGCGATCTTGTCCAGATCTTCCACGTCGACCTCCTGCTCCGGCTCCAGTCCGGGGAAACGGTGCGCGCCGACGACATCATGCTCGTCCCGCCGGGTTCCGCTCAGAATGACGATCGCATTGTGACCACGTTGGGGACCGCGAAGACCGGCTTCAGCGGATCACCCGCGTGCCTGCGCGGTGCGCGCGCCATGGTCGATGCGGCCATGGCTGCGAAGGCGGCGAAGCAGTCTCCTCGGCTTGCTGCGCTTCATGCCAAGTTGCACGCTGTGGGGTATTGAGGCGCGTTCGGTCGGTGGCTTTGATCGCCTCGCCGTCGTAGAGGAGGGTGAGCTGTCCCTGTGCGTCGCGCAGGCTCACCATGTCGGTTTCGCCGTTCGCTGCGGGCCGCCAACGCCAGACCGAATACGGGCGCCGCGTGAAATCCCGGTCGCGCCCTCCGGATTGCAGATTCAGTCATGTGCCCAGGTTGCTCTCGAGATTGCAGATGCCGTCGGCTCCACTGTCGTTGTAGGCGAGAAGCGCTCCTTGATCGGCGGTTGCTCCGACTCTGGCGCCTGGATGCCATCCCTGGGTGGGTGGCAGGTTCTCCGCGTAGCCTCGGGCGACTTTTCCTTCAGGGTCTTGGTGAGAGCGGATTCGAGCTGCTCGGCCGGTGACGTCACTGCGTACTGGTCTCCTTCTTGTGCGGATCTTTGGTCCCCGGTTGCACCTTCGCTGGTGCTCGGGGGTGGGCGTATCGGGGAGATTCCCTGAGTTTCGGTGTTGTCCATAAGCGCTTACTCAATGGTCTTTGGTGTCGCTCCGGGTAGCGGATTCGTTCTGGCGAAATCACTCTTTAGGTGTCGATGCTCCAGTTTCGTTGTTACTTAAAATTACGAACACATGTTCGACTTGAGTGGCGTATTATGGAGGGGTGTCCGAGACTGTTCTTCCCGAGTTGCCGCAGGAGCTGTGGCGCGCTGGCAAGCTGGAGCTTGCCCATGGCGTGCAACAGTTCCTGCAGGTGATGCGGGTCGCCTCCGCCGGACTGGGGCAGTACTTGGCGGAGGTCGAGTCTCGGGGCGTCAAAGACTTGTTCGGGTATGGGTCGACGGCGGCGTGGTTTGCTGATATGGCGGGGTTGTCGCGGGGTGAGGCTCGGCCGGTGGTGGCTCAGGCGATCGCGATGAACCCGACCCGCGCCCTGGACGGCACGGAGATTCCGGCGGTCGCGCCCGCTACGGGTGCTCTCGCGGCGGAGGGGATGATCGGGGCTGAGCGCATCGCCCAGATTCTGGAGATCCTGGGACGGATCCCGCCGGACACGTCTGTTGAGGATCGGGTGAGTGCGGAGAAGATCCTGTCCGATCTGGCTCGTGGTGCGGGGCCGCGGCAGGTGGCGGATGCCGAGCAGCGGATCATGGGCTGGCTCGACCCGGACGGGAACGAGCCGAAGGAGCCTGAGCCGAAGCAGCCGCGCCGCGAAGTCACCTTGGAGCGCCGTAAGGACGGGTTCTGGAAGCTGAACGGCCTGCTCGATGATGAGACGGGTGCCCGTACGGCGGCTGCGCTGGAGGCGTATGCGAAGCCTCGCCCGACCGACGAGTTCGGGCAGGTAGATCCGCGATCCAAGGATGAACGCCAAGGCGATGCGTGGGCCGAGCTCCTCGATTTGGCGATCGCGTGCCCGGACCAGCCCGGCACCAACGGCTACCGAACCCTCGTGCACGTCACCATCGGGCTGGAAGAACTCAAGTCCGGGATCGGGAAGGCGTGTCTCGACTTCGTCGGGACCATGACCGCTCGCGAAGCACGGATGGCCGCCTGCGACTGCCTCATGCTCCCCGTGGTGATGAACGCTGCCGGTGAGCCCCTCGATGTGGGGCGGCTACGACGGTTCGTCACCCCAGGTCAGCGCCGGGCGTTGAACATTCGTGATCGGGGTTGTGCGTTTCCTGGGTGTCATCGACGGCCCAGGAATTGTCACGCTCACCATATTGAGCACTGGGCAGACGGTGGCCCCACGGATCTTCGTAACTTGGTGCTGGTGTGCGGTTTTCATCACCGGCTGATCCACCACGGGGACTGGGAAGTCCGGATGGCGGCCGATGGGTTACCGGAGTTCATTCCGCCGCAGTATCTGGATCCGTTACGAAGAACCCGGCGCAACATCCTTCAGCGCGCCTGAACCCCTGCATGACCCGAGGAGCCCGCCAGCCAACACGGCGACGGGCCCCTCGCCATGCCCCAGACCGCGCCGGGTCAAGCGGGTCGTGAGTGGCGATTCGAGTCATGGCCAAGGATGTCTTCGGTACCTACCAGGTTCTGGCTGCGGTTGATCGCAGGTCGGTCCGTGAAGGCCTCCTTCCCTACCCTGACGGTAGGCACGGAGGCCGTTCCTACCTTTGTGATCGCCCCAGCCCCACCAGCAGTCACAGCGGCTGCGCATGAAGGGGGCCTTCACGTACTGCAGGCGACCAGGGTGCCGCACCGTGCGGGGGCCCAGAACCTCGTGGGTGATAAGTCGCGTTAGAACGACACTTGCCACTCACGACCAACCCGCCCGGCCGCACCAGCGCTCGTCACCGTCTTATCCCACCAGCAGGCGGTCCTCTACCTGCTGGAGCTGGGTACCGGTCGCTCCGCCCGCCAGCAGGTAGGCGCGCACGCCGCCATGACGGTCATCCAGGTGGGCCAGTGTCCGGAGGATGGTGTCGCCGCGACAGCCATCCGTGAGCGCGTAATCCGCGGCGATCGAAGCCGGCGGTACGCCCGCGACGCTCAGCGCAAGCGCTACGAGTACCCCTGTCCGGTCTCGTCCGGCGCTGCAGTGCACCGCGAGCGGGCCGGGCGGCGCGTCAGCGATCTGAACGAAGACTTCGGTGATGCGGCGTTGGTTGTCGCTGGTCATGGTCCGGTAGGCGTCCGGCATGGTGGTGCCTTGCTCGGTCAGTTCGGCGATCAGCGGCTCGTTGCGGTACGCGGGATCATCGGCGAACGGGCTGGGGTCCGCAGTCGTTTCTCGCGGCCATCGGAGGTCCAGTATTCGGCTGATCCCCACGGTGCGAACTGCCGCTATCCCGTCGGTGGTCAGCTGACTGTGGCTGCCTGAGCGGAGAAGCGCGTCGGAGCGGGCCCGCGGACGCGAGCAGGCCGCCGACGTCCAGGCTGTCGGGGCAGCCCTTCCACACCAGCGTCGGACAGCCTCACCGACCGCTCAACAGAACGATCTGATTCCCCCTGACCAAACCCGTCCGAACGTACGCCACCAGCCCGGCCAGCGCCGCCGAACCCGCCGCGCCGACCTCAGCGCCATGACGCGCCAGCAGGGCTTGAGCCGCAAGGAGTTCGTCGTCGTCCACGGCGTGCACCGTACCGCCGGAGCCGTCGATCGCGGCCAGCGCGTCGGGTCCGTGCAGGGCGTGCCAGTTCACCAGGGGCTCGTTGTGCTCCGTGGTGACGACGGCGTCGCGAGGCAAGACCCGGTACGGGCCTGGCCAGCTCGTCACGATCGGGTTGTTGCCGGGGGAGCCGACGCCATGCAGGGCCATCGGCCAGCCAAGCGCCCGAAGCCGACGGTAGGCTGCGACGATCGTCGTGCCGTTCCCGACCGGGATCCACAAGGACGCCGGAGCCGGGCCCAGTTCCCGATACAGGGACTCGATGACATCGCCGTGTCCCTCGAGGATCACGTCCTTGTAGGGGCCGTCGACGTTGCCGTCCATCGCCGCTGCCGAGAGCGCCAGGCGGTGCGACGCATCGACGGCGTCTTCGTAACCGCCTGGTACGAAGTGGACGTCGGCACCGGTCGCGGCGGCGAAGGCGCCACCGTCGCCCCAGTCGGCGGGCAGGACGACGGTGCAGCGTATGCCTGCCGCCGCGCAGGCCGTCGCCATCGCCCGTCCGTAGCTGCCGCATGAGCCCACGACGACCCGATCGTGGCCTTCGGCGACGGCGCGAGCCACGATCGCGCGGGCGGCGGGTTCTTTGTGGCTGCCGGAGGGGTAGTGGGTCTCGTCCGCGAGGAACACGCGGATTCCCGGCAACAGGTCGTCCGAGGGGGCGAGACTGGATGTCCGAGGCAGCACGGAACCGTTCCCTTTCACCGGTTGTGGGCAGCGAGCAGTTCGTCGGCCTCGCGCTGCAGGTCGTCGCGTGTGCCGATGTTCGCGGGCGGTACGGCGTCGGGCAGTTCGTCCTCGATGAGCCGTAGCCGGGCGTTGAACCAGCCGCGGATCGCCCATGCCAACTGCAACAGTCCACTGAGGACGATCAGCAGCGCGAGGCCGCGGCCCGGCGAGTCCAGCAGCGGCTGGACGAACCGTTCGGCCAGCGGCCCGACGACGAGGTAGCCCAGCGGCATCGTCAGCATCATCAAGGTGATGAACAGGGACAGGACACGGCCCTGCAGTTCGAGGTTGACCTTGCCCTGGATGATCGCGATCCAGTGACCGTCGGCGAGGGATTCGCCGAAGCCGACGAGGAACATGCCGGCGATGATCAGCGCGGGCGAGGTCGTGATCCCGACGAGGATCATCGCGACGCTGCCGATGCCCATCGCGATGAGCATCCCGTGGCTGCGCCGGGCTGTCCCGCCCCAAAGTCCCATCACGACGCTGCCGGTGAGCCCGCCGACACCGCCCGCGCCCAGCGCCACACCCAGCACCGAGGCGGGTTGCTCCACCAGCAGCATCGGCGTGATCACGGCGAAGCCCAGCGTGTAGAAGACGTGGTCGATGACGAAGAACCGGAGGGCGGCGCGCAGGCCGGGACGGCGGGTGATGAACTGCCAGCCGTTCCGGATCTCCGTGCGGAGGTTCTCCTCGCGCCGCCGGAACAGCAGGTTCGGGAAGCGGACGAACACCAGCGTCAGCGCGCCCGCCGCGAAGGTGCCCATGTCGACGAGCAGGACGCCGCTGATCCCGATCGGGCCGATCAGCGCGGCGCCGAGCATGGGGGAGAACACCAGCCCGACCCCGACGCCGAGCTGCCCGATCCCGCTGGCGTGACCCAGATAGCGCTTCGGCACCAGCTGGGCGACGGCGGCGAGGTAGGCGGGCCGCTGGAACGCGCCTGCCACCGAAGTCACCGTCACGGCCAGGTAGACGTGCCAGAGGTGCAGGCCGTCGGACAGCATCAGGAAAGCCAGCGCCGCCATCGAAAGGCCCGCCATGCTGTCGCTCACCAGCATGACCCTGCGCCGGTCCCACCGGTCGGCGACGGCGCCGGCGAGCGGTCCGGCCAGGATGCCGGGAAGCAGTCCGATCGCGCTGACCAGGGCGAACGAGGTGATCGAGCCGGTCTGCTGGAGCACCCAGATGCTCAGCACCAGGGTGCTCAGCCCGCTGCCGACCATCGACAGCAGCTGCCCGAACGCGACCACCGCGAACTTGCGCAGATCGGGTTCCGCGCTCGTCACCGGCGCCTGTTCCTCGGCGACGGGGTGCCCGGAGACGAACCCGGCCAGCGCCTCGGCGAGCGGTTCCGCGTGGCTCTTGAGGAAGAAGTGCCCGGCCTGCGGCAGAACGGCGAGCCCGACGTCGCCTTCGGTGAAGTGCCGCCATTCCTGACGGCGTTCCTGGTAGTGCTCGGTGACCCGGTCGCGCGCGCCGACGACGGTGAGCACCGGCGCCTTCAACGGCTCGAAAGCCTCCCGGTACGCGGCGGTGAAGTACTCCTCCGCGTCACGCGCGTCGTGGCGCACGTTGCGGAGCACGAAGGCTTTCTGCCCGTCGTCGTCCAGGTCAGTGAAGCCACCGCGCGCCCGGAGGTACGCGAGATACTCCCGATCCGAGGTGAAGCGATCGACCGGGACATGCCGGTAGATCCAGTCGAAGACCCGCCCCGGTAGCCGTGCCGTGGGGAACCCCGCGCCGAGGGCGACACCGGCCACGGACAGGCCGGCGGCCTCCGCCTGCCGTGCCACCTCGACGGTGAGCGCGACACCGAGACAGTGTCCATAAAGGAGGATCGGGCCGTCGATCGCCCGCAGTTCCTCGACGATACGGCCGGAGACGACGGCGATCGGCTCCAGCTCCTCGTCGGGTCTGGAGCGGTCGTGGCCGGGCAGTTCCGCCGCGTGGAGCGCCCAGCCGGACGGCAGCGCGTCGGCGAGCGGCTGATAGGCGACGGCGCTGCCGCCGGAATAGGGCACCGCCACGACCGTGTGCCCGCCGACGGCCGCGTCCGTCGCGGTCAGCCGGTGCAGCAGCCGTCGTTCGGCAGGCTCGGTTCCCGAACGCGAGTCGAGGTGCGCGGCCAGCCGACGGATGGTGGCGTGCTGGTACAGCTCGACCAGGCTGGGGGAGGGCTCGATCCGCCGGACGACCTTGAGGGCGGCGAAGGAATCCCCGCCGAGGGCGAAAAAGCTGTCGTCGATGCCGGGATCGGTGACGCCGAGGACGTCCGACCACGCCGCCGCGATCCGTTTCTCGGTGTCGGTCCGAGCCGTCGCGCCGGTGGAAAGCGGCCCACCACCCGAAGGCGCGGGCAGCGCGCGCCGGTCCAGTTTCCCGTTGGGCGACAACGGAAGACCCGTCAGGGTGAGGATTCGCGCGGGGACCATTTGCGGCGGTAGGCCGACGGCGAGCGTCTCACGGTAGACGGCTTCGTCGGCGTCCGTGCCGTCGCGGGTCACGACATAGCCGACGAGCTGCGTGCCATGCGGAGCGGCGGCGCACGCCACCACGTCGGGCAGCGCGGCGAGCGCGGCTTCGACCTCGCCGAGTTCGATCCGGTAGCCGTTGACCTTGACCTGGTCGTCGAGCCTGCCGAGGAAATCGACCGTACCGTCGAGGTGGAACCGGGCCGAGTCACCGGTGCGGTACATCCGGGCGCCCGGTCCGGCGAACGGATCGGGCACGAACCGCTCCCCGGTCAGCTC
This sequence comes from Amycolatopsis sp. NPDC102522, assembly GCF_055584485.1. NCBI lineage: Bacteria > Bacillati > Actinomycetota > Actinomycetes > Pseudonocardiales > Pseudonocardiaceae > Amycolatopsis > Amycolatopsis sp. NPDC102522. The sequence continues at coordinate 343,438 of NZ_JBVJLY010000006.1, read as the reverse complement.
GGGCCGCTCGTGATAGCCGGGAGCGACGCCGAGACCGCCGAGGTACAGCTCACCGATGACGCCCGCAGGCACCGGCTGACCATACGAATCCAGGATGTAGACCCGGTTGTTCGGGAAAGGCCGCCCGATGGGCAGCGGCGCGTCGTCGACGAGATGCTCGGCAGAGCCTTCGAAGCAGACGTTGTCGACGGTGACTTCGGTGACGCCGTAGGAGTTGACGACGCGGTTGCCCGGCCCGACGAGACGCCTGGCGAGCTGGAACTCCTTGACGTGCCACTTCTCGCCGCCACCGATGAGCAGGTGGACGAACCCGAGATCCTGTCCGCTGCTTTCGGTGTGGTCGAGCAGCGCGCGCAGTACCGCGGGCACGAGTTCGGTGCAGTTCACCCGCTCGGTCCGCATCAACGCGAGGAGATCGGCGGGATCGAGCAGGGTTTCCCGGGGTGCGACGACGAGACGTCCGCCGCTGAGGTGCGCCCGCAGGGTCTCGCCGACGAACATGTCGAAAGAGAAACTGGCCGCCTGCAGGTACGTCCACTCAGGACGGAGCCGGTAGGCCTGCCGCCACATTCCCGCCGCGTGCACCAGGTTCCCGTGCGTGACGACGACGCCCTTGGGCCTGCCGGTGGACCCCGAGGTGTAGATGACGTACGCGGGATCGTCGGCCGCGGTGACCAGCGGCAGGTCTGTGTCGTCGTCGGGGAGGTCCTCGGCGAGGTAGTCCGCGTCGATGACGGCCGTCGGCCCGCTGTCGGCCAGCATGTACTCGAGCCGGTCGGCGGGGTAGGCCGGATCCAGCGGTACGTAGGCGCCACCAGCCTTGAGCACCGCCCACATCGCGGTGAAGAGCGCTATACCTCGGTCCAGAATGATCGCCACCCGATGGCCGGGCCGCACCCCCTCGCCGCGGAGCCGCCGGGCCAGCCGGTTGGCCCGGCGGTTGAGTTCGGCGTAGCTGACGGTGTCGCCGCCGACAGTGAGCGCGGGCGCGTCGGGCGTCGCGAGAGCGTGTCGCTCGAACAGCTGGTGCACGGCGGTCGCGTCCGGTACCGGGGCGACGATGTCGTTCCAGCCGTCCACGATGCGACGGCGCTCGACGTCGGTGAGCATCGGGAGCCGAGTGACCGGTGTCGTCGAGTCCGCGGTCGCCGCCTCCAGCACGGTCAGGAGATGATCGAGGACGGCTTCGGCCCGTGCGCCGTCGAAGAGTTCGGTGGCGTAGTCGGCGTGAAGGACCGCGCCGTCGGCGGGGAAATCGAGCGCGATCGCCAGGTCGACCATCGTGGCGGACGGCGCCAGCTCACCGGCATAGCGCAGGATCGGGTCACCGGGCGGCGGGGTGTTGTGCACCGTCAGCATGACCGGGCTCAGCCGCTTTGTTCCCGGCCGGGCCAGCGCGGTCACCAGGTCGGGCAGCGCCAGATCCTGGTGGTCGAGGTCGCCGAGCACGGCGTCCCGCACCCGCGCGACGAGTTCGGGGAACGACGGCTCACCCGTCACGTCGCCGCGCAGCGGTAGGACGTTCAGCGCGGGACCGATCAGCGAGGCGAGCTCGCCCGCCGACCGGCCGGCCACCGGCGACAGCACGGTGACGTCGGTGTGGCCGGTGTAGCGCCGCAGAACGACCTGCATACCGGCCAGTACCACCATGAACAAGCTCGCTCGCCGCTCACCGGCGTACGCGCGCAGCCGCTCCAGGAGAGCGGGGTCGAGCGGCCGGACGACGCGCTCGGAGGCGTAGGTGCGGGCGGCCGGACGAGGCCGGTCGGTGGGCAGTTCGAGGTCGAGTTCGGCGCCCTCGAACCGGTCCCGCCAGTACGAGACGAGCGGTCGGTCGTCCTTCGCCAGAGCGGCCCTGGCCGCGAGGTCGGGAGCGGGAAGGGCGGGCGGGAGAAAGGCGTTCGCGTACAGCGCGGCGAGTTCCTGGCCCAGGACGCCCGCCGACCAGCCGTCGAAGGCGAGGTGGTGCACGATCAGGACGAGTTCGCCGCTGTCGAGGAACGCGTGCGCGACCGGGCCGTTCCGGTAGTCGATGCCGCCGCGATCCGGCTCGCCGAAAGTCAGCGGCACCGTCGCTTCCGGCTCGATGACCATGCTCGGTTCGGTGCCGTCGTCGGGAAAACGCGCTCTCAGCAGCGGATGCCGTCGTGACAGTTCGGCGAGGGCGGCGATCAGCGCCGCGATGTCGACCTCTTCCGCCCAGCGGTACCGGATTCCCAAGGTGTAGACAGGAAGCTCGGCGCACAGCTGTTCGGCGATCCAGTAGTCGCGTTGCATCGGGCTCAGCGGGTGCGGGACCCCTTCAGCGAGTCCCGGGACGATGGCTTCGGTCGCGCCTGTCGCTCCGGAGATGACCTCGGCGAGCGCGGAGACGGTCGGATCCGCGTACCACCTGGTGAGGGTCAGTTCCGCGCCGTGCCGCAGGCGCAGGGCGGCGATGAGGCGGACCGCGTCCAGCGAATCACCGCCGAGGGAAAGGAAATCGTCGGCCACGCTGGTGACGGCGCCGCCGAGGACCTCCTCGAACAGCCGGGCCGCGGACCGCTCGGCCGCCGAAAGACCGCTGTCGTCGGCGTGGTCGGACGGTACCTTCGCCGCCAGTGCCGTCTTGTCGACTTTCCCTTGGGGTGTCAGCGGAAACCGATCGTGCCGGACCAGGACGGCCGGGACGAGATGAGCGGGCAGGACGTCGCCCAGTGCGCCCCGCACCGTCGTGAGGTCGGTCGTGTCCGTGATCAGATGCCCGATCAGCCGGGCCCGGCCGGTCCTGTCGTCGACGAGGACGACGGCGTCGGTGATGCCGTCCAGCTCGCGAAGGGCCGCCTCCACCTCCCCGGGCTCCACCCGGTGACCCCGGACCTTGACCTGATCGTCGAGCCGCCCGAGGAACTCCAGCTGCCCGTCCTCGGACCAGCGGACCCGGTCGCCCGTCCGGTACTCGCGGCCCCACTCCGGACTCGTCACGAAACGCTCGGCTGTCAGCTCCGGCCGGTTCAGATAGCCCTCTGCGACGCCGATCCCGCCGATCAGCAGCTCGCCGTCGTCGCCGATCCGGCAGGTCACGCCCGGATGCGGGGTCCCGATCGGCACCACCTCGCCGGACCATTCGGTCACGTCGGTGGCCGTCGCGCCCACCGTGGTCTCGGTCGGCCCGTAGCTGTTGAACAGCCGGGTCGTGCCGCTCACCGCGGCCTGCCACCGGCGGACCGCGTCGGGCCGCGCGGTCTCCCCGCCGATGATCACGCACCGGATGCCCGCCGGAACGCCCGCCTCGCCGCGATCGAGCGCCGCGACCAGCTCGTGCCAGTACGCGGTCGGCAGGTCCAGCACGGTGATCCCGAGCGCGCCGCAGCGTTCGAAGAACAGGTCCGGCCTGCTGATCATGTCGTCGTCGCGCAGGACGAGGGTGGCGCCCCGGATCAGCGTGCTGAAGATCTCCTCGACGCTGGTGTCGAAGCTCAGCGACGCGAACTGCAGGATCCGGTCGCCCTCGGCGAAGGCGAACCTGTCCGCGAAGGCGTCGGTGAAGTCACGCAGCGAGCGGCGGCCGATCAGGACGCCTTTCGGACGGCCCGTCGAACCCGACGTGAAGATGACGTACGCGGGCTCCGTGTGCCGCGAGCCGCCGGACAGTGGGACGACGCCGTCGGCCGTGATCAGCGCGCTGGGCCGCGTCTCCTCGACCATCATGGCCAGCCGCGCCTCCGGATAGACCGGATCCAAGGGCACGTAGCCGGCTCCGGCCCGCAACACCGCGAGCAGGGCCACGATCGCGTCCCGGCCGCGCGGCAGCCGGATCCCGACCAGGTCTCCCGGTCGGACGCCGGCCTCGGCCAGCCTGTCGGCCATCGCGGCGGCCAGGCCGACGAGGGTTTCGTAGTCCAGCTCGCCGTCGGCGTCGGCCAGCGCAGCGGCATGCGGCGTCCGGACGGCTCGGCCCGCCAGGGACGCCCAGACGTCGCCCTCCACTGTGGACAGTGGTGGCTCGTGAGTTCGGGTCACCGGTTCTCCTCGGACTTCACATGGACCAGTGCGTGGGTTTCCGGTCCCAGCGGTGGGCGCGCAACGCGTCGAGCAGCTCTGGCGACAGCGGCGCGGCACCGGAGACCGCGAGGTTCGACCGCACGTGCTCGGGACGGCGCATCCCCGGGATCACCGTGGAGACGGCCTCGTGCCGCAGCACGAAACGCAGCGCCAGTTCCGGCATGGTCATGCCCTCGGGGACCAGTTCCCGGAGCGCGTCGACCCGTTCGACGGTGGGTGGCAGGTTCTCCGGTCCGAAGTAGACGGCACGCCAGTCCTCGGCCGGGAAAGTGGTGCCGGCGTTCAGGGTCCCGGTCAAGGATCCTTCGTCGAACGGGACCCGCGCGATGATCGCGATGTCCTCTTCGAGCGCGCGCGGGAAGAGTTCGTCCTCGGGAGCCTGGTCGAAGACGTTGTAGATGACCTGGATGGCGTCGACCAGCCCGGTGTCGAGGGCGGCGAAGCAGTTCGTCGGCTCCCAGCGGTTGACGCTGATGCCGAAACCGTCGATCAGGCCTTCGTCCTTGAGTCGTGTGACGACCCGCTGCCAGCCGGGTTCGGCGGCCCAGCGGTCCTCCCAGACGTGAAACTGCAGGAGATCGATCCTGTCGACGTCGAGGTTTTCGAGGCTCCGTTTGGTGTATTCGAGGACGTGGTCGACGGGGAAGACGTCTTCGAGCGTGTCCTGCGGCCGCGGCGGCCACTCGCGATTGAGCGGCGGCACCTTGGTGGCGAGCCGCATCTCGGCATCGGGACGGCGGCGGCGCAGTTCGCCGAGCAGGCTTTCGGACTTGCCGCGTCCGTAGACCCAGGCCGTGTCGAAGAAGGTACATCCCAGCTCGACGGCGAGATCGAGGGCATCCGGTGCGATGTCGTAGTTCCACCCGGTGAAGCCGCCGGGACCGCCTCCGATTCCCCACATGCCGTAGCCGACTTCGCCGACCTTCCAGCCGAGCCGTCCCATGGTGCGCTGCCGCATCCGTGTCTCATTTCTCTCAAACACTGGCTGGTTCCTTCGGCCGGGCGGCGGAAGTGGTGAACAGCGCTGGGTTGTCCTGCAAAAGGTTCTCGAGTACCTCGCGGACGGCCGCCTCGTCGGCGGCGCGCCCGTCGGCGCGGTGTTCGATGATCGCCAGCAGCAGGCCCAGTTCGCCGTCACCGGCCGCCGCCGCGGACCGGAGACGCGCGAGGAAACGCAGGCAGGACACGTGATCCGCGCCGACGGTCAGCTCGTCGAACCGCACGGTTCCCGGGCTGTAGACGTGCAGCGCGCGCCCCAGTACCGCCGGATCCTGGACGGCCTCCACGACGGTCCGCGCGACCGTGTCGACAGGGCTGTAGTCCGACCGGATCGCCGCCGCGGGCACCGACCCCAGCCGCTGGAAAGCGGTGAGCAGCAGGTGGGTCAGCGCCGCCGGGTTCGGGACCGCGACGTCGGTCGCGGGCATGACCTCGCCCAGGCGCAGCACCGAAACCGGGAGATCGACGGCGGCGCGCACCAGCCGCTCGCCCGCCCATTTGGACAGGCTGTAGCCGCTCGACGGCGGGGTCACGTCAACGATGTCGACGTCCTCGGTCACCGCGTGCTCGCTGATCAGGGCGTGGTCGTACAGCACGCCGAGCGTCGAGATGTAGTGCAGCGGGATGCCGCCCGCCGCACGGGCGAAGCGGATCACCTCCGCGGTGCCCAGCACGTTGGGCTCGCGGTGCATGCGGTAGTCGTACAACAGGTTGACCAGGGCACCGGCGTGGACGATCAGGTCGCACTCCTCGGCGAGCGAACGCCAGCGCGGCGCCGTCAGCCCGAATCCGGTCCGGGCCAGATCGCCCGCGACCACGGTGATCCGCGCGGCGTGGCGCTCGTGCTCCAGTCGCTGCGCGTCGAGCGCCGCCAGAACCCGTTGCCGCGCATGGGAATCGTCGCGACCGCGGACCAGGCAGCGCACCGTCAGACCGGTGCTTTCGAGCAGTTCGTGCAGCAGCCGTGCCCCCACGAACCCTGTCGCGCCGGTCAGCAGCACCGTGCACGCCGCCCGGTCTCGCTTGTCGCGCAACGGGGTGCGGACCGTGCTGAGGCTGGCGAGGTCGGCGGTGACCAGGTCCGACGAGGCCGGAACGCGGTCTCGCCGCGCGATCAGATCACGCAGGCCGGCCGCCGTCGGATGCTCCGCGAGGTCGCGCACCCCGACGTCCACCCCGAACCGGTCGCTCAGTTCGACCACGGCCGCGACGGCCTGCAGCGAGTTGCCGCCGGTCGCGAAGAAGTCGTCGTCGACCGCGAGATCCGGGCACCGCAGCGCGGTTCGCAACACGGCCAGCACGGGATCGGCGTCCGGGTCCGGCCTTGCTTCGGGCCGTTCGACCAGGCTCGCCAGACGGCGGCGGTCGATCTTGCCCGCCACGGTCAGTGGCAGCTCACCGACGACCACTCCGCGCCGCGGCAGGCTGCCCCGGGGCAACCGGCTTCGCAGATGCGCGAGCACTTCCCGGGAGTTCGCCGTCCCGGTGGTGACGAGCACCAGTTCGCGGTCCACGACGAGCGCGACAGCCCGCAGCACTCCTTCGCAGGACACGGCGGCCGTCTCGATCTCGCCCGGCTCGATCCGTACTCCGCCGATCTTGATCTGGTGGTCGATCCGTCCGCCGAAATGGAACCGGTCTTCGGTGTCGCGGTGTCCGAGGTCGCCGGTGCGGTACATCGGGCCGGACGCGGAAGTGAAGAAACGTTCGGCGGTGCGGCCGGGTTCGCCGTGGTAGCCGGCGCCGACACAGGCGCCGCCGATGACGATCTCGCCGGTCGCGCCCGGCGGCAAGGGCCGTCCGTCGACGTCGACGATGATCGCGACGCAGTTGTCGATCGGCCTCCCCAGCGGCACGATGTCACCGTCGTGAGCCTCCACTTCATGAAAGATCATGCCGATGGAGGCTTCGGACGGGCCGTAGGCATTGCTGATCCGCAGTCCCGGGAGCAGTTCCCGCAGGCGGTGCACGTCTTGCGGGTTGATCTGCTCGCCGCCGACGATGAGGTGACGCAGCGAACGCAGCCTGCCGACCGTGGCGGGCCGTTGCCTCAGCAGGGCCAGCAGCGCGCTCAGTACCGCGGGCACGAAGTCGGTGACGGTCACTTCGTGGGCTTCGATGAGGTCGATCGTGTGCTGCAGGTCGTGATGGTCCCCGGTGGCCGGGACCACCGTCGCGCCGCCGGTGGTCAACGGCCAGAAAAGCTGCCAGAACGCGGAATCGAACGTGTGCCGGGTGTTCTGCAGGACCACTTCGCGGACGGCGGGCTCGCCGAACCAGCGGTCCATGAACGCCAGCCGGTTCGTCAGGCCGCGGTGGAGATTCACCGCGCACAAGGGCGTTCCGGTCGTGCCGGAGGTGTAGACGCCGTAGACGATGTCGTCAGGTCCGGGATCGGGCAGGTCTTCGAGACTTCCGCCCTCGGTGAGGTCGACGAGGATCGCCCGGTCGCGGTGGGCGGCGGGGACGTCCGCGACGTCGGCGCACAGCACGACGGGCGCGTCGAGCAGGTCCAGCACCTGCGCGATCCGCTCCTCGGGCCAGCGGGGATCCACCGGCACGTACCCGATCCCGGCGATCATCGCCGCCGCCCAGGACACCGGCAGTGCGAGACCGTCCGCGACGAGCACCGGGATCAAGGTCCCGCTTTCCATTGCCACGGAACGGATCCGGGTGGCCAGCGCGTCGGCGAGCGAGACGAACCGCTCGTAGGTCAGCGTTCCATCGGCGGCGTACACCGCCACCGTGTCCGGCTTGGCTCGGGCGACCGCGCGGATCCGCGCCGGGACACCGCGATAGGGACCGTGGTCGACCTCGGTCCTGGCGAGCACCGCCGCTTTCGTGGCTTCGGACAGGCCGTCGAGGCTGCCGAGATCCGCCGCCGGATCGGCCAGCACCTCGCCCAGGAGTTCTCCGAGCATCTCCGCGACGGCGGACGCGGCGCGCTCCCACACGTCGCCCGGCGGGCAGCGCAGCTCGATCGACAGCAAGCCGGGGGAGTCGATCCAAGCGTGCGCGACCGGTCCGGCGGCGCCGTCGGAGACGCTGTGGGCGTAGACGGCGACGCCCGTGCGGCCGAACGTCGTGGCGGACAGGACGAGGTCCCGATCCAGACGCCGGGCCACTTCGGCGAGTGCCTGGGCGGCCGCGTCCGTCAACGGGACCTCGGGTCTGCGCGGAGCGTGACGGCGATACTTACCCCATCCGAGGGTCATGTCGCCCAATCAAGTGAGCGCAGGAATCCGTTGCACTGACAGGAGATAACGTTTGCCCGAACTCGATCTGAACGATGATCGCGATGCCTGTTAGGTCACCCTTTCGTTGATCGAAGATGCAGAATCGTGGATCTCAGCGCGCGGACGAGCGCGGCGAAGGCCGCCAAGAAGTCCGGTGTCCGGATAGCGGCACTGGAATCGATGGCGAGTGCGTTCGCCTGCGAGCGGTTCCTGAGCGAGGTGTGGCGGACCGGTCCGGACCATCCGCCGATCGCCGCGGACGTCATCAAGGCGATGGCCGACGCCGGGAGTTACGTGGCGGGCGCGTTCGAGGGGGACCGGCTTCTCGGCGCCTGCGTCGGACTGTGGGGGCCGCCCGGACGCCCGGGGATGCACAGTCACATCGCGGGCGTCGGCTCCGAGGCTCGCGGTCGTGACGTCGGCTTCGCCCTCAAACTGGACCAGCGGGCACACGTCCTCGAGAACGGCGCCGACCGGATCAGCTGGACCTTCGACCCGCTCGTCGCCCGCAACGCCCACTTCAACCTGGGCAAACTCGGTGGCACGGCGGACGAATACCTGACCGACTACTACGGGCCGCTGTCCGACGGGCTGAACAACGAAGACGAGTCGGATCGCCTGATGCTCCGCTGGGATCTGCTCGGCGAGCGGGCCCGGGCCGCGTGCGACGAGGACGCCCGCACCGAATCCGCCGGGCCGGTTCCGGGAGTGCTGCTGGCCATCGAGGACGATCGCCCGGTTTCCCGGCCGTGCGGCGAAGAAACGGTTTTGATCGCGATCCCGCCGGACATCGACCTTCTTCGGACGCGGCAGCCGTCGATCGCGCGGGACTGGCGACTCGCGGTCCGCGAAACCCTGGGTGCGCTGCTGGCCGACGGAGCCCGGCTGACCGGCTTCGACCGAGCCGCTTGCGGCTACGTTCTCACCCGAGGCGAGGGACGATGAAGATCGAGCGCGTCGCACTCCGGCGTATCGCACTGCCGCTGGTCAGCCCGTTCCGTACGTCTCTGGGCATCGAATACGAACGCGTGGCGCTCCTGGTGCAGGTGACCACGCTGGACGCCGAAGGCTGGGGAGAATGCGTCGCGGGGGCCGACGCCAGCTACTCGTCCGAGTACGTCGAGGGGGCCGAAGACGTCCTCCTGCGGCATCTGGTGCCACCGCTGCTGGCGGCCGAGAGCCTGACCGCGCACACCGTGGCGCCGCTCCTCGCCGGGGTCAAAGGTCATCGGATGGCGAAGGCCGCCTTGGAGATGGCCGTGCTGGACGCCGAGCTTCGCGGGCAGGGCCTGTCCTTCGCGGCCGGTCTGGGAGCCGTCGCCGACAGCGTCCCGAGCGGCGTTTCGGTGGGCATCATGGACTCGGTGCCGGAGCTGCTCGACGCCGTCGCGGGCTACCTGGCGCAGGGCTACCGGCGGATCAAGCTCAAGATCGAACCCGGCTGGGACCTCGCGCCGGTGCGGGCGGTCCGCGAGCGTTTCGGTGACGACTTGCTGCTGCAGGTCGACGCGAACGCCGCCTACACGCGCGCGGACACCCGCCACCTGGCCCGCCTCGACGACTTCGAGCTGCTGCTGATCGAGCAACCGCTCGACGAGGAGGACCTGCTCGGCCACGCTGCTCTCGGCCGGAGCCTCCGCACGCCGATCTGCCTCGACGAATCCGTGGTGTCGGCCCGTTCCGCCGCCGACGCCATCGCGCTCGGCGCGTGCCGGATCGTCAACGTCAAACCCGGCCGCGTCGGCGGCTACCTCGAAGCCCGCCGCATCCACGACGTCTGCGCCGCGTCCGGCGTTCCCGTGTGGTGCGGCGGGATGCTCGAAACCGGGCTGGGGCGGGCGGGCAACCTCGCGCTCGCCGCGCTGCCGAACTTCACCCTCCCCGGCGACGTCTCCGCCTCGGACCGGTACTACGAAACCGACATCACCGAACCGTTCGTCCTGCGGGACGGGAACCTGCCCGTGCCGACGGGTCCCGGTCTCGGGGTCGCGCCGATCCCGCACGTGCTGGACGAGGTCACGACGTCGACGAGGGAAGTCCGCGAGCCTTCGTAAAACGGTTAAAAGCCCAAGACCTTCGGAGGGATACGACGGCGGTGGGCGCTCCTATCGTCGGAGATCGATCGAAAACCGGTGAGGAGCGCGTCTGATGAAGCTCGTGCGCATGATGGGGCTGGCCGTGCTGACGGCCTCCGCTCTGGTGTTCTCGATGACGGCGGCGTCCGCGCACGACCCCGAAACGGCGGAGGGGCAGGCAGCGGCCAAGACTTTCATGGCCGACCACGTCCCGGCCGAGCGCCACGCCGTCACCGGCACCGCGGCGGGGGTGCCCTGTGTCAACGGCAAGGCCGACATCTACCCGTGCAAGAACGTCGACCTGCTCAGCGTGCTTCCCCTGTCCGGTCTCGGCGGCGGGAACGGCAACGACATCTGGGGCTGGACCGATCCCGCGTCCGGCAAGGAATACGCCATCGTCGGGCGGACCAACGGCACCGCGTTCGTCGATCTGAGCACACCGACCTCGCCGAAGTTCCTCGGCAACCTGCCGTCCAACGGCGGCAGCAGCTCGTGGCGCGACATGAAGGTGTACAAGAACCACGCGTTCATCGTGGCCGACTTCATCACCGGGCACGGTATGCAGGTGTTCGACCTGACCCGCCTGCGCACGGTCACCACACCGCAGACCTTCACCGCCGACGCGCTGTACAAGGAATTCGGTCCCGCGCACAACATCGCGATCAACGAGGAGACCGGTTTCGCCTACGCGATCGGCTCCAACACCTGCAGCGGCGGACCGCACATCGTCGACATCCGGAACCCGAAGGCCCCGGCCAAAGCGGGCTGCGTGTCGCAGGACGGCTACACCCACGACACCCAATGCGTCGTCTACCGAGGACCGGACACCGCGTACCAGGGCAAGGAGATCTGCTTCAACGCCAACGAAGACACGCTGACCATCGTCGACGTGACCGACAAGGCCAGGCCGGTCCAAATCTCGCGCAAGGGATATTCGGGCGCGCAGTACTCGCACCAGGGCTGGCTGACCGGTGATCAGCGCTACTTCCTGCTCGACGACGAACTGGACGAGTCGCGCGGCACCGACAAGCGCACCAAAACCTACGTCTGGGATCTGGCCAAGCTGTCCGCCCCCGTGCACACCGGCGTCTACAGTTCACCCGCCACCGCGATCGACCACAACCAGTACATCAAGGGCCAGTACTCCTACCAGGCCAACTACCAGGCGGGCCTGCGCATCCTGGACGTCAGCGGCGTCGCTTCGGCGAAACTGTCCGAGGTCGGCTACTTCGACATCTACCCGTCGGGCAACGCGGCGAACTTCAACGGGGCATGGAGCAACTACCCGTACTTCTCCAGCGGCATCGTCATCGTCAACGGCATCGAGCAGGGCTTGGTCGTGGTGAAACCCGCTCTCGCCGGGAAGTGACCGGGACCGATCGTGCGTAAGCCCCGGATCACGGATTGGTTGTTCCTCGCGCTGGCCCTGGTGATCGGAGTGTTCGCGGTGTCCGTGGCACTCCGTCCGACGCCTGGTTCCGCACATTCGGCTCACCAGCAGCCCGTCATGACGGCGGACCTGCTGCCCGCCGCGCACAGCGATGGGCTGTCGGAGGCGGAGAGCGGATACCGGTTCGACCGGGTCACCACACCCGGCAGCCGGGGGTCCGTGGTTCCGGTCGCTTTCCGGATCCTCGGCCCCGACGGGCGGCCGGTCACCCGTTTCTTGGACAACCAGACCAAGCAGATGCACTTCTTCGCCGTGCGCGACGACATGAACGTCTTCCAGCACGTGCATCCGGTGCTGGACGGGGACATCTGGCGCACGAGTCTCGCACTGGCCGACGGTGGCGCCTACCGGATGTTCGCCGAGTTCGTCCCGCTCGACACGAAGGACCCCCGTCATCCGGTGGTGCTCGGTGTCCCGTTTACCGTGCCGGGTGACACCAGCTTCGTCCCGGTGCCCGCTCCCGCCGGGGGCGCCGTGACGAACACGGGCTACCGGGTGGATCGGGCGGACGGAATGGCCTGGATTCCGGTGATGCGGGCGCAGGTTCTCCGCTTCGCCATCCGCGGCCCGGACGGCGCGCCGGTCACCGCTGTCGATCCGCATCTGGGCGCCAACGGGCATATGACCGGTTTCCACACCATGCTGCTGTCGGCGACGCACCTGCATCCGGTGCAGCCGGTCGGTGCGGCGCTGGTGGACGGTGAGCTGACCTTCCACTCCCTGTTCTCGGAGCGTGGCGAGTACCGGTTGTTCCTGGAGTTCTCGCACGGCGGGCGGGTGCACACGGCCGCCGTCACCGTCGCGGTGGGCTGACCGGAACGACCTCGGCGATCTTCGGCGGCGCACCTCCCGGTGCCCAGAGCAGCCGGACGCGATCGGTCACGACGTCAGGGGTGGGCAGTTCCGTGTAGCCGCCCGCCATCCGGCCGATCGTGCGCCAGCCACCCTCCGCGTCCGCGACCTGGACGTCGGCGCCCGCGCCGGCTTCCGCCGCCAGGACGACGACCTTGCCCAGCGGCTTCGGCGCGGCGGCCGCGACGACGAGCGCGTCACCGGGCACTGGCGCCGATGCCGCCGTGTACACCGAATCTGCGTTGTTGTCCGCGGCGGCGGGGAGATTCGAGCCCGCCGGGGTGCCGGTGACCGTGTACTTAGGACTGTCCGGTGTGGACAAAGTGAACTCTCGGACCACGATCCAGAACCCTTGGGCGCCGGTCACGCGCAGCCGGACGAACCGCGCCGAGGCGCCGTCCGGGAGGTCCGCCGAGACCGTCGGCTCGGTGACCGTCTTCACCGTCGTCCACCGCTCGCCGTCGGCGGAGTATTCGAGGACGCCGTTGTGGATGAAGTCGTTCGGACTGGTCGGTTTGCCCATGGTGATGTCCACATGGGACACCCGCTGCGCGGTGCCGAGGTCGACGCCGACGGTGTCGCCGACGCGCGGTGCCCAGTCGCTCCAGTAGTAGGTCTCGGGGTCGCCGTCGACCATCCGGGCGGGCACGTTGTCGGTGTAGGTGCCCATCGAGGTCGTCGGTTGCGGTCGGATCCCGGGCAGCCCGAACCAGCGGTCGGCCGTCGCCAGCGCGCTGTTGAGGAACGGCACACAGACGTCCGTGCAAGTGCTCGGGTTACGCGGCCCCCGCGCGGTCTGGACGCGGATCGCCTGCGCCTTCTTGAGCGCGGTGACGAGTTCCCCGCGTTCCGCCCACGCCTTCGCGCCGTCACCGTCGACCTGCGCGAGCAGCATCTTCACCGCGTGCCTGCCCGCCTGACCGTAGAGGCCGACCTGGTCGAGCCACGGCCCGACCTCGGCGAGGAACTTCGGGTTCGCGGCCATCCCGCGTCGCAGGTCTTCGGGATCGGCGGCCATCGAGGTGAGATAGCGGTCCAGTTTCGCCGCCGCGTCCCACGGGTCCTTCTTCTCCAACGCGGCCCAGAACGCGGCGAGCAGCGGGCGCAGCACCGGTGAGTCCAGATCCGGCTTCCCGGTTTCGAGGCGGACGAGCAGACTCGAATAGTTGTTCTCCGCGAACACCTTCAGCGCCGGCGCGGCGGGACCGCCGAGATCGGCGATGGCGGCGAGCCACGCTTCGTCGGGGTCGTACTTCTCCGGATTCCACAGGAAGTCACCCGAGGTGAATTCGGCGATCTTGGACGCCTCGGCCTGCACCATCGGGTTCGCGGTGATCCCGGACAGGAACTTCGCGACCCCGGGTTCGCGGCCGATGTACGGGCCGAGCAGCAGACGTTCGGTGATGTAGTCGTTGACCGGATAGTTGTCCCAGATCAGGATGTCGTGCCCAAAGACCTCTTTCGCCTGCAGGGCCTGCTTTTCGGTGATCTGCCCGGCGATCACGCCGACGCCCGTCCACTCGATGATCACCGCCTTGTCGAGCTGGGTGCGCAGCGCGGTCTTGTACGGGGAGTCGGCGAGGTCGTAGTACTCGGTCGGGACGGTCTGCAGTCGTTCGACGCCGGGATGCGTGGCGATGAAGTCCTGCTGCACCCGGTTGAGCAGGAACGACTGCGCCGAACCCGCGGCCGCGCCACCGGTGCCGAACTTCGCGGCGTCGGCGTCGCAGTTCCAGCGGGTGTAGGAGATGTCGTCGAGCGGGATCGCGAACGACCGCACGCCGATATCCCACAGGGACTGGAACTTCGCGACCAGTGCGGCCTCGTCCGCGTCCGACGAGTAGCACACCGAAAGACCGGGGGAGAGGGCGTAGGTGAACTCGACGTGGTTCGCGGCGGCGCGGGACACCAGTTGCGAGAGCAGCGCGAGCTGCTCGGGCGGATACTGATCGCGCCAGCGGGCGCGCAGGAACGGGTCGTCCTTGGGGGAATAGACGTACATGTTCTGCTTGGTGCGGCCGTAGAAGTCCAGCTGTGCCAGCCGATCGGCATGCGACCACGGCGCGCCGTAGAAGCCCTCGATCACGCCGCGCAGCGGAGCCGCCGGCCAGTCGCGCATGCTGAACGCGCGGCTCTTGCCGGACGCGAAAAGCTGCCGGAACGACTGTGCGGCGTAGAACGTCCCCGACGTGTCCACTCCGGACAGTGCGACCACCCCGCGATCGGCGGCGAGGACGTATCCGCCGGGGGACAGGCCTTCGGGGCCGTCGACGCGGAGCGCGGCGAGCGCGAGGGCGGTCGCCCTGCTTTCGGTGGGACCACCGACGAAGACGACGAGCCCGCCGTTGCCGCGTTCCCGGTCGACTGCCGCCTGGTCGTTGTCGGTGATCTTGACAAAAGTGCTCGTCCCCGCCGAACGGAGGACCTGCTCCACGACGGCGAGCGCGGACGGATCGGTGTCCGCGCCGACCACCTCGACGACCGTGCGCGGGATGGACACCTCTCCCGGCCGTGGCGTCACCTGCTGAGGCGTCGGCCAGACCCGCGCGAGCGGCGGGGAAGCGGTGGCCGCGCTCGCGGGGGCGGGAACGGCTACCGCCACCGCAGTCACGAGCAGCGTCACCGGAATGAGTCGAAGTACCCATCGGAAGGACATCGGCTGGCCCCCAAACCGTCGAGCGACGACGTTCTGTGAGCAAGGAAACACCCAATGCGATGACGGGGGCTAGGTCGTTCTGGGTGATTTTCCGACAGCGAATGCGTTGGTCGTGAGTGGTGAGTGTCGTTCTAACGCGACTTATCACTCACGAGAACTGGACCGACGCGTCGCCGCCGCTTTGGGCGCCCGAGGTACGTGGGGCGCATGTGGCGATCGCGAAGGTAGTGAAGTAGGTACCGAAGGCACCCCCAACCCCGAATCTCCGCTCACGACCCGCTGAACCCATCGGTCGGCGGGCCGACGCCGTTTCCGCCGGCAGGCGGGGCGTTTCGCTCCCATGAGGACGTCGGACACGTCAGAATGACCTCGTGCGAATCCTCTGTGGTGCGGTCGCCCTGGTCCTGCTCGGCGTCACCGGGTGTCAGTCCGGGGTTTCCGGTCAACCTGAACCCGAAGGCGACAGTTTCGCGGTCAAGGACGGCTCCCGGCTGCGGTTCCGGCCGGTTCTGACCGAACTCCCACCCGGTCCGGCGACAGGCGCGGCGACGAACCGCCAGAGCACGGATCCCGCCGAGCAGCAGGCCGCCGCGGCGGCGCTGGACTGCTCGCCGGGACCGGACCCTTTGGACGGCCGTGACGATCCGGCGCTCCCGTTGGTCGGCTGCGACCGCGTACAGGGCACGAAATACGTGCTGGGCCCGGCGTTCCTCACTGGAGCCGACCTCAGCCGGGCGAACGCTCGGCTCGACGCCCAGACGGGCGGTTCGATCGTGGGTCTCAGCTTCACCGACGCGGGTTCGCGGACGTGGGCCGACTGGACCGCGGGGAACATCGGCAAGCAGGTCGCGATGGTGCTGAAGAGCCGCGTGCTGACCGCGCCGTCGATCCAGGCCGCCATCACCGGCGGGGAAACCCAGATCACCGGCAAGTTCACCCTGCCCGAGGCGCGACAGCTGGCGCGCGACATCGCCGGCGTCTGACCTGAGAGGTGCGGAATACGATCACCGCGCCCGACGTTTGAGCGTTCAACTACTTGAGGAGTTGGACATGGGTTACGAGATCCTGGGCACCCGGCAGGCGCCGACCTTCGGCTTGGACACCTTCGGCGACGTGGAGAACGGCCCGGACGGCCAGCCGGTGAGCCAGGCCGAGGCCATCCGCCAGGTCGTGGCCGAAGGCGTTCTCGCCGATCAGGTGGGCGTGGACTACTTCGGCGTCGGCGAGCACCACCGCGCCGAGATGGCGGTGTCGTCGCCGGACGTCGTCCTGGCGTCGGTCGCCGGTCAGACTGACCGGATCCGGCTGGGCACGGCGGTCACGGTGCTCAGCTCGGACGACCCGGTGCGCGTCTACGAGCGGTTCGCCACGCTGGACGCCGTTTCCCTGGGACGCGCCGAGGTCACGCTCGGCCGGGGTTCGTTCACCGAGTCGTTCCCCCTGTTCGGCTATTCGCTGGACGACTACGAAGCCCTCTTCGCCGAGAAACTCGACCTGTTCACGCATCTGCAGGGGGAGAAGCCGGTCGACTGGTCCGGGACCGTGCGTCCCGCGCTGGAGGGCGCGCAGGCCTACCCGGTCACCGAAGCGGGCAGCCTGCCCGCCTGGGTCGGCGTCGGCGGCACCCCGCAGTCGGTGGTCCGCGCGGCCGCGTACGGTCTGCCGCTGGTGATGGCGGTGATCGGCGGATCTCCGGAGCGCTTCACACCGCTGGCCGACCTGTACCGCCGCGCGCTGAAGGAGGCGGGACACCAGGAGCTGCCGATCTCCATGCACAGCCCCGGCCACATCGCCGAGACCGACGAACTCGCGGTGGCGCAGCACTTCCCGCATCACCAGGCCGCCTTCGCCAAGATCGGCGCCGAACGGGGCTGGGGCCCGATGTCCCGGGCCGACTACGACGGCATGGCCGGGCCGCGCGGCGCGCTGTTCGTCGGCTCACCGGAGACAGTCGCGCAGAAGATCGCCTGGGCGGTACGGACTCTCGGCCTGTCGCGATTCCAGCTCAAGTACGGGGCCGGCGCGCTTCCGCACGAGCAGCGCCTGAACTCGATCCGGCTGTACGGCGAGCAGGTCATCCCTCGGGTGAAGGAGCTGCTCGGCTAGCCTCGAAACCGTGGTGTTCGACTCCGAGCGATTCGACCTTCAGCCGTACACCGGTTTCGACATGTCCCGCTATGTCCGGCGGACGTCTTGCAGCTGGGAGGATTCCGGCTGGGAGTCCCTGCTCGTCCAGCGATTCGACCACGTGCCCGTCGTCGAGGACCTGCGCCTGCCCGCCACGGCGGATCTGCACCTGGTCCTGCCGCTGGCGGGACGCGCGGTGATGGAGACACGCGGCGAAGGCCGGTGGAAACGCCATCACTGGGAGCCGGGGCGGCTCGAACTCGCCGTTCCGGGCAGGCCGGTGTCGCGCCGTTACCGCGGGGGAGAACGACGACCTGTACGCCGAATCCGCGGCCGCCTTCCTCTCCATGCATCTGCTCACCCGGCACGCGCGAAAGCCGGGGCCGCCGGACACGGGCCGGGAGGACAACCGGGTCCGCGCGGCCGTCGCGATGATGCGTGAACGGCTGGCCGATCCGCTCAGCGTCGCCGAAATCGCCGGGGAAGTGCATCTGAGCGTCTATCACTTCATCCGGGTCTTCAAGGAAAGACCGGTGAGACACCACACCGGTACCTCGGCAGGCTCCGGATCGAGGAAGCGCGAAGGCTGCTGCGCGACATCGACTTTCCCGATCGCCCAGATCGCGCGCAGCTGCGGGTTCGCCACTTCTGGAGCCCTGTCGCCGCGATCCGTGCCTTCCGGACCGGCAAGACGGTCACCAAGGAGCGGATCACCGCCCTCGACCCCGAACTCCGGTTCGCCTACGAGGGGGTGGACGTCCCGGTGATGGTCGACTGCCAGGCCGCTGTCGAGCTGTGCGAAACACCCGGCGGCGGGACACGGATCCGTTGGCACGGAACGTATCGCGTAGGCCGGGGCAACGCGTGGATCTTCCAGTGGTATCTCCGCCGCTTCATGCGTGGCATGGCGACCGGGCTCGCCGACAACGCCGGCGGCCCGGCCCGGTGACCATGCCAGGAAATCAGTGCCGGGCAGCGGCTTCGCGGTGGAAGCCGGCGATCATCGCTTCGGTGCTCGGCGGGTTGAAGGGCTGCCCGAGCGTCCGCATGAGCGAGTTCACGCTGGGGCGGTACATCCCGGTCTTGCAGTAGCGGGATCCCTCGAAGGCGCCGACAGTGCCGCCGTCGGGGGAGGGCTTGCCGAGCCAGGTGTGCCACTTGGCCCGGCGGTCCCGCATCTGCGCGGCCGTGAGCGCGGACGCGTTGGGCTCCCGGGGTTCACGGGTTTCGCAGGTGCCGTAGTCGTATTCGTCGGCCAGCCCGCCGATGGAGTGCCCGAGTTCGTGGGCGACGATCTGGCTGGCCTGGATGTTGCCGCCCGAAGAGGTCGCGACGCCGCCGCCCGCTCCGCCGTACTTGGTGGTGTTCGCCAGCATGATGACCTGATCGACGTCCGGGGCGGCCGCGGCGTACTGATTCGCCTTGGTTTCGTTGACGCACAACAGCCGTTCGATACCGCCGCACCAGAAGTACGAGCCCAGCGCGGTGTTGCGCCGCACCCCCTGGGTCGGGTCGTTGGTGACGCCGGACTGGGCGGAGACGACATCGACCTGCCAGAGATTGAACTGTTTGCGATAGCTCTTGTACGGCTCGATCGCGAACAGCGCCGCGATGCTGGAGCGGACGTGCTGCGAGTACGTGCCCAGCTGCGAGGAGGTGTAGCCGTCACCGACGAAGACCAGGTCGAAAGTGGTCTCGCTGGGGCCGTTGGTCTCGATCGGGGTCACCGTGGCGGCGTTCGCGATCAGTTGTGGTGCTGCGGTGCGGTCCGAGGCCGGTCGGCTGACGTCCACCCGGGTGATGGTCCCTCCGGGTTCGAAGGCCTCCATCGACGTCGTGAACCGGGGAGCCGCCGACGCCGTCGCGGGCGTGAATCCGGCGACGAGAACGGCGGTCAGCGCGACCATGAGACATGCGCGTCGCATGCGTACTCCTTGCGGGGAAGGGGAGAAAAGAGGAGTACGAAAAACGATCCCGACTTTCGACGGCTTCCGGCACATCCCAAGTGGCCATAAGGTCCGCGTGATGGACGTCGAGTTACGTCATCTGCGAGTGGTGTGCGCGGTGGCCGACGCGGGCAGCATCACGCGCGCGGCGATCGGCATCGGGAGCAGCCAGCCCGCGCTGACCGCTGCCGTGCAACGGATCGAGCGCGCGTTCGGCGGAACTCTGTTCGTCCGTAGCAGGGACGGGGTCTTCCCCACGGCGTTCGGCGAATGCGTGCTCGTCCGCGCGCGGGCCGTCCTCGCCGCGGCGGACACGCTGCACCGGGACGCGGCGCGCTGGCTGGTGGACGGGGAGGAACGTCCTGTCGCGCTGGGTGGGATCGGCGGTTCGATGGTCGTCGAGCTGGCCGACCGCCTCGGTGATTCCGGCCGGGGGCAAGCGGTTTCGGTGACCACGGAGTTCTCGCCCTTGCGGCTGCTGGATCTCGTGGCAGGCGGGCAACTCGACGCCGCCGTCGTCGCCGACTATCCCGGTCACGTCCTGCCGTCGGCGCCAGGGGTGGCGACGCGGCCACTGGCCACGCAACCGGTGTTCGTGGCGATCGCCGCGGACCATCCGGCCGCCCATCGCGCCGAGATCGACCTCGCCGACCTCGCCGGGGAACGGTGGGTGCTCGGGCCGTCCGACGGTGCGGGCTGGCCGGAGTGCTTCGAAGAAGCCTGCGGGCGGGCGGGATTCCGGCCGCAGGTCGCGCATCGGAGCACGGAACTCCGGCCACTGCAGCGCCTGATCGCCGCGGGCCGGGCGATTTCCCCTTGCCAGGTCACCTTTCCCGCCTCGCCCGGAATCACGATCCGTTGCCTCGCGGGGGATCCGTTGTGGATGCGGTATCTGATCGCCTGGAGCGCCGAAGGAGCCTTCGGCGGGAACAGCGAGGTCTTGATCGCCGCGGCCGAGGCGGCTTACCGGTCCGACACCGACAGCAGCCACACCTATCGGCACTGGCTCGCCCGCCGCGGCGAACCCGTCGACGTCCGTCGTGCCATCGGGTGACACCTGGTCGGGGAATTCCCCTTGTCGGGCGGGGGTCCTAGCCTCGGATCACCTCATCGACGAAGGGTAGAAAATTGCGTCTGCGCGCCCTGCTGGCCGCTGCTGTCCTGACCATCACCACCGCTCCGGTCGCGCTCGCCGCGCCGGACGTCGCCCACGGCACCGATGTCCCACCGGGACAGTTCGGGTTCGTCGCGAAGATCGCGATGACGAAGATCCCTCGCCCGGACGGTTCGACCTACAGCAGTTTCTGCACAGGGGCGCTGATCGCGCCCGGCTGGGTCATCACCACCGGCCACTGCTTCCACGACGCGCACCGCAAGCGGGTCTCGGGCAAGGTGCCGTATCCGACGACCGTGACGTTGGGTCTCGTCGACGAAGCGACCGAATCAGGCGTGGCCCGCAAGGCGACCGAAGTGCAGCAGGCGAAGGAGAACGACGTCGCCCTCATCAGGCTGGACACCCCGGTGACCACGGTTTCGCCGCTGACGGTGAACCGGGCGGTTCCCCAGGTCGGACTGCACCTGACCCTGGCGGGCTGGGGCAGCCTGACCTCGACGAATCCCGCTCCGGCGACGCGGATGCAGCAAGGCACCGTGCAGGTGGCGACGGTGGCCCCGACGACGGTGGGCGTCCGCGGCGCGGCGCCGTCGATCACGACCAGTGCCTGCACGTACGACTCGGGCGCACCGTACTTCGTCCCGGGCGGCAAGAGCGGCGCCTTGGTCTCGCTGGAGGCCACGGGGCCGGATTGCCCGCACGCCGGGGTCGAGACGACGTCCCGCGCGGACGCCATCGCGGACTGGATCGTCACCCAAACGGGGTAGCGGCCCGTTTCGGCCGACGACGGAGCGGGTAGTGGCGTGAGCAGGAGGTACAGCGATGACCAGTGCTGGAATGACCGCCCCTCCGGCGCCACCGAACCCGATGCCGCCGGACCCCGGAGTTCCCGATCCCGGTATCCCCGAGCCGGTGCCGGACCCCGGCAGGCCCGAGCCGCTACCGGACCCCGGGGTGCCCGAGCGGGTCCCCGATCCGGGTCCGGACCGCCCGCTGCCGGAACCCGGAAGCCCGCCGGAAGCTCAGCCCGGTCCGGCCGGGCTCAGAGGGTGAAAGCGAGCCACAGCGCGAGCCAGGCACAGGCCGCGACCGCGACGGCGACCGCGCAAACCCGCAGGCCGGCGGTGGCGATCCGGAGCGACGCGGTGCCGTTGTGCTGTCGGTGATTCCCCATGATGCCGCCCTCCTTTCAAGATCACCTTCCGCTCTTCGCGCGTTCTGCGCAGCGGGGATGAGCTGTCAGGGTGACCCCATCCGAGTGAGGGTGGCAGGAAACAGGCCCGACCGGAGTTTCCGGTTGGGCCTGTTCCATGTCAGTTGGGAGGGCCACGACGCCGTCTTCGGCGACCGAGAGTGTGCAATGACAGTGTGACGTGCCACACATGCGCAACCCGGCCGGCAATGTCAGAGCCAGCTGTTGTGGGCGGCGAAGACCCCCAGCTGGAACCGGCTGGAGACGCCGGCGCGGTCCATCAGGGTTTCGAGATAGCGGAACAGGGTGCGCCTGCTGACCCCGAGTTCGGCGGCGATCTCGTCGTCCTTGCGCCCGGCGGCGAGCAGGATCAGCAGTTCGCGTTCGATCGGCCGGATCGGCTGCTCGGCCGTCCGTCCCTGCCGGTCGAGTGGAAGCGCCGCGGCCCAGGAGGTTTCGAACAACCCTTCCAGCGCGGAGAAAAGGCTGCAAGGGCGCACGATCACGATGGACTGGTTGCGATCGGCCTCCCGGATCGTCAGAGCGATGGTGGCCGCCCGGTCGTCGAAGAGCGTCAGTTTCACCGGGAGCTCGGGCAGTAGCCGTGCCTGCTCACCGGCTCGCAGGCACGGCAGGATGTTCGCGGCGAGGTAGCCGGGATCGCCCATCGACGCTCCACTGTAGACACAGCGGTAGCCGATTCCGCGCCGCAGCTGCTCTTCCTCCAGCAGGTTCCGACGGCCTCCGGTGAAGTAGGGCGGGGAATCGAGACGGCGGACCTGGTGCCGCACCGTGGTCGCGAGGTGCTGGAGCCGGGGGAGAATGGCGTCGCCGGTGACCACTTCGAGCAGATCCTGCGCGTGGGGCATCCCCGAATGTGCTCGCCGGAAGGCGCGGTACGCGGTCTGGACCGCGAGCCGCGCGTCGTGCAGTTCGGCCTGCCGTCGTGTGGTCAGCGCGGCGAGCGCCTCACCGGGGTTCGCGGGGAGGAATTCGGCACCGTCCACTCCGGACGACACCGCCAGCCCCGCGTCCGCCAGTTCCTTCAGTGCCAGATGGACGGTCTCCGCGTCGTCGTCCCGCCAGGCCAGTTCCCCGGCGGTCACGGGCGCGCTTTCGAGCATCCGGCGGTAGATCCGGGCGGCGGTCTCGCCGAGACCCAGTCTGGCCAGCTGCGCGCCGAGCCCGTCCGGGGGAGTCACCGCTAGACGCCCGAAGTGTCGCGGATCCAGGTGCGGTTCGCCACGATGCCGGTGTGCGTCGAGCTGTCCACCTTGTTGCCGGCGATGTGCACGCCGACCTGTTTGCCGCCGACGAAGACCGGTCCGCCCGAGTCGCCGCCATTGGTCAGCCCGTTGCCCCGGCGCGCCTTGATCAGTCCATTCCCGACACTGGTCACCTTCATCTGGGCGACCTTCAGGTAGCGCTGCAGGTCGCCGTCTTCGTTGTAGCCCCAGCCGTAAACGTATTCGGTGTCACCGGTGGCGACGGAAGTACCGAGGGACGCGTACGTCGTGCTGACCGAACGGTCGAGCCGCAGCAGGGCGATGTCGGCACCGCCGGAGGGCGTGTGGATGGCGGCCACTGCGGCGTAGGTTCCGGCCCGGTGGTCGACATCGCCCACACGGACCGAGTATTCGGCGCCGGGTTCGTCGATGCAGTGCCGGGCGGTGAGCACCCAGCGGGCGCTGATGATCGAACCGGAGCACCACTGCGAGCCGTTCTGCTCGATCATGGCCGCCCACGGGCCGGACTGGGCGTATCCACCGTCGATGATGGGGGCCGCGCCGGCGGCGGGCGCGACCGTCATGAGCCCGGCCGCGCACAGCAGTGCGGTGAGGAGACCTCGAATGCGCATGGTGCCTTCCAATGCAGGGAAATACAGAAAAGAAGGGGAAATCGACGGCGTGCCGCTTTCGACCGCGGCGGGATCGCCAGGGGTCGCCCGGCCGGATCCGACGCCGGTTTTCCCATGCTAGGCAAGCGGATACGGCCGTTGATAGCGACTAAAGACGGGAGAAGGCCGCGCCGGGCGGCATGGGACCAGTGCCATCGGCACGGGAGTGCCGATGGCACCGATGTGTCACGGCGGGACCGGAGACGCGACTCAGAGCGGCCAGGCTGCCTTTAAGTGCACGAGCGTGCACTGAAGCCATCGGCCAAGCGCGCTCTGAAAGTAGTCGCAAAATTTCTGAAACATGTCAACTTCTTGCATTCTGTCCACTGGTTGTTGCATGCTCAAACGGCTCTGGCTCCCTCCCCGCTGTCTCAAAGAAGAGAAGACGCCATGACACGTATGCGCCTGTCCCGGATCATCGCCGGTTGCCTGGCCACGGGGCTTTCCGTCGCCGGGCTCTCCCTCGCTTCCGCCGCGAGCGGGCCACCCCCGGGTACCGCCGCCCCACCCGGACAGGCCGCGCTCGCGGAGGTGCCGCTGACCCGGACGGTGTCGGCCAGCAGCGCGCTGCCCGGCTATCCCGTCGCGAACGCCGTCGACGGAAACCAGGACAGCTATTGGGAATCGGTCAACAACGCTTTCCCTCAGTGGATCCAGGCCGACCTCGGGGTGGCCAAATCCCTCTCGCGGATCGTGCTGAAACTGCCGTCGGGCTGGGAGCCCCGCACCCAGACGCTGGCAGTGCGCGGTAGCGCCGACGGCACGGCGTTCACCGACCTCGCCGCCCCGACCGGCTACGCGTTCGCCCCCGGCGCCGACACGGTCACGATCCCGATGACCGCGTCGGCCCGCTATGTGCGGCTGCAGGTCACCGCGAACACGCGATGGCCTGCCGCGCAGCTCTCGGAATTCGAGCTGTACGGACCGGACACCGGCGACACGCAGGCGCCGAGCGCGCCTGCGAATCTCGCGCTGACCGAGCCCGCCGCCGGGCAGGTCCGGCTGACCTGGTCGGCTTCGGTCGACAACGTCGGCGTCACCGGCTACACCGTCTATCGCGACGGCACACCGGTCACCACGATCACCGGCACCTCGTTCACCGAGGCCAGGCCCGCGGGGACGCGAGTCGAGTACTTCGTGCGGGCCAAGGACGCGGCGGGCAACGAATCCGGCGACAGCGACCACGTCGTGCGCTCCGGGACGAGCGCGGGCGCGAACCTGGCGGCGGGCAAGCCGATCGAGGCCACCTCGACGGTCCACTCGTTTGTCGCCGCCAATGCCAACGACAACAACACCGCCACGTACTGGGAATCCGCCGCGGGCTATCCGAACTCGCTGACGGTGAAGCTCGGGGTCGACGCGGAGGTCGACTCGGTCGTGGTGAAGCTCGCCCCGGAGGCCGTCTGGGGTGCGCGGACGCAGAACTTCGAGATCCTCGGCCGCGCGCAGGGCGCCACCGCGTTCACCTCCCTGTCGGCGCGGGCGGACCATCGCTTCGACCCGGCCACGAACCAGAACTCGGTGGTCATCCCGGTCAGCGGACGCGCGTCGGACCTGCGGCTGCAGTTCTTCGCCAACTCCGGCGCTCCTGGTGGCCAGGTCGCGGAGTTTCAGGTCATCGGCACACCGGCGCCGAACCCGGACCTCGTCGTCTCCGGCACGACCTGGACACCGGCGAACCCGACGGAGACCAGTCAGCTCGCCGTGTCCGCCACGGTGAAGAACGCCGGCACCGCGAACGCGGGCGCGACGACCGTGAACGTCAGCCTCGGCGGCACCGTCGTCGGTGAGGCGGCTGTCCCGGCGCTCGCCGCGGGCGCGTCCGCCACGGTGACGGTGAACGCGGGTTCGCGTCCCCAGGGCACGTACAGCGTTGTCGCCTCGGCCGACCCCGCGAACACGGTGGCCGAGCAGAACGAAACCAACAACACGTTCACCTCGCCGACGTCGCTGGTCATCGCACAGTCGCCGGGACCCGACCTCGAAGTCACCGGCATCACCTCCAACCCGCCCAACCCGGCGGTCGGTTCGGCCGTGTCGTTCACCGTCGCGGTGCACAACCGGGGCACGAGCGGCGCGGGCGCTTCGGTGACCCGGCTGGTCGTCGGCGGCGCCACGCTGACCGGCACCACCGGCGCGATCGAAGCGGGCGCCACCGCGAACGTCGCGATCTCGGGCACGTGGACCGCCGCCAACGGGGGCGCGACCCTCTCCGCGACGGCCGACGCGACCGGCACGGTCACGGAGACCAACGAAGCCAACAACAGCCTCTCGCGGGCGATCGTGGTCGGCCGCGGCGCGGCTGTCCCGTACGTCGAGTATGAGGCGGAAAACGCGCAGTACCAAGGACAACTGCTGGAGGCCGACCCGCTGCGCACCTTCGGCCACACGAACTTCGCGACCGAGTCCTCGGGTCGCAAGTCCGTGCGGCTGGCGGACCAGGGCCAGTACGTCGAGTTCACGTCGTCGAACCAGGCGAACTCGATCGTCGTGCGCAACTCCATCCCCGACGCCCCCGGCGGTGGCGGGCAGGACGCGACGATCAGCCTGTACGTCAACGGGACTTTCACGCAGAAGCTGACGCTGTCGTCGAAGCACAGCTGGCTCTACGGCAGCACCGACGACCCCGAAGGCCTGACGAACACCCCGCAGGCCAACGCGCGACGGCTGTTCGACGAGTCGCACGCGCTGCTGTCCCAGTCGTACCCGCCGGGCACGAAGTTCAAGCTGCAGCGGGACAGCGGTGACAACGGGGCGTTCTACGTCGTCGACCTCATCGATCTGGAGCAGGTTGCGCCCGCCACGGAGAAGCCCGCGAACTGCGTGTCGATCACGGAGTACGGCGCGGTGCCGAACGACGGGAACGACGACTCGACCGCGATCCAGCGCGCGGTGACCGACGACCAGAACGGCGTGACCGGCTGCGTCTGGATCCCGGCCGGGCAGTGGCGGCAGGAGAAGAAGATCCTGACCGACGATCCGAACGTGCCCAACGGTGGCGGCCAGTACAACCAGATCGGCATCTCCGACGTGACGATCCGCGGTGCCGGGATGTGGCATTCGCAGCTGTACTCGCAGATCGAGCCGCAGAACGCGGGCGGCATCAACCACCCGCACGAAGGGAACTTCGGCTTCGACATCGACAAGAACACCCAGATCTCCGACATCGCCATCTTCGGTTCCGGCCGGATCCGGGGCGGGGACGGCGGCGCGGAAGGCGGCGTCGGCCTCAACGGCCGGTTCGGGACCGGGACGAAGATCTCGAACGTGTGGATCGAGCACGCCAACGTCGGTGTGTGGGTCGGCCGGGACTACAGCAACCTCCCGGCGCTCTGGGGTCCGGCCGACGGCCTGGAGTTCAGCGGCATGCGCATCCGGAACACCTACGCCGACGGCATCAACTTCACCAACGGCACCAGGAACTCGAAGGTGTCCAACTCGTCGTTCCGCACCACCGGTGACGACTCGCTCGCGGTGTGGGCGAACCAGTACGTGAAGGACACTTCACAGGACATCGCGCACGACAACGTGTTCGCCAACAACACGATCCAGCTTCCGTGGCGTGCCAACGGGATCGCGATCTACGGCGGCTACGGCAACAAGATCGAGAACAACATCGTCCACGACACGATGAACTATCCGGGCATCATGCTGGCGACGGATCACGATCCGCTGCCGTTCTCCGGGCAGACGCTCATCGCGAACAACGCCCTGTACCGCTGCGGCGGGGTGTTCTGGGGCGAGCAGCAGGAGTTCGGCGCGATCACGTTCTTCGCGCAGGGCAAGGACATTCCCGGGGTCGTCCTGCGGGACACGGAGATCCACGACTCGACCTACGACGGCATCCAGTTCAAAACGGGTGGCGGCGTGGTGACGGCGGCCGTCAGAGACGTCAAGATCGACAAGTCGAACAACGGGGCCGGCCTCCTCGCGATGAGCGGCGCCCGCGGCAGCGCGACCTTGACGAACGTGACGATCACGAACTCGGCGGGCGGCGACGTCGTCCGTGAGCCGGGGTCGCAGTTCGTGATCAACGGCGGACCGGTCCCGGCTGTGGTCTCGTCGGGCCGCCGCGGCACGAGGTAACCGCGAGCGCGATCCGGGGCCGGAGCGGGTGACCGCTCCGGCCCCTTTCAAGTCCTGGGGCTCAAGCCCGCCACGGCCAGCCGGAACAGCCTGTCCGCCTGGGCGGCGGGATCCGGGTAGTGCTCGGTCGCCAGGACGATGCCGACGATCAGCGTGATCAGGTCCGCGACGGTGACCTCGGGCGCCACCACTCCGCCCCGCGCGGCCTGCCGCAGAAGCGGTTCTCCGGCTTCTTCGAGGGCGGAGGAGCAGGAGTTCTCGTGCGCGGGATCGGTCTCGTCGTAGGAGAGCGCGGCCGCCAGCCCGCGGGCGGAGACGCAATAGCCGACGACGTCGTCGAGCCAGGTCAGGAGCGCCTTCCGGCTGTCGTCCTCGCCGGTCAGTTCGACGGCGCGAGCGCACAGTGCCGCGATCCGTTTCGCGGAGACCGCTTCCAGCAGGGCCCGGCGGGTGGGGAAGTGGCGGCGCACGGTCGCCGAGCCGACGTTGGCGGTGCGGGCGATCTGCTCCAGCGAAGCACCGGAGCCATGGGTCGCGACCTCTTCCTCGGCCACCCCGAGGATGTGCGCGTAGTTGCGCCGCGCGTCGGCGCGCTGGCCGTCCGACATGCCTTCACCTCGATGTTTGCGTAAGTGGCGGGCCCCGCCATATCGTAGCGGACGATAAGTGGCGGGCCCCGCCGCTTTATCGACCGAAGGAGCGATCATGTCCTCAGCACCCGTTTTGGTCACCGGTGCCACCGGCAGGCAGGGCGGTGCGACCGCCCGGGCGCTGCTCGCGGCGGGCGTTCCCGTCCGCGCGCTCGTACGTGACCCAGCGAGGGCGAAGGCCGTCGAAGCGCTCGGCGCCGAACTCGTCGTCGGCGACCTCCACGACCTCGATTCCGTGACCCGGGCGGCCAAGGGCGCCCGCGCCGTCTTCTCGGTGCAGATGCCCGGCATGAGCGCGGAAGGGTTCGACTTCGCCGGGGAGGTGGCTCAAGGCGTCAATCTCATCGAGGGCGCGAAGGCGGCCGGAGTGCCGCAGTTCGTGCACACCTCCGTCTCCGGGGCTGGTCAGCATGTCGAAGCGCCCGGATGGGCCGAAGGCCGCTGGGCTTCGATGGAACCCACCTTGGGAGCCAAAGCCTCGATCCAGGCCCGCCTCCGCGAGGCGGGCTTTCCGCAATGGACACTCCTCAAGCCCGGCTTCTTCATGGAGAACTTCCTGCCCGACATGAAGTTCCTCTTCCCGCGCGGGGTCGAGGGCGGCCTGGTGAGCGTCGTCAAGCCGTCGTCGAGCCTTTCCCTGGCCGCCGTGGACGACATCGGGGCAGCGGCCGCCGCGGCCATCGCCGAACCGGAGCGGTTCTCGGGTGTCGAACTCGAGCTCGCGAGCGATTTCCTGACCATGGCGGAGATCGCCGAGGTCCTTTCGGAGGTGCTGGGTATGCGGCTGGCGGCTCCGGACATGACCGTGGAGCAGGCTGTCGCCGCCGGGATGCCGCCGATGGGCGCTTCGCACGAGTGGCTGAACGTGATCGGCCAGCCGGGACGGCCGCGGTTCGCGCGGGAGCTCGGCATCCCGCTGACCGGTTTCGCGGCCTGGGCGCGGAAACACCTTGCGTAGTGCGTGATCGTTGAGGCATGCGCATCGAGCCTCTGCAGGTTTGACAAAGCGGAACACTGCTCCGTATGTTTGTGGAACAGTGCTCCGCTTAGTGCGGCGCCTTGACACCAGGGAAGGCTCATCATGAGCGCTACCACCCCGACGCCGGTCCTCTCGATCGCTCCGGTGGTCCTGCCGACGCCGGATCGGGCCGTGGACCTGCGACTGCGGATCTCCGCGCCGACGACCGGAAGCGAACTGCCGGTCATCCTGCTGTCGCACGGCCAGGGCCCTTCGAACCACCTCTCGTCGCTGAACGGCTACGCGCCCCTCGTGAACTTCTGGGCGGCGCACGGCTTCGTCGTCATCCAGCCAACCCACCTGAGCTCGCGGACGCTGAACCTGGCTGCCGGCGACCCGGAAGCGCCGCTGTACCAACGATCCCGGGCCGAGGACATGATCCGGATCCTCGACCGGCTAGACGAGATCGAGGACGCCGTTCCCCACCTGCGCGGCAGGCTGGACCGGGGCAAGGTCGCCGTCGCCGGGCATTCGATGGGCGGGCACACCGCGAGCCTCCTGCTGGGCGCGCGCTACACCGACGCCGATGGTGAGGAAGTGGACCTCGCCGAGCCCCGGATCTCCGCCGGTGTGCTGCTCGCCGCACCCGGTCGCGGTGGTGACGCCGTCACCGGATTCGTGGCCGAGAACTACTCCTTCTTCCTCAGCACGGATTTCTCCACGATGACGACGCCCGCGCTCGTCGTCGCCGGGGACAAGGACTCCTCCACGCATCTGACGGTTCGCGGCCCGGAGTGGCACACCGATCCGTACTTCCTTTCGCCGGGCCGCAAGACGCTGCTCACCCTGTTCGATGCGGAGCACGGCCTCGGCGGGATCTCCGGCTACGACGTCGCCGAGACGACGGACGAGAACCTGGAGCGGGTGGCCGAGGTGCAGCGCCTCACGGTGGCCTACTTACGTTCCGCGCTCTATCCCGGGGACGACTCCTGGCAGTCGGCGTGTGACGAACTGGTCTCCGCGCCGGACCCGCTCGGCCAGGTCGAGGCGAAGTAGGTTCAGGCCGTCGAGAAGCGCCGCATGCCTGGCCGGAGTAGGCCTCAGCACACGGCCGGCGCGACGGTGAGAGTTCCGGCGTCCGTGTCCAGGACAGCGGCCGTCCCCAGCGGCAGGGACAGCGGATCAGGGCCGTGCCCGACGTCGATCCCGCCGAGCACCGGGACTCCCAGCGCGCCCAGCCGATCCTCGAAGACGTCGACGAGGGTCCAGCCGCGGTCGGTGTAGTCCTCGAAACCGGGAAAGCGGCCGAGCGCGACACCGCGTACGCCGCGCAGCGCGCCGGATCGGATCAGCTGGGTCAGCTGCCGATCGATCTGCCCGAGGCCGATGGTCCGCTCGGCTTCGAGGAACAGGATGGTGCCTGCCAACGAAGGAAGTCCTGCGCCGACGGCGTGGGAGACGGTGCCGAGGTTGCCGCCGACGAGGTCCCCGGTGGCGATGCCGGGGACCTCGGCCGCGACGGTCATGGCTCGCGGGTCGCGAAGCAGGACGGCGGGTTCGGTGCTCATCAGCAGGCGCCGGGTCGCGGCCGCGGAACGGGCCCCTGCCAGGAAACCGTGGATTCCCGCCAGCCCGCAGTGGTGCCGGAGCGAGAGGTGCAAAGCGGTGATGTCGCTGAAACCGATCACCGGCTTGGGATCGGCCCGGACCGCGGCGAAATCGAGGTCGTCGGCGATGCGGTACGCGCCCGCGCCGCCGCGGGTGGCGAGCACCGCGCGGACGGCGGGATCACGGAACGCGTCGTCGAGATCGGCCAGCCGGTCTTCGTCCCGGCCCGCCATGTACCCCCACCGGTCGAACGCGTGCGCGCCGACTTCGACCTTCAGCCCCCAGCTTTCAAGTACCGCAGTGGTCTCGGCGACGAGCTCGCGGCTCGGAAAGCTGGCGGGGGACACGAGCCGGACGCGATCACCTGGCCGCAGCATCGGTGCCACCAGAGTGTCTCGCGATGCTGCCACTGGATGATCGTGTCAGAGCACCGGGATCTCCGCCCACACCGTTTTGTATCCCGTGCCGGTGTCCACGCCCCATGCGGTGCTGATCGCCTCGACCAGTGCCAGCCCCCGCCCGTGCGGGCTCGTCGGATCCTGTTTGGTCACCCGGCGCGGTCGCAGATGCGGGCGGCGGTCGTCGACCTCGACGCGGACCACGTCGCGGTCCGAAGTGACGGACACCCTGAGTTCGGCGACGCCGTCCGCGTGTTCGTGCGCGTTGGTGACCAGTTCGGTGGTCAGCAGTTCGGTGTCCGCGATGGTGATGCGGCCGACCTCGCTCAGCTGATCCCGGAGCCAGGCCCGGACCTGTCCCAGTGGCGGGGCGCTGCCAGTGGGGAATTCGTATGCTTGCCGTGTTCCCGTAGTACCCACGCGTGTCTCCTTAGCGGGTTTCCCAGCCGGGCCAAGAGCATGGGCGCACTCGGGTAGTACCCAAGGGGCACGGCGTTCACACGCGGGAGTCCCCGGTGATCGCGGTGACCCTGATCTCCACGCGCATCTTCGGCGCGGCGAGGGCGGGGACGCCGATCTCGGTCCAGATCGGCGTACGGTCGCCCATCCGCTCACGGAACTGCTCGACCATGACGCGGTTGTGGGTCTCGCCGATGAAGCCGGGGGATTCCGGGACGTGGTAGGAGTTCACGGAGATGACGTCCCGCCAGGTGGCACCCGCGGCGGCGAGGGTCCGCTCGATGTTCTCGAAGGTCTGGACGATCTCGGCTTCCAGGTCCTCGGGGAAGGTGGGGAAGGGCAGGTCGCTGGCCCAGCCGCCCTGCCCGGAGATCTCGACGCGATCGCCGACGCGCACCGCCTGGCTGTAGCGCGTCTCGGCCTGGAGCCGCTCGCCGTGGCCGGGGGTGGTGAAGAACTGCGGCTGGGTCGTGGTGGTGTTCTCGTTGACTTCATGCATGAAGTCAACGTAGCACGATTTGACTTCACGTGTGAAGTCGCGCGCTTCTCGGTAGGGTTCCGCCATGGCCACTCATGCGACCCCGGACCCGGACGAAGCGCTGTGGCTGACTCCTGCCGAGAAGGAGGCTTGGACCGGACTGGTCTCCCTGGTCCTCCTGCTGCCGGGGCGGCTGGAGTCGCCGCTGCAGCACGACGCCGGGCTGACGCTGTTCGAGTACCTGACCCTCAGCCATATCTCGGACGCTCCGGAGCGACGGCTGCGGATGAGCGAGCTGGCCTACCTCGCCAACGGCTCGCTTTCCCGGCTGTCCAATGTGGTCAAGCGGTTCGAGCAGCGAGGGTGGGTGGAGCGAACGCCTGATCCCGAGGACGGGCGATACACCCTCGCCGTGCTCACCGACAGCGGCTACGAGGTGGTCGTCAAGGCGGCGCCCACGCACGTCCGTTCGGTGCGGGAGCTCGTCCTCGACCCGTTGAACGCGGAGGACCAGCAGGACCTGGCCCGCATCGCCGCCAAACTGCGGACGCGGCCCGTCGACCTGGCCTAACCGGCGTGCGGTCCCGGCCCTCGTGAATGGTAACGACGGTTAGAACCACCCTTGCCACTCACGAGGCTGGTGATCCCGGTCCGGATCCTCCGTTGATCAAGGTCGTTTCACTCGGCCCTGCGGCCGACAAACGAGCGGTGAGGTTCCGGATGTTGAATGATCTCGCCACGGTCTCGGCCGCCCGTGGCGTTGCGACATTCGGTGCGTGTTCGGCAAGGAAGATCCGCACGAAATCGCCTTTCCCGCCGTGAACCGATCACGGAAAACGTGGAGATTCCCGGTCTTTCTCACGCTCGTGAGTGAGAGCTGCCGGAGATCTTTCCACTTACCGGCCTAACGCGGACATGGTCCGAGTAGCCCGGATTCGCGGTAACAGCCCGTTGAGCACCTTGACATGCGGCGCTATGGGTGACGTTTCCGCCATTCGCTAACGAAATACGGAATGTTCCGTCTTTCTCAGGAAGCCCACAGGAATTCCGGCTTTCGGCCGGGTCTCGAAAGGGAAATCCATGTCGCGAAGACCACTTCTCGTCGTCATGACCGCCGTCACGGCGATGCTCGCGTCCACCGCGGTCGCCGCCGCGGCCCCACCGGGGGTGGACCCGGCCACGGTCGACCTCACGCTCAACGCGGGGCAGAGCACGGTCGTGACCAAGAACGTGACCACCTCGGCGGTGCCGCCGAATCCCGACCTCGTCCTGCTCGCGGACACCACGGGCAGCATGGGCGGGCCGATCGGCAACGTGCGGTCGAACGCCAACGCCATCACCGGTGACGTGCTCGCCGCGCAGCCGACCGCGCAGTTCGGCGTCGCCGAGTACAAGGACTTCACCGACTCGGTGCCCTTCAAGGTCAACCAGGGCATCACCGGCGATACCGCCGCCGTCCAGGCGGGAATCAACCAGTGGGTCGCCTCGGGCGGCGGGGACACGCCGGAAGCGAACCTGAACGCCCTGTACCAGCTGGCCACCGGCGCGGTCGACTTCCGGCCGGACGGCACCCGCATCATCGCGTGGTTCGGCGACGCGCCGTCGCACGATCCGAGCGGCGGGCACGACCTGGCCCAGACCATCGCGGCACTGCAGACGGCGAAGATCCGCGTGGTCGCCGTCAACGTCGGGGCGCTCGATTCCGGCGGGCAGGCCTCCGCGATCACGTCGGCCACGGGTGGGGTGCTGCTGAACAACGTCCCCGCCGGGCAGGTCTCCCAGGCGATCCTGGACGGCATCAAGTCCATCGAGGTCACGGTGACCCCGAAGGTGACCAGTTGCGACCCGCAGCTCACCGTCACCAACGACCCCGGCAGCGTCAAGGTGACCAGCGGCGACGTCGCCTCGTTCACCGAGACGATCAAGGCTTCGGCCAGTGCCGCTCCCGGCACCTATCACTGTGTCGTCGACTATCAGATCGACGGTGTTTCGCGGGGGTACATCGAGACCACGACAGTGCGCGTGCTCGGGTTGAGCATCAATGACGTGTCGGTCGACGAGGGCTCGGGCGGTGCGCAGGTGCCGGCGACCTTCACGGTGTCGCTGCTCGGCGGCGCCAGCCCGAATCCGGTGACGGTCCAGTACTCGACCGCCAACGGCAGCGCGACCGCGCCCGCCGACTACGCGACGGCGAGCGGGATGGTCACGTTCGCCCCGGGCCAGACGGCCAAACCGGTGACCGTGCTGGTCAACCCGGACACCGTCGACGAGCCGAACGAGACGTTCACGGTGAACCTCTCGGCCCCGTCGGGCGCCGGGCTGGTCGATCCGACCGGGGTCGGCACGATCGTCGACGACGACCGTGACGGCGTCTTCTCCTGCACGGGCACCGCGGCGAACGTCCTCGGCGTGACCGCGGCGCAGGCGAACCCGGCGAACCTGCCGTGTGCCGACGACACCCGCACCGTCGTCGCCGCGACGCTCAACGCGGGCCTGATCAAGGTGGACACCAAGGTGCTCACCGCGTCGACCGATCTCACGCCGGACGACCAGTCGGCGGCTCCGGCCGCGGGCGATCGCGCGCTGGCGTCGGCGAAGATCGACAAGACGGTGATCAGCACGCTCGGGCTGAACATCGAGCTCGGCGTGATCCAGTCGCAGGCCACGGCGACCTGTCAGACGGCACCGGGCGGACTCGCCCCGGTCCTGGCGGGCAGTTCGAACGTCGCTTCGCTGAAGATCAACGGTGAGTCGATCACGGTGGGCTCGGCGCCGTTGACCATTCCACTGGTCATCGGCTCGCTGAAGCTCAACGCCCAGACCGTGGCGAACGGCGTCGTGAAGCAGCAGGCCGTCGCGCTGGACACCGCGCTCGCGAAGATCGTGCTCGCGGAATCCCAGGCCGACGTGCACGGCACCGCCGCGCACCCGGCGGGCAACCCCTGCCGGCGCTGATCCGGTGAAACTCGCCGGGCGGACGGGGGATCCCCGTCCGCCCGGTGGGTCAGGGGAGGACCTTGACGGCGGCCGCGGTGGCTTGCGCGAGCAGCTTGTTGTCGATCTTCGCGTCCTTGTCGGCCCGGTCGGTCAGGACGGAGATGACGATCGGAGCCCGGTTCGGCGGCCATACGACCCCGATGTCGTTGCGCGTTCCGTAGCCCGCCGTGCCGGTCTTGTCGGCGACAGGCCAGCCGGGGACCCCGGCGCGGATGTTCTCGTCGCCGGTGGTGTTGGCGCGCATGATGTCGACCAGGATCTTGCGTTTGTCCTCGGGCAGCGCGTTGCCGAGGGCGAAGGCGCGCAGGCTCACGGCGAGGGCGCGCGGCGTGCTGGTGTCCCGGGGGTCGCCGGGGAAGGTGTCGTTGAGTTCGGGTTCGATCCGGTCGGCGTGGCTGGTGGTGTCGCCGATGCCCCGCAGCACGGCGTTGAGGCCCTCGGGCCCGCCGAGTTCGCGGAAGAGCAGGTTGCCGCCGGTGTTGTCGCTGTACCGGAGGGTCGCGTCGATGACGGCGCGCAGCGGCATGCCCGTCGCGACGTGCTTCTCCGTGACCGGCGAGTTGGAAACCAGGTCCTTCTGGGTGTAGGTCACCGTCCGGTCCAGATCGGCGATCGGCGTTCGCTGCAGGACACCGCCGGCGGTGAACGTCTTGTGCGTCGAGGCGTAGGCGAAGCGTTCGTCGGCGCGGAAGGCGACCTCGCGGCCTGTCGCGGTGTCCACCGCGTACACCCCGAGCCGGGCGCCGAAGGTGCGCTCGAGCTGCTCGAAGTCGGTCGTCGCGACCGAGCTCGCGGACGGTGCGGAGGCGGGCGGCTGCGCGGGAGCCGGGGTGGAACACGCGGCGAGTGACACGACCGAGAGCGCCAGCAGAGTGGCTCGGCCTGTCCACCGGCGAGAAGTGACGGACACGGTGATTCCTTTCAAGATCGTTCGATGTCCGCAGTCTGGCCAGCGCCGGTCATGCTGTCCAAGACACGAATGACCCCTTCCATGCGAATCGTGCATAGTATGTGGTCGTGGACCTGATCGGCAGCTGCCGGGCGTTCGTGAGCGTGAGTGAGGCCGGGACCTTCACCGCGGGAGCCGCGATCGCCCGCATCCCCCAACCGGTGGCGAGCCGCCGGATCGCCGCGCTGGAACGGCACTTCGGCGAGCGGCTGTTCGACCGCTCCACCCGCCGCGCGCGACTCACCCCGTTCGGCCGGGACATGCTGCCGTCGGCGAAACGGCTGGTGACCTTGGCCGACGCCATGGAGCACGACGCGCACCGCGCCAAACTGCGGCCGACGAGGCTCGCGATGCCGGGAACCTGCACCACCCGCGAGCTCGCCGAACTCGACGCGGCGGCGCGGGAGCTGGACGTCTTCCTGGAGTTCCGGCAAGCCCCGCCGCGGGAACGGGCGGAACTCGTGCGCACCCAGGAGGTCCGCGCTGCTCTCACGGTCGTCCCCGCCGAAGAGGGAACGTGGAAGGTCACCCTCGGCTTGGCCGGTGTGGGCAAGCCGCGAGCGGGCGCGTTCCACCTGGAGACGTTGCGGGTCGGCCGGTCCGGCGGCACGCCCCGCCGGGTCTGGATCCAGCCCGAGGACGACGTGCCGCATCTGCGTGACCGCCTGTTCCGGGTTCGCGATTCGGTGGGATTGCGGCCCGCGCAGGTCGCTGTCGCCGATTCGCTCACCGCGGCCGCGGCGGCCGTGTTCGGCTCGGACGATCTGCTGCTGTGCTCGACGGCCCAGGCCGCCGAACTCGGGCTGGCGTGGCGGCCCATCGGTGAGATCCAGCCGGCGCGAGGTTACGAGATCACGGCGGGGCTCGGCGAGGACGCGCAGCGGATCCGGGCACGATTGTGGCCGGACATCGCCCGGTGTCTCGGCGCGGAGGAGACGACATGAACACCGAAACGCTGCTCTCGCGGTTGCGTGCCGAACTGGACGACGGCGGCCTGCGGGGTTCGTTCCTGGTGCGGGATCTGCGGACCGGCTACGAGATCGGCATCGATCCCGAGCTGGAGTTCCCGAGCGCCTCGCTGGTGAAGATCCCGCTCGCCACGGCGACCCTGGAGCGGATCCGCCGGGGCGAACTGGACGGCTCGGCGGCGATCGACGTCCAGCCGGGCCGGGCCACCGCGCCGGGGCCGACCGGGCTGACCCGGTTCCGGCATCCGGCGAGGGTGGCGATCGACGATCTGCTGTACCTCACCATGGCCATCAGCGACGAGACAGCGGCGGACACGCTCTTCGCGCTGACGCCGCCCGCCGAGGTCACCAGGATGACGCGCGAATGGGGCGTTTCCGGGATCACCGCACGGCATCCGGTCGCGGACCTCAGCGACACCCCCGCGGAACGCTTCGACCCCGCCGACGTCCACCTCGCGCACGCGCTCGCGATCAACGCGGGTACCGCCGGGCAAGGCCATCCCGTTCCCCAGCTCGACGTCACGCGCGCGAGCTCCGGTTCGGCCCGCGCGTTCGTGAACCTGCTCGAAGCGCTGTGGAAGCCGTCCAAAGTGGACGGCGAGGTGGCGTCGAGGGTGCGCGAATTCATGGGGCTCAACCTGCTGCGTCAACGGCTGAGTCCCGATTTCGTCTCCGACGCCACGAAATGGTCGTCGAAGACGGGCACCGTGCTGAACATGCGGCACGAGGTCGGGGTGGTCGAACACGCCGACGGCGGGGTCTTCGCGATCGCCGCGCTGACCGGTTCCCGGGTACCCGCGGCGATCCAGCCGGAGGCCGAGGTTCTGATGGCCGGCGTGGCACGGGCGCTGCGCGATCACCTGCGGGCGTGACCGGGGTCACCGCGCCCGTTGTCACGATCTCCGTGTCCGCTCGGTTCTGAAGGGAAAGGACCGGCGAAGTGGAGGATTGGCATGAAGGTCGTCATCGTGTGCGTTTCGGTGTCCCACGGCAACACGGCGCGGATCGCCGAAACCATGGCGGGAGTGCTCGAAGCGCGGGTCGTGAGTCCTGAGGAAATCGACCCGGCCGACCTCGATTCCTGTGACCTCGTGGGGTTCGGTTCGGGGATCTTCAACATGGACTTCCATCCGCGCCTGCGCCGGTTCGTCCGGGAACTGCCGGAGAAGCAACGGCGGAAGGCGTTCGTGTTCACTACGAGCGGGCTGCCCGAGCCGCCGTTCCGGCGCTACACCCGCCGTCTGGCGCGGCTTCTCGGGCGGAAGGGGTTCGACGTCGTGGGTACGTTCTCTTGCCGGGGATTCGACACCTGGGCGCCGTTCAAGCTCGTCGGCGGGATTCGCAAGGACCGTCCTGGGGCGGCGGATTTCGAGGCGGCACAACGGTTCGCCGAGGGAATCGGTGGCTGATCGAGTCCGGCGCGGGTACCGAGGTCACGTCCTGATGGCGCGCCTGCAAACGTGAGCAGTCGTGCCCCTGAATCGAACTTCGCCCAGGTCCGGACGTCGTCCGCACGCCGGTGAAAGCGAGTACCCAAGAACTGAGGAAATGCTCATAATAGTGCTATGAGCTGCGAAAACACGAAGGTAGTGCAGTGATCCCGCGCCTCCGGCTGCCGGCGTCACGCAAGATGATCACGCTCGAAGTGCGAGAGCGTGTCCTCCTGAGCCCGAGCTTCGCGTCGGTCACTCTCGGCGGTCCGGCGCTGAAAGATCTCATCGTCGCGGGAACGGACCAGACGGTGCGGCTTTTCTTCCCTCGCGAGGGACAGTCCCGGCTGCGGATGCCCACCTTGTCGAACGAGGCGTGGATGCCCGAGCTGATGTTGCTGCCCAAATCGGTCCGTCCGTGGGTGCGCACGCTCACCATCCGCCGGGCGAGGCCCGCCGATGAGGAGATCGACATCGAGTTCGCCCTTCACGGGAACTCCCCGATGAGCGATTGGGCGCGCGGAGCAGGGCCAGGGGATCCCGTCGGCATCTTCGACATGGGCACGACCTACCGCCCGCCGGACGACGTCGGCTGGCAGCTCATCGTCGCCGACGAAAGCGCGCTTCCCGCGGCGTTGGCGATTCTCGACGACGCGCCGGAGTCGCTTGTCGCGGAAGTCTTCCTGGAAGTGCCGACCATCGCCGATATCCGGCGACACGACACCACCGAAGGTGTCCGAATCCATTGGCTGAGCCGGGACGATCCGGAACGGCGTCCGGGAACGCTCGCCCTCGAGACGGTCCGCCGGGCCGCGCTGCCGCAGGGGCGGTTCCACACCTGGGTCGCGGGGGAGTCCCGGCTGGCGACGTCGTTGCGACGGCACCTGGTTTCCGAACGGGGTGCGGCGAAGGCGGACATCTCCTTCGCCGGATATTGGCGACACGGCTGGTCCAGCCCCGGCTGACCCCTCGCGGTGTCGAGATCCTGCCATGTCGGGTATCCGCCATCTCCGGGCCGTGTGGGAAAGCTGATCACCGGTCTTTACTTCTCGTACGGACGTCGGGGGCTCCTGTCGAAAGGGATCATGGTGATCAGTAGTACGAGAAAGACGCGGAGAGGCACGGTGGCCGTGGTCGCCGGTGCGTTCCTGGCCTCGGGCCTGGTGCTGGCTCCCGCCGCGGGTGCGGCTCCCGCGGTCAAGGCCGACCCGGACACCGCGGCGCTCGCCGGCGCGCTGACCAAACAGGCCGTCGCCTGGGGCGAGTGCTCGTTCCCCTCGGTCGCTCCGGCGACGGAAGCCGAACTGAAGAAGGTCAAGGGCCTCGCCTGCGCCACCGTCCAGGTGCCGCGTGACTGGCACAACCCGCAGGACGGCAACACCATCGGCGTCCGCGTCTCCAAGAC
The DNA here is from genome assembly GCF_055584485.1 of Amycolatopsis sp. NPDC102522. Classification (NCBI taxonomy): domain Bacteria; kingdom Bacillati; phylum Actinomycetota; class Actinomycetes; order Pseudonocardiales; family Pseudonocardiaceae; genus Amycolatopsis; species Amycolatopsis sp. NPDC102522. The sequence goes on along the minus strand of NZ_JBVJLY010000006.1, from coordinate 303,464 downwards.
CGCGACCGCCTACCCCGGCACCGGCAGGCAGGGCATCGCGCTGGTCAACCCGGGTGGCCCCGGCGGCGAAGGCCTGCCGTGGGGCGCCGCGATGGCGATGCGCAGCCCCGTGTTGGCCTCGCAGTACGACTTCGTCGGCTTCGACCCTCGCGGCGTCGGCCAGAGCACCCCGCTGACCTGCAGCTACACCGTCCCGGACAGCACGGATCAGAACGTGATCAGCCGGGCGAAGGTCGAAGGCTGCCTGAAGAACCCGCTGACGAAGTTCATCACCACCGAGCAGACCGCGTACGACATGGACTTCATCCGGGTGCTGCTCGGCGAGAAGAAGACCAGCTACGTCGGCTACTCGTACGGCACGTGGCTCGGCACCTGGTACGCGACCACTTTCCCGAGCAAGGCTCACCGGTTCCTGCTCGACTCGTCGACCGACGCGAGCCGCTCGACGCTGGAGAAGACCTGGGACCTGCAGCCGCGCAGCCGTGACCGCCAGTTCCAGGAGGCGCTGCTGCCCTACGTCGCGCGCAACGACGCGAAGTACAAGGCGGGCACCGACCCGCTCGAGATCCGCCGCAACTGGGAGAAGGCGGGCGGCACCCGCGAGTTCGCGGGCATGCTCTACGCCGCCTGGTTCATCATCCCGGCGATGTACGACACCACCCAGTACCCGTCGGCGGCCTCGATGGTGGCCGCGCTGGCGAAGGGACCGGCGCCCACCGGGACCGACGCGGAGAAGCTCGACCAGGTCGTCGCGAAGGCCCTGACCACGCCCGGCCTGACCGACGCGAACAAGGCGTTCCTGACCAAGGCCAAGGGCAACGCGCTGGAGGCCATCGCGAAGAAGGACTCGGTCGAGCGCAAGGCCTCGTACCAGGGCGGCGCCGAGGTCGAGACCTGGGACGCGACGTTCGAGGCGATCCGCTGCCAGGACGGCCAGTGGAACCAGGACCTGCACTACTGGAACTACTGGCAGGCCGACCTGACCGTGAACGCGCCGTTCATCGCGCCGATCATGGCCCAGTCGGGCGCGCCGCTGTGCGCGTTCTGGCCGACCGCCAACGCCAAGCCGGCGCCGGATCAGAAGACGTTCCCGAAACTGATGATCGCGCAGACCGAACTCGACGCGGCCACGCCGTACGAAGGTGGGCTCGCCACCGCGAACGGCCTGCCGGGCGCCAAGATGATCAGCGTCGACAACGAAGGCAGCCACGGGATCTTCCCGTACAACACCGACTGCGTCGACGACCCGATCGTCGCCTACTTCCAGACCGGCCTCATGCCGAAGAAGAAGTTCACCGGTTGCCAAGGCCTGCCCCTGCCGGGTGAGGACAAGACGGTCGAGGTCGGCGGCAACCTCGGGCACGACGGGAAGATCAAGATCAAGATGATCACGCCCCAGGTGCGCAAGGCGAACGAGATCGTCCGCGAGCTGCTCGAAGGCACGGCCACCCCGGCTGCCGACGAGAAGGGTATGCCCGCCAACGCGTAGTCCCCGACAGCGGTGAAACCGAAGCTTCCGCGGGCCGATCCGGCCCGCGGGAGCTCTTCGGCGTGATCTGTGATCCTTTCGTTATCGGTTCAGGCGCACGATCCCGCCGCTTTCCCCCTCAAGACCAGTGAGCGGAAACAGTGATTCCGCAAGACCTGACATCGATGTCAGGTTCAATCCTGGGGTGGGGGAGGAGAAGCGTCATGCTCGCCGAGTCGCGAGGCCTGTCGATGGAGGCCGAGCAGCTGTACCGGGCCATGCTGGACGGGCGCCCGATCACGCCCGGTGTCGAGCTGGCCGAGCTGGAGCGGTTCGGTCTGGTCCGCGCCGGTATGTCCGGGGTCGAGGTGTGCCCGCCGCGCGCCGCGTTGTCGGCGTTCGCCGCGCAGCACGAAGCCGCGGCCGTCCGCGCACGGGAGGCGGCTGAGGTGCTCGGTGCCGCCTACTCCCTGCGGACCGGCCGGGACGCGGACTTCGTCGAAGTACTGCGCAGCCGAGACGAGGTCATCGCCACGTTCGAAGCCATGCAGACCCAGGCGGCCGTCGACATCGTCGCGCTGGACCCCGGGTCCTACATGAGCCCGAAACCCGAGGTGAGCACCGTGCAGCCGGGATCGATGTCGCGCGGCATCGGCTACCGCGTCGTCTACGACTCGTCCGTGCTTCAGGACGACGACGGCTTCGCCCAGGTGCAGTCGAGTATCGCCCTCGGCGAGCAGGCCAGGGTGTTCCCCGGGCTGCCCTTGAAGCTCGTGATCGCCGACAGCAGACGGGCGCTCATCGCTGTCCCGAACTCCGACGCCGGCGACGTGCTGGCCCTGCTGATCCATCCGTCGATGCTGCTGAGCGCGTTGATCGAACTGTTCGGCTCGTTCTGGCGGATGGCCGTGCCCGTGCTGGCGGGCGGCCCGGACGACGCCGAAGCCACACAGGAACCGACCGCCGCCACCCGCCGTCTGCTCGCCCTGCTGAGCGGAGGCCTGACCGACGAGGCGATCGCGCGCGAACTCGGCATCAGCGAACGCACGGTGCTCCGGCGGATCAGCCGCCTTCAGCAACTGCTGGGCGCGCAGACGCGGTTCCAGCTGGGAGCTCAGGCGTCGCGCCAAGGCTGGCTCTGAACGGCCGGGGTCCGGTCCGTGAAGGCCTCCTTGCCTACCTTGAGGGTAGGGAAGGGGGCCTTCACGCACTGCAGGCGACCACCGCGCCCCACGCGGTACCAGCCGCTCACTGATCGTCCGAAGTGGACTCCTCCGGCGGTCGCGTGCCCAGCAGCTGGTGTGCCCGCAACGCCATCTGGATCTCCAGGCGCTGCGCGGGATCCGTGAGGCGGTCACCGAACAGGTCGCTCAGCTGGCTGACCCGATATCGCACCGTCTGCGGGTGGATGCCGAGCGCCTGCGCGATGTCCGGCGTGCTCCCGTTGTGCTCCAGCCAGGCCAGCAACGTCTCCGCCAGCCGGATCTGCTGTTTCACCGTCAACCCGGAGAACGGTGCGAGCACCTTGTTCGACACCTCGTCGAGCAGGAACCGGTCGAGCAGGAGCCAATGGGTGGAGAGGTGGTCCGACGTGCGGGTCACCGCGCGGTCCTCGATCACGCCGCGGCTCACCAGATCGAGGGTGCGTCGGGCCCATCGCAGCGACGTCGCCGCGTCGGCCGGATGGACGCGGGGGCCGGTCGCGGCGCGCCAGCCGGGGAGCCTGCCGTCGAGGCCGCGCAGGTCGCGGCCGGGATCCGGGGTGAGCAAACAGGGTTCGTTGCCCTCCAGGTCGAGCAGGACGTCGTCGGGGACGCGCGGTGCGGGGATCTGGTGTTGTTCGGCGCGCGGGTCGAGGGCTACGACGCAGACCCAGTCCGGCATGTCCCACTTCGCGGCCTTCGCCATCGTCGCGATGGTCGCGGGGGACGACGGGGGAGTGGCGAGCAGCAGTTCGAGCAGCCGTCTCCGGCGTCGTTCGAGGGTGCCTGTCGCGGTCGCCTGCGCGAGGGTGTAGCCCTCCACCGAATGGGAGGAGATCTCGTCCACGTAAGCGAAAATCGCTTCCGCGCCGATGCACAGGACAGCCGGGGGAAGACGGTGCGCCTGGCCGAACTTCGCCACGTAACGCAACGCCGCACCGCCGCCCGCGCGATAGGCCGCTTGCAGCGTGTTCAGGCTTCCGCCGTCGCGATGCACCCGTTTGCCGACCTCGACGAACAACCGGACCCAGTCGTCCGGGGGCGAGCCGAGATCGCCGATGCTGTCGATGCAGCTGACCACAGCCTGCTCGATCGCCCGTACGAGGATCTTGCCGAACTCGCCGTCCAAGGGCTTCGCGTATTCGGGGACGGCCTGCTGGATCTCCTCCAGGATCCGCCGCGCGAGTGGGTCGGCGTGCGGCCGGAAGCGGCGGGCCACCTCGGTGGGCAGCGAGCACCAGAGCCGCTGTGCCTGTCCCGCTCCCCGCGGCTGCGGGACCAGTTGGTTTCCGGAGTTCGTGGCCGTTCTGGTCATGGCTACTCCTTGCCGCACGACGACGTACGCGCACGACATGTACTCACACGGGTGAGGAAGTTGGCAACCGTCGCGGGGAGTTCCTGTCGCGGATGCCAAGGGGCGTGGCGGAAATTGTCATGCGAGTAAGGGGTGCGGTTTCGTGAGTGGTAAGGACGGTTCTGACCGGCTGTTCTGACCGGCATTACCACTCACGAGGATGGAAAATGGAACCGACGCTGATCATGATCGCGCTCGGGGCGTTCGTCACCACCCTCGACAACACCATCGTCGCCGCGGGCGCGCCGTCGATCGCCCGCGACCTCGCCCTCGATCTGCCCACCCTGCAATGGGTGAGTATTGGGTACATGCTCCCGTTCGCCGGGCTGTTGCCGGTGGCCGGCACACTGGTCGACCGCTGGGGGCAGGCCGCGACCCTGCGGGCCGGGTTGCTCGCGTTCGGCGCCGGAGCGGCCGTCGGCGGGCTGGCCACGACGGCGTGGCTCGTCATCGCCGCGCGGGTGCTGCAGGGCGCCGCCGCGGCGTTCCTGGTCCCGGCCCTGCTCAGCCTGCTCCGCACCAATCTCGACGAGCGAAGACGGGCCGTCGGCGCGACGGTCTGGACAGCTTGCCTCGCGGTGGCGCTGGCGCTCGGCCCGACACTCGGCGGCGTGCTCAGCGAGTATCTGGGCTGGAGCTGGATCTTCTTCGTCAATCTCCCGTTCGTGGCGGCGATGCTGCTCCTGCTGCGCAAGGTCGTCACCGGCATCGGGAGCACGGCGGGCCGCGATCCGGCGGCGGGGCGGCCAGCCGTGCTCTCGATGCTGGTGGTGACCGCCGGGATGGTCCTGGTGACCGCCGCCGTGGTGGAACTGGGGGAGGGCCGCGCGCTGCTGCCCGCGGTGCTCGGGCTCGGGGGTGCGGTTCTCGCGATCTGGTTCGTGCTCAGGGAAAGACGCGCGCGCGAACGGCTGGTACCCGGGGAACTGACCGGTCAGCGGGTCTTCACCGGCGCGCTCACCGTGCAGTTGCTGTGGGGACTGGGGGTTTCGGGGGTCTTCTTCTTCACCCCGTTGCTGCATCAGGAATCCCTCGGGCTCGGACCGGTGCTCGCCGGATTGCCGCTGGTCGTGGTGGCTGTCGCGGTCGTCGCCGCGACGCCGCTGGTGCCCTGGGCCGTGCCGCGATTCGGTCCACATCGGACTGTCGCGGCGGGGCTGGCCACGGTGGCCGTCGGGCTGCTGGCGGTCGCCGCGGTCAACCAGGTCCCGGAAATCCTTCCGAGGGTTCCGGGGCTGGTGCTGATCGGGGCCGGGTCGGCCCTGACCACTCCGTTGACCTCGTACGCGCTGGAAATCGTGGCGGATCGGCACGCGGGCACCGCCTCCGGATTGCTCACCGCTTCCCGTGAACTGTCGAGCGCTCTGGGTGTCGCGCTGATCGGGGCCGTGCTGGCGGTGGTGCGCACGGCACGGCTCGACGACGGTGCCGCGTACGCGCTGGCGGAGGGGTACACGGCGGGCCTGCTGACCGCGGCGGGGCTGGAACTCACCGGCGCGCTGCTCGCGCTCCGGTTGCTGAACCCCCGGCGGGGACAAAGTCCGTCCCGAAGTGACAAGCGGGGTGCCCCGTTTCTCTCTTCCCGGTGAGCACGGCCGCACCGCCGTCAGCGTTTCACGATCCTTTCATTGACACTCTTCGCGGATGATCCATACAGTTCCGGACAGATAAAGAACGGTCTCCGGAATGGAATCCGCTTTTCGGCAACGGCGCCGTTCCGCATTCACCCGCTCCTGCTCACGTCGTCAAACGAGGGGCCATGGAAACCATTTCGGAAACGGTCGTCGCCGCCCGCGGTCGGGACGGCGCACCCGCCGGGGAGTCGTTCGCGACCCTGCTGGAGTACTGGGCGCGGAGGCTCGGCGACGAGGTCGCTGTGACCTATCTCGACCATCGCACCGGCGCGGACGGCCGGGCGGTCACCCTGTCCTGGCGCGAACTCGACGATCGGGTCGAGGCTCTCGCCACGCGGCTGGTCACCTTCGCCGCCCCGGGGGAACGGGCGGCGATCCTGGCGCGGCAGTCGACCGACTACGTCGTCGCCTTCCTCGGCGCGATCCGGGCCGGGCTGGTCGCGGTCCCGTTGTTCGCCCCGGATCTCCCCGGGCACGCGGGCAGGCTGGCCGCGGTGCTCGGCGACTGCGCGCCGCGGATCGTGCTCACGACCACCGAGGGAATCGACGCCGTCGCCGGTTTCCTCACCTCGACGGAGATCGAGCGGCCCGCCGTGCTCGCCGTCGACACCTCGACTCCGGTCGCGGCCGGTGAACGTCCCTGGCCGCGACCGGAACCGGACGCGCTGGCGTACCTGCAGTACACGTCCGGTTCCACGCGGACCCCGGCGGGCGTGATGCTGACCCATCGCAACGCGCTCACCAACGCCCGCCAGGCCTGCGACGCCTACGCGATCGAAACCGGGACCACGTCCACCGTCAGCTGGCTGCCGCTCTTCCACGACATGGGCCTGATCCTGGGCATCGGCGCGCCGATGGCCGCCGGCGCGGCCTCGGTCCTGATGGACCCGCTCGCGTTCCTCGAACGTCCGTCGCGCTGGCTGCGCGCCCTCTCGGCCAGCCCCGGCGCGATCAGCGCGGCACCCAATTTCGCCTACGCCTACAGCGCTTCCCGCGTGACCGAGGACGAGAAGAGCTACCTCGAACTGAGCCGGGTCGTCTCGCTGATCAACGGCAGCGAGCCGGTCCTGCCCGCGACCATCGCGAGGTTCCACGACGCCTTCGAGGAGTGCGGACTGCGCCCCGAAGTCCACCGGTCTTCCTACGGGCTGGCCGAGGCCACCGTGCTCGTCTCGGTCACCGAGGCGGGCAAGGCACCGCGGCAGGTCACCTTCGACCGCGAGCGGCTCGCCGCCGGGCTGGCGACACCCGCCCTTCCCGGCGCGGCGTCCACCACGCTCGTCTCCTGCGGTTTTCCCGCCGGGCAGCGGATCCGCATCGCCGATCCGGTCACCGGCGCGCTTGTCGAACCGGGGCGGGTGGGGGAGATCCAGGTGAACGGTCCGAACATCGGTGTGGGCTACTGGGGGCTGCCGAGTGCGTCCGCCGCCGTCTTCGGCCTGCCACCGGTCGATCCGGAGTCCGGCGCGGGCTGGCTGGCGACCGGAGACCTGGGCGTGCGCCACGACGGCGAGCTGTTCATGACCGGCAGGCTGAAGGACCTCGTCATCGTCGACGGCCGCAACCACTACCCGCAGGACATCGAGCAGACCGTGGAGACCCACCCCGCGGTCCGGCCGCATTCCACCGCGGCCTTCGCGATCGAGCTCGAAGACGGTGAAGCGGCCGTCGTCGTGCTCGAACAGGCCAAGGGAGCCGAGGCCGACATCGCCGTGGCGACCGCGGAGATCCGTCGAACGGTCTCGGCCACGCACGGCCTGCGCCCGCACGACGTCGTCTTCCTCGCCCCGGGCGAGGTTCCGCGCACCTCCAGCGGCAAGATCAGCCGCGCCCTGTGCCGGAAGTCCTATGTGGATGGTCTGCTGACCGCGCGGCGGCTCGGATGACCGCGGGGATCCGCGCCTGGCTCATCGCGCGCGTGGCGGAGCGGACAGGGCTGCCCGAGTCCCACGTGGATCCGGATCGTCCTCTGCACGAGAGCGGGCTCTCGTCGCGGGAGTCGATGGAGCTGGCCGCGGATCTGGGCCGGTACCTCGGCCGTCCGCTGGCTCCCACCCTGGTCTGGGAGTTCCCGACGATCACCGCTCTCGCCGACCATCTGTCCACTGTGGAACAGTCCGTGACCGCTGCCGGCGAAGGCCGTGAAGAGGAGCCGATCGCGATCGTCGGCGTCGGCTGCCGTCTGCCCGGCGGCACCGATTCGCCCGAGCAGTACTGGCGCTTCCTGGACGCCGGACGCGACGGTATCCGCGACGTGCCCGAAGGTCGCTGGGAAGGTTCCGACGAGGACTTCGGCCGTGGCGGTTTCCTGGACGACATCGCCGGTTTCGACGCCGAGTTCTTCGGCATCGTGCCGGGCGAGGCCGAGGCGATGGATCCCCAGCAGCGGATGCTGCTCGAAGTCACCTGGGCGGCGCTGGAACACGCCGGGATCCCGCCGTCCACCCTGCGGGGAACCCGGACAGGGGTGTTCGTCGGGCTTTCGGCGGGCGAGTACGGCCACCTGACGATGACCGATCCCGCCACCGTCGACGTCTGGTCCGCCACCGGGGCCGCGACGAGCATCGCCGCCAACCGGCTTTCGTACCTGTTCGACCTGCGCGGGCCCAGTCTCACCCTCGACACGGCCTGTTCGTCTTCGCTGGTGGCGGTGCATCAGGCGATGCAGAGCCTGCGCCGCGGCGAATGCGGGACGGCGTTCGCCGCCGGGGTGAACCTGCTGCTCTCGCCCGCCGTCACCGCGAGCTTCCAGCGGGCCGGGGTGCTGGCGCCGGACGGTCACTGCAAACCGTTCGACGCGGCCGCCGACGGTATCGCCCGCGGTGAGGGCTGCGGTGTGGTCGTGCTCAAACCGCTGAAGGCCGCCCGCCGCGCGGGGGACCGGGTGCTCGCGGTGATCCGCGGCAGCGCGGTGAACTCCGACGGCCGGTCCAACGGCCTCGTCGCGCCCAGTCCCGGAGCGCAGGCCGCCTTGTTGCGTGACGCGTACGCGGCGGCGGGCGTTGAACCGTCCTCTGTGGACTACGTGGAGGCGCACGGGACCGGCACCGCGCTGGGGGATCCGATCGAGGCGGGTGCCCTCGGCGAGGTGCTCGGAGCCGGCCGCGAATCCGCCCGCCCGCTCCTGATCGGCTCGGTGAAGGGGAACCTGGGCCATCTCGAAGGGGCGGCGGGGATCGCCGGGCTGATCAAGGTCGTCCTCGCGATGGTCCACCGGCGGCTGCCGCCGACACCGCACTATCGCGACCCCAGCCCGCACATCGATTTCGCCGGTCTCGGCCTGCGGATGGTCGGCACCGGGGCGGACTGGCCGCGATACTCCGGTGTCGCGCGTGCCGGGATCTCCGCGTTCGGCTTCGGCGGCACCAACGCCCACGTCGTCCTCGAAGAGTGGCCCGCCGCGTCGTTCCCCGCCCGGGAGACGGAAACCGAAGGCCCGCAGGTGTTCGCGCTGTCGGCCCGGTCGCCCGAGGTGCTCCGGGCGCGGGCCGCGGACCTGGCGGACTGGCTCGAAGAGCACCGCACGGTACCGCTGGGCGCTGTCGCCGCCACGCTCGCGCGCAGGCGTGACCATCTGCCGGTCCGGGGCGCGGTGGTCGCCGGGGAACGCGGCCGGGCCGCCGCCGCGCTGCGGGAGATGGCCGCCGTGAGGACCGGGCCCGTGCCCGACGTCGTGTTCGTCTTCTCCGGTTACGGCTCCCAGTGGCCCGGGATGGGCCGTCTCCTGCTGCGCACCGAGCCCGCGTTCCGTGCCGAGGTGGAGGCGCTCGATCCGGTGTTCCGCGCGGAGGCCGGATTCTCCCTGCGCGAGGTGTTCTCCGGCGAGCGTGACCTGCCGGATCTCGGCGAGACTCAGCTCGCGCTGTTCGGCATGCAGCTGGCCCTCGCCGGGCTCTGGCGTGCGCACGGCGTCGTCCCGGCCGCGGTGCTCGGGCATTCGATGGGCGAGGTCGCGGCCGCCGTCGTCGCGGGGGCGCTCGACGTCGCCGACGGCCTGCGCGTGATGGCCACGCGGGCCCGGCTGCTCGCGGAGGTCGACGCGACCGGCGAGGGCGCCATGGCCGTCGTCGAACTGTCGCCCGCCGAACTCGCCGGGCTGGAAACGGAATTCCCCGGGATCACCGTCGCGGTTTACGCCTCGCCGGTCCAGTGCACCGTCAGCGGCGGCGCAGAGCAGGTCGAGGCCCTGGTCTCGCACGTCGAGGGCCTCGGCAGGCTGGCGAGACGGCTGCCTGTCGGGGGTGCCGGGCATTCGGAAGCCGTCGACGCCGTCCTCGGCCGGTTCCGCGCCGAACTCGACGGGCTTTCGCCGCGACCATCCAAGATTCCCTGCTACAGCAGTGTTCTCGACGATCCACAGTGGCCACCGGCGTTCGACGTCGAGTACTGGGCGGCGAACCTGCGCCGTCCGGTGCGGTTCAGCCAGGCACTGGCGGCGGCGACCGCCGACGGGTACGGCGTGTTCGTCGAGATCTCGCCGCATCCGGTGGCGCTGGCCGCGATCGAGCAGAGCACCGGCGCCCTCGCACTTCCGTCGGCGAGCCGCAAGATCGACGAGCGCGCCGCGTTCCTGGGCACGCTCGCCCGGCTCCACACCCTCGGACTGCCGGGCGTGCTCGATGCCCGGGGCCCGCGCCCGGTGCCTGTCGAGCTGCCCGGGCCGCGCTGGCGGCACGAACGGTTCTGGCCGCCGCGCCCGGTCTCCCGGCCCGGATCCGGTGGCGCGCATCCGTTGCTGGGTGTCCACATCGAACAGCCGACCGGCGGGCACCTGTGGAGCGCGGACGTCGGGACGGCGGTGCTGCCTTGGCTCGCCGACCACGCGGCGATGGGGGTCCCGCTGTTCCCCGCCGCCGGCTTCCTCGAACTGGCGCTCGCGGCGGCCAAGGCGGTCCTGCGGCCCGGCGGGCAACTGCGCATCGGCGGTCTCGAACTGCACCGGGTGCTCCCGCTCGCCGCGCACACCGAGGTCACGACCAGCCTGAGCACCGGCTCCGGACTGTCCGAAGTGGACGTCTACGCGAGGTCCGCCGACGGCGGGTGGATCCGGCACGCCACCGCCCGCGTCCGCGACGGGGACACCGCGGTGGTGCCGTTCGGCGCCGTCGCCGGGGACGCCCGTCCGGTCGACCTTTACCAGGTGCTGGCGGGGATGGGGCAGAGTTACGGCCCCGCGTTCCGTGGGCTGAGCGGAGTCCTGGCGGTGCCGGGCAAGGCCTCGGCGTCGATCACCCCGCCCGCCGGTCACCCGGCGTATGTGCTGCACCCGGTGATCGCCGACGCCTGCCTGCACGCGCTGGCCGCGGCCGCCGGGGACGCGCTGCGCGAAGCCGACGGCGTCTTCCTGCCGCTGACCTTGGGCGAGGTCGTCCTCACCGGTGATCCGCGCCGCGGTGTCCGGGTCGACGCGGTGCTCGACTCGCTCGACCCGGCCGGCGACGGCTTGGTCGGCGGTGTGCAGCTGGTCGACGCCGACGACGTCGTCCTGGTCGAGTTCCGCGAGGTCTACTGCCGCCGGTTCCAGCGTTCGGCGCTGCCGGTGCCGATGACGGACCTGCTGTTCGAGACGGTCTGGCGGCAGGCCGCGCTGCCGACGCCGGAACCGGGCCCGCGCGGCTGGGTCGTCCTGCACGACGGCCACGAAGGCACGCCGTGGCTGACGGCGTTGCGTGACAGGCTCACCGAATCCGGGGACGAGCTGGCGACGGCTCCGCTCGGAGACCGCGCCGAGCTGACGGGACTCCTGCGATCCCGCGAGGTGACGGGAGTGCTCGTGTGCGCCGCCACCTCGGGCGTGGCCGACCCGATGCGGGCCGCGCGGGCGGTCGCCACGCTTTCCGGTGTCCTCGCCGAACTGGCCGAAGCGGTGTCCGCCCCACGGTTGTGGCTGGTCAGCGCCGGTGCGTCGGCCATCGAACCCGGTGAGCGTGGCGACCCCGGCCAGGCGTGGCTGCGCGGGCTGGTCCGGGTCCTCGCCTTCGAACATCCCGAACTGAGGGCGAGCCAGGTCGACTTCGACGCCGAGCCCGATCCCGCCCGGCTGTGGGTCGGCAGGCTGGTGGCGGAGATCCGCGCGGACGCGCCGGACGACGAGATCGCCTGGCGCGAGGGCGTCCGGTACACGCGGCTGCTGGCCCGTCCCGAACTCGGCGAACCCCGCCGCGAAACCGTTGTGCGAGAAGGCGCGTACGTGATCACCGGTGGTCTGGGCGGCCTCGGCCTGGTCGCGGCGGACTGGCTGGCCAGGCGTGGCGCGACCAGGCTCGTCCTCTCCGGTCGCCGCGGCGCGACCTCCGAGATCGAACCGACGCTGGCGGACCTGCGTGAACTGGGCGCGGACGTCCGCGTGGTGGCGGGTGACATCGCCGCACCGGGGACAGCCGAGGCGCTGGTCGCGGCGGCCACGGAAGGCGGCCTGCCGATGCGAGGTGTGCTGCACGCGGCCGGTGTGCTGTCCGACGGCGCCGCGATCGCCGTCGAAACCGGCGCTGTCGAGGCCGTTTGGCGGGCGAAAGCGCTGGGAGCGTGGCGGATTCATGAGGCGACGGCCGGACACGACCTCGACTGGTGGCTGACGTACTCGTCGGCGGCCACGCTGTTCGGGTCGCCGGGGCAGGCCGCCTACGCCACCGCGAACGCGTGGGTGGACGCCCTCGTCGCGTGGCGCAGGGCCGCCGGATTGCCGGCGGCGACCATCGGCTGGGGAGCCTGGGGCGAGGCGGGAGCGGCCGTCGGCAGCCGCAACCCGGTACTCGAACCGCTCGGCACGGAGGAGGCCCTGGCGGCGATGGACGCCGTGCTGGGGCGTGACCGGGCGGCGACCGGGATCGCCCGCGTCGACGCCGGGACCGTACTGGCCTTGTTCCCTGGTCTGGCCGCAAGGCCGTTCTTCGAGACCCTGGTACCGAAGGAAGAACCGGACACCGGACAGTCCACTTGGGACGGATTGGACACCTTGAGGGCCGTGCTGCCCGAAGCCGCCCGCGAGATGCTGGCCGACTATCTGGCAGGGCTCGTCGCCGGGATGCTCGGCCTCGCGGCGGACGAGATCGACAGGCAGCTGCCGCTCACCCAACTCGGCTTGGACTCGCTCACCGCCATGCGCGCCAAAGGCGTCGTGGAACGCGATTTCGGCCTGCTACTGCCGATCCCGCTGCTGTTGCGCGGTGCCGGTCTCGCCGAACTCGCCGACCATCTGGCCGACCAGGCCGGGTTCGGCGGGGGAGGCTCGCGACAGCCCGGTCCCAGCGTGGTGGTCGGACCCCGTGATCCGGCCGAACGCTGGGTCGCGCGGCTCTGGCAGGCGGAATTGGACGGCGACGAGCCCGGCGTCCACGACGATTTCTTCGCCGCCGGAGGCGATTCCGATGGCGCGGAAAGGCTGCGGTCGGCGTTCGCGGGCCGGCTCGGCGACGTCCCCGGCAGCGATCGGCTCTTCGCCACACCGACGATCGCCGCGATGGCCGACCTGCTGCGTGACCGGCTCGAGGGGCGCGGGGGTTGCCCGGTCCGGCCGCTGCGCGAAGGCGGCACGGATCCGGTGTTCCTGTTCCATCCGGCGGGCGGGCCGACGAGCGTCTACGACGGGCTCGTCCGCCTGCTGCCGGAGGGCAGGTCCGTCTACGGGCTCGAACGGATCGACGACGAGGACACCGTCGAGGGCAAGGCCGAGTGCTATCTCGAGCTGATCCGCGAAATCCAGCCGCAGGGCCCGTACCGGCTGGGCGGCTGGTCGTTCGGCGGCTGCCTCGCCTACGAGACGGCCCGGCGGCTGACCGCGGCGGGGGCGCGGGTCGATCTCGTGGTCATGATCGACAGCATCCTGCCGCTGCCCGCGCCCGGGATACCGGCGCAGGAGATCCTGCTGGACCGGTTCGACCGGTTCGCCGAACACGTCGAGCAGACCTACGGTGTCCCGCTGGACATCCCGCGCGAAGACCTCGTCCTGCTCGGCGACGACGAACAGATCCGGCTGGTGATCAGCAGGCTGGCCGCGCGGGTGCCCGGGATGGGCCAAGGAGTGCTGCGGCACCAGTACGAGTCCTATGTGGACGCACGGGTGGCCGAACGCTACGCCCCGGAACCGTATGCCGGGCCGGTGCTGCTGGTGCGCGCGCGGGAGCCGCATCCGCTGACCACCACCCTCGACCCGCGTTACCTGCGCACCGACGACGCCCTCGGCTGGGACGCGTTCTGCGCGGATCTGGAGATCGTGCGGGTCCCGGGCGATCACCTGTCGATGATCGACCCGCCGCACGTCGAGGTGGTCGCCGAAGCACTCGCGGCGCGGCTCGCGGCACCGAGGGCGGCGCGGCCATGACCGACGTCCCGTTCGCTCCGACGACGGCGTTCCGCATCGCCGATCTCGCCGCTCGCCAGGATGAAGCCGTCCGCATCGCGGAGAAACGGGCCGTCGACCGGCAGCACACCAAGGGCAAGCTGACCGCGCGCGAACGGGTCGAACTGCTGATGGACCCGGGTTCCTTCGTCGAACTCGACCAGTTCGCCCGGCACCGGTGCGCCGAGTTCGGGATGGACGCCAACCGGCCCTACGGCGACGGCGTGGTGACCGGGCACGGCACCGTCGACGGCAGGCAGATCTGCGTGTTCTCCCAGGACTTCACCGTGTTCGGCGGCAGCATGGGCGAGGTCTTCGGCGAAAAGGTCCTCAAGGTGATGGATCTGGCGATGACGCTGGGCTGCCCGGTGGTCGGGATCAACGATTCCGGCGGCGCCCGGATCCAGGAAGGCGTCGTCTCGCTGGCCTACTACGCCGAACTCGGGCGGCGCAACGCGCTGGCCTCCGGCGTCATCCCGCAGATCTCGCTGATCATGGGACCGTGCGCGGGCGGCGCGGTCTACTCCCCGGCGATCACGGACTTCACGGTGATGGTCGACGAGACCGCGCACATGTTCGTCACCGGGCCGGACGTCGTGCACGCCGTCAGCGGCGAGCGGGTCACCGCCCAGCAGCTCGGCGGCGCCGCGGTGAACAGCGAGATCTCCGGGAACGCCCACCACCGGGCCACCGGCGAACAGGACGCGATCGACTGGGTGCAGACCCTGCTCGGCTACCTGCCGTCCAACAACCTCGACGCCGTCCCGGAATATGCCGACGAGACCGCCCCCGAACTCACCGCCGCCGATCTCGAACTCGACCGCCTGGTACCCGATTCGCTGAACCAGGCCTACGACATGACCGAGGTGCTCTCGCGGCTCGTCGACGACGGCGAGTTCACCGAGGTGCACAGCGCCTTCGCGCGCAACATGATCTGCGCGTTCGGCCGGGTGCAGGGCCGCACCGTCGGCGTCGTGGCCAACCAGCCGCGGCATCAGGCGGGCGTGATCGACATCGACGCCTCGGAGAAGGCAGCCCGGTTCGTGCGGTTCTGCGACGCCTTCAACATCCCGATCCTCACCCTCGCCGACGTCCCCGGCTATCTGCCCGGCGCCGCGCAGGAACGGCACGGGATCATCCGCCGCGGCGCCAAACTGATCTACGCCTACGCCGAGGCCACTGTGCCGAAGGTGACCGTGGTGATCCGCAAGGCCTACGGCGGCGGCTACGCGGTGATGGGGTCGAAGCATCTCGGCGCGGACGTCAACATGGCCTGGCCCACCGCGGAGATCGCGGTGATGGGTGCCGAGGGCGCCGTCCGGGTGCTGCACCGGCGCGAACTGGCCGCGATGCCGCCGGAGCAGCGGTCCGCCGAACGAAGACGGCTCACCGAGGCGTACCGCAAACGGCATTCGAACCCGTACCTCGCCGCGGAACGCGGCTACGTCGACCAGGTCATCGCGCCGTCGCAGACCCGCCTGCAGGTGGCGAGGGCCCTGCGCGCGCTGCGGACCAAACGGCAGACCCTCCCGGCCAAGAAGCACGGCAACATCCCTTTGTGAGCAAGGAGAAGCGATGAACCGAACGCGGCGATGGGGCCTGCTGGTGTTGTCCATGGTCGCTCTGCTCGGCAGCTCGATCCCCGCGGTCGCCGCTCCCGCGCAGGTCACCGCCGACAACGGCGCGAAGGTGGTCGAGGAGACCTGGCTGGACGCGCGGACGGTCGACCTCAAGATCAGCTCGCCCGCGCTCGGCACCACCGGCATGGTCCGCCTGCTGGTCCCGACCGGCTGGTCCGCGCAGCCCGCGCGGACCTGGCCCACGCTGTACCTGCTGCACGGCTGCTGCGAACCGGTCGACTACCGCTCGTGGGACCAGTTCACCGACGTCAAGGCGTTCACCGCGGACAAGGACGCCCTCGTCGTCATGCCGACCGGCGGTCCCGCCGGGATGTACACGAAGTGGTGGAACTTCGGCCTCAAGAGCACTCCGGACTGGGACACCTTCCACACCCTGGAAGTACGGCAGATCGTCGAACGCGGCTACCGGGCCGGCACGCGCCGGGCGATCGCTGGACTGTCGATCGGCGGTTACGGCGCGCTCGCGTATTCGTACAAGCACAGGGGCATGTTCGCCGCGGCGGCGTCCTACAGTGGTGTTCCGCACACGCTGTACCAGGGGATTCCCCTGTTCATCCAAGGGATCCTGGCCCGCGCGGGGATCTTCAACTACCTCGAACTCTGGGGCGACAGTTGGGGAATGCGGCCGCTGTGGTCGGCGAACAACCCGTACGACCACGTCGACGACCTGCGCGGCACGGCGCTCTACCTGTCGTGCGGGAACGGCAAGACCGGCCCGCTCGACCCGCCGGGCCAGTCCGACATCCTCGAACCCCAGGCGCTGGGCGCCTCCGTGAGCTTTACGGATCGGTTGAAGTCCAAAGGGATTCCGGTGACCGTCGACTACTACGGCGACGGGACGCACAGCTGGCCTTACTGGCAGCGGGCGCTGCGTAACTCGTGGCCGGTGCTGGCCAGCGGGCTCGGCCTTTGATCCGGCCCTCGTGAGTGGTACGGACGGTTCTAACCTTCCTTACCACTCACGAGGGCCTGGGCCCCACCACGGTTCGGCATCCTGGTCGCCTGAAGTACGTGAAGGCCCCCTTCATTGCGCCTAGCGCTGTGAAGGGGGCCTTCACGTACTTGGGGGAGGTGTGAAGCCGAGGGAAGGGGGCCTTCACGCGCAGCCGCAGGGACTGCTGTTGCGCGTGGGGCGAGTGTGGCGATCGGCAAGTCCGGACCCGCGATCAATTGCACCAGAATCCAGTAGGTACCTAAGATACTTTTGGCCCTAATCGTCGTTACCACTCACGAGTCACCTTGCTTGGCGTCCTGGGGCACTTACGTACTTGGCGCGAACACGGCCATCGGACCTCTGGCCAAGCGCGAGCGGGTGTCCCCAATGCGGCGTTGGGGACACCGAGCGTCCCCAACGCCACATTGGAGACACCCGCTGCCCAGCCTGGCGGATCCCGAACCCGCGACAGCCTCGTGAGTGGCAAGGACGGTTCTAACGCGCCTTACCACTCACGAGGGTTACTCGGCCGCGATCAGTTCGGCGAAGCGTTCCGGGCTGACGTTCCCGCCGCTGATGATCACCCCGACCCGGCCCGAAACGGGAATCCGGCCGCTGAGCAGCGCGGCGAGACCGGTCGCCCCGCTCGGCTCCATGACGAGCTTCAGCCGCTCGAACGCGAACCGCATCGCGTCCCGGACCTGGTCGTCGGTGACCAGGGCGATCTCGTCGACGAGCCGCTGGTTGATCGAGAAGGTCAGTTCGCCGGGAATGGAAGCGGCCTGGCCGTCGGCGATCGTGCGCGGCACCGGGATCGACACGCGTTCCCCGGCTTCCAGGGAACGCTGGGTGTCGTCACCCTCGGCGGGTTCGACACCGACGACCCGGATGCCGGGCCGCACGGCCTTCGCAGCGGTCGAGCTGCCCGCGATCAGGCCGCCACCGCCGACAGGGACGACCAGGGTGTCCAGGGAATCGGTGTCCTCCAGCAGTTCCAGCGCCGCGGTGCCCTGCCCGGCGATCACGTGCGGGTGTTCGTACGGCGGGATGAGTGCGAGGCCGCGTTCGGCCGCGAGCGCTTCACCGATCGCGACACGGTCGCCGGTGTACCGGTCGTAGGTGACGATCTCGGCGCCGTAGCCCGCGGTGGCGTCCTTTTTGGACTGCGGGGTGTCCTCCGGGATCAGGATGACCGCGCTGCTCCCGAGTTCCCGCGCGGCGAGCGCGACGGCTTGGGCGTGGTTGCCCGAAGAGTAGGCGGCGATGCCCTTGGCCAGCTGCTCCGGCGTGAGCCGGGAAGCGGCGTTGTACGCGCCACGGAACTTGAAAGCCCCGACGCGCTGGAGGTTCTCACACTTGATGAAGACCTCGGCGCCGACGCGGTCGTCGAGGGTGCGGGAACGCACGACCGGGGTCCGGTGCGCGACACCGGCCAGGCGGGCGGCGGCGTCGCGGATGTCGTCGATGGTCACGGCGGCGGTCATGATGCTCCTTGATCACGGATTTCGGAGAGATAGTTGTATGCGGAGGCGCGGGAGATCCCGATCCGGGCCGCGACCTGCGGAACGGCCCGTCGGACGGCGAAGACGCCACGCGCGTGCAGGCTGCGGAACAGGTCGAGACGTTCGTCGCGGCTGAGCGCGGCCCACGGCTTGTTCAGCCGGAGCTGGTGTTCGTCGACGATCGCGTCCACCACCGCGTCGACGTCGTCGCCGAAGGTGGTGGTCGGCGTTTCGGCGGTGGTGCCGACGTCGGCGAGTTCTCCGACCAGGGTTTTGAGCTGGCCCAGAGCGGTGACGTCGAGGTTCACGCACAGCGCGCCGAACACCGAGCCGCCGCCGTCACGCAGCAGCATCGTCGAAGACTTCACGAGCTTCCCGGACGCCGTCCGCGTGACGTAGTTCAGCTGGTCTTCGGCGTCGTCGCCGCGGGCGAGCAGACCCATGCCGATCTCGCTCATCGACCCGCCCACGCTGCGGTCGGTGACCGAGCCGGCGATCGCCACCACCGACTGTTCCGGGCGCCGGAAGTCGTGCACCACGACCTCGCAGAACGAGCCGAGCGTCGCCGCGATGCCGTCGGCGACCGGGGCGAGCGCGTCGAGGATCGCGTCCTGCTCAGACATCGCGTACTCGGGCGAGAGCCTCGACTTCGACGACGCCGCCGTAGGGCAGCGACGCGACTCCGACGCAGGTGCGGGCGGGCCGAGGCTCGGAGAAGAACGCTTCGTAGACGCGGTTGAGGCCGTCGCGGTCGGTGATGTCGGTCAGGTAGACGACGACCTTCACCACGTCGGCGCGGCTCGCGCCCACCGAGTTCAGCGCGGCGTCGAGATTGGCGAAGGCCCGCGGGCATTCGGCGTCGAATCCGCCGGGTACCAGTGCTCCGGTCTCGGTCACGCCGAGCCGTCCGGAGACGGAAACCAGATCGCCGCTGCGGAAGGCCGGGGGATACGGATGCTCGTTGGTCACAAGACTGACCGTATAAGCGTTGGACTAAAAGTCCAAGCGGAGGAGAAGTGACATACCGCTCACGCGGGAAGTACGTGACTGATATACCGTATACAGAAAGGAAGGGGGCCTGGATGACCACGAGTTCCGCAGGAGCCGTGCAGTACGAGGACGGCCGGATCATCGTGCCGCCGAGCATGGCCGACCTGGCCACGCAGGCGCTGCGCGCGATGATACTTTCCGGCGAGCTCCCGCCCGGCACGCGTTTGGTCGAGGCCAAGCTCACCGAGCGGCTCGGGGTGTCCCGCCCGCCGTTGCGCGAAGCGTTGCAGGTCCTGGCGTTCGAAGGGCTCGTCGTGCCCCATCCGCGGCGCGGGGTCATCGTCCGTCCCCTGACCCGCCACGACGTCTACGAGATCATCACCTTGCGCGAAGAGCTCGAAGCCTTCGCCGTCCGGATCGGGATCCCGGTCCGCTCGCCGGAGCGGCTGCAAGCCTGCCGGAACGCCTTGGCCGCTTTCGAGCAAGCGGGCCTCGACGGCGACGAAGGCGTCTTCACTCAGCGCAAGTACGACTTCCATCAGTCGATCGTCGCGCTGGCCGGACATGAGCGCGTCACCGAGGCGTATCGCGCGCTTTCGCTGCAGATGCAGCTGTGCATGGCGCTCAACCGCAGCGCTCGCCGCGACGCGGAATCGTTGCTGCAGAACGTCGAGCGGCATCGCGAACTGCTCACGATCATCGAGGGCGGCGATCCCGAAGCGGTGCTGAAGGCGCTGGCCGATCACGGTCACAGCAGCTTCCTCGACGAGGTGGTGGACCAGCTCGACGGCGGCACTCCCGACTCCGAGCGCTGGCTCGCCGAACGCCGGGGCCGATAGCTGAAGGGCGCTTTCCTCGCATCTCATGCGGGGAAAGCGCCCTTCAGCTCAGCCCCAGCCGGGCAGGATGAACAGCAGCCAGGTCGTGACGGGCGCGATCACGCACATGCTGAAGCCCCAGATCATCAAGCCGCGGAACACCTTGTCGTTCTGACCGGCCGGCGCGTTGGCCACGACCAGGGCACCGCTGGTCGAGAACGGCGACGAGTCGACGACCGAAGACGAGATCGCCAGCGCGATGATCATGCTGACCGCGCCGACCTCGCCCGCCAGCAGGAACGGCACGGCCAGGGGGATGAGCGCGCCGAGGATCCCGGTCGTGGACGCGAACGCCGAGACCACCGCGCCGATCGCGCAGATCAGGATCGCGGCCAGCAGGGGCGAGCCGATCTGCGTCACGAGGTTGCCCAGCCAGTCGATCGTGCCGACCCGCTCCATCAGTGACACGAAAGTGACGATCCCGCAGATCAACAGCACGGTCGGCCACGCCACCTCGCCGACGGCCGCCTTCGCCGACCCCGGCGAGACCAGCGACAGCACCGTCGCCACGGTCAGCGCGGTGAAGCCGACGTCGAGCTTGAACACCAGCGCGCCCACCGCGAGCGCCGCCAGTCCGATCAGGGTGAACACGTGGTCGCGGGTGAGCGGAAGGCGCTCCTCGGGCTCGTCGGTTCCGCCGCTGGAAGGCGTGGCTTCGCCGGGATCATCGGTGATCGTCGCGCCCGCCGACGAACCGCTCACCGCCAGCGCGGGCTGCGCCGCCACGGCGGTCACCCGGGTCTTGGCGGCCGATGACCGGCGGATCAGTTCGCGGCCGCCGAAGAGGAAGAACACCACGATGCTCAGCACCAGGTTGAAGGCGAAGGAAGACACGAACAGCAGCCCCGGATTGCTCGGCAGGTTGTCGCGGGCGACGACGCCGTTGACGATGCTGCCGAAGATGCTGATGGGGGAGAAGCCGCCCGCGCTGGCGCCGTTGATGATCAGCAGGCCCATCAGCATCGGGTTGATCGAGTAGCGGCGGGCGAAACCCATGCCGATCGGGGCGATGATCGCCACCGCCGCCGGCACCACCGCGCCGACCGCGGTCAGCGTCGCGGTGACCACGAACATCACCCAGGGGATCAGGGCGATCCGCCCGCCGACGGCGCGCACCACCAGGTGCACGAGCCGGTCGACCGTGCCGTTGCCTTTGGCTATCGCGAACAGCAACGTCACCCCGACCAGGATGACGAAGAGATCTCCGGGAAAGCCCGAGACGATGTCGTCGGTGCTTTCCCCGACGAACGCCGTGCCGATCACGAAAGCCGCGACGAACGCCAGCGCTCCCATGTGGACGGGGAGCACGGTCGCGATCAGGAACACGAGGGCGAGCGCCACGACTGTGACGAGTTGTATGGACATCTGAATCCTCTGCGGTCGGCGCTGACACATCCAGGGACTTGAAGTTGTTTCCGGGTACCCCCTCGACGGAGTTCGGTACACGGTATACCTTTCAAGCAGCGAGACCAAGGTTTCGCTCTGTGGAACATCTCGAAGCCGAGCGTGGAGGCGCACATGACATACGCGGCCGGACGTCACTTCCTGCAGATCCCGGGCCCGACGAACGTCCCGGACGTGGTGCTCCGGGCGATGTCGGCGGCCACCATCGACCACCGCGGGCCCGAGTTCCAAGAGCTGGCGAGCGGGCTGCTGCGCGACATCAAGCCCGTTTTCGGCACCACGAACCCGGTGGTCATCTACCCCGCCACCGGGACCGGCGCGTGGGAGGCGGCCCTGACCAACACCCTCAGCCCGGGCGACACCGTGCTGGCCTTCGAGACCGGTCACTTCGCCACGTTGTGGCAGGAGATGTCGCGGGGTCTCGGGCTGCGCGTCGACTTCGTGGCGGGGGACTGGCGGCACGGCGCGGACCCCGAGGTGGTCGCCGAAAAGCTCGCCGCGGACACCGCGCATCGGATCAAGGCCGTCTGCGTGGTCCACAACGAGACCTCCACCGGCGTCACCAGCCGCGTGCCGGAGATCCGCGCCGCGATCGACGCCACCGGGCATCCCGCGCTGCTGCTGGTCGACACGATCTCGTCGCTGGGTTCGATCGACTACCGGCACGACGAATGGGGTGTCGACGTCACCGTCGCGGGCTCGCAGAAAGGCCTCATGCTCCCGCCGGGCATGAGTTTCAACGCGATCAGCGACAAGGCCCTCGACGCCGCCAAGACGGCCTGCCTGCCGAAGGTCTTCTGGGACTGGGGCCCGATGCTCGCCGCGAACGCGCGCGGATTCTTCCCCTACACCCCCAACACCAACCTCATGTACGGGCTGAGGGAAGCCTTGCGCCTGCTCTACGAAGAGGGTCTCGAGAACGTCTTCGCGCGCCATGCCAGGCATGCCGCCGCCACGCGAGCCGCCGTGCGCGGCTGGGGGCTGGAGGTCCTCTGCCAGGACGAGCGTGAGCATTCCGGCGCGCTGACCGCTGTCCTCGTGCCCGAAGGCGTCGACGCCGACAAGGTCCGCGCGATCATCCTCGACCGGTTCGACATGTCCTTGGGCGCGGGACTGGGCAAACTCGCCGGGAAGATCTTCCGCATCGGGCATCTCGGCGCGTTCAACGACCTCACGCTCGCCGGAACCCTCGCCGGAGTCCAAATGGGACTCACGCTCGCCGGTGTCCCCGCCGATCCACGCGGGCTGCAGGACGCCCTCGAACACCTGCAGAACGACTGAGGGCCCGCCGATGACCACCGAACTGACCCGCACCAGCCCGCTCGAAGACGCGCTGGACGCGCGGATCAAGGGGGAAGTCGCCTTCGACGACTACACGCGACATCTCTTCTCCCGCGACGCGAGCATGTATTCGATCATGCCGCTGGGTGTCGTGTTCCCCCTCGACCACGAGGACGTCGCCGCCGCCGTCGCCACCGCGGCGGAGTTCGGCGTGCCCGTCGTCCCGCGAGGAGCGGGCACCAGCCTGGCCGGGCAGACCGTCGGCCCCGGCCTGGTGCTCGACCTGTCCCGCCATATGAACCGGATCATCGACCTCGATCCGGTCGCGCGCACCGCCGTCGTCGAACCCGGCGTCGTCCAGGACCAGCTGAACAAGGCGGCGGCCGCGCACGGGCTGATGTTCGGGCCCGACACCTCCACCAGCAACCGCGCCACCATCGGCGGTATGGCGGGCAACAACTCGGCGGGTTCCGGTTCGCTGACCTTCGGGATGACCATCGACCACATCCGCGCGCTGGACGTCGTCCTCGCCGATGGTTCCACCGCCCGGCTGGAGCCGGTGAGCGAGACCGAACGCGTGCGCCGCGCCGAGGCGGACACCCTCGAAGGCCGCATCTACCGCGAACTCCCCGCGCTCGTCACCGCGCACGAGGACGTCATCGCCAAGGGGATGCCGGTGTTCTGGCGTCGTGCCTGCGGCTACCGGCTCGACCGCCTCGCCGGGTACGGCGACGACAATCCCTTCGACCTGGCCAAATTCGTCGTCGGCGCGGAAGGCACCCTCGTGCTGGCCACCCGGATCGAAGTCGACCTGGTGCCCAAGCCGAAGAAGACCGTCTACGCGGTCGGGCATTTCGAGACGACGCACGGCGCGATCTCGGCCACGCTCGACGCGCTCAGCTGCGGGCCGCATCAGGTCGAAATGATGGACAAGACCATCCTCGACCTGTCGCGGCAGAAGATCGAGTACGCCGACTTGGGTAACCATCTCATCGGAGATCCGGCGGCATTGCTGTTCGTCTCCTTCTCCGGCGACGACGAGGCGGTACTGGCGGCCAAACTCGACGAGGTCGCCGCGCTCTGGGACCGCAATGGACACGGCTATCACACGCTCAAGCTGGTCACGGCCGCCGAGCAGGCGGCGCTGCTCAAGGTGCGCAAGTCCAGTCTCGGGCTGCTGATGGCCGCCGGCGAAGGCACCAAGCGGCCGCTGGCGTTCATCGAGGACACCGCCGTCGCCCCCGAGCACCTCGCCGACTACACCGCGCGGTTCAAGGAGATCCTCGACGAGCACCATCTCGAAGCCGGGTTCTACGGCCACTGTTCGGTCGGCTGCCTGCACATCCGGCCGTTCGTCGACCTCACCGATCCGGCGCAGGTCGACACGATGCGCGTGGTCGCGGAGAAGATCAAGGACCTCGTGGCCGAATTCGGCGGCGTGAACTCGTCCGAACACGGGGACGGGTTGGCCCGCTCGGAGTTCAACCGCGAGATCTTCGGCGACGAACTGTACGAAGCCATGCGCCAGGTCAAAAACCTGTTCGACCCGGCGGGCACGATGAACCCCGGCAAGATCGTCGACGCGCCTTCGATGACCGAGAACCTGCGCGACCGCGATGCCCTGCCGCCCGCGCCGCCGTTGCGGACCATGCTGTCTTTCGAGGTCATCGGCGGGGGCGGGATGCGCGACGCCGCCGACCGCTGCATGAACATCGGGTTGTGCCGCAAGACGACCGGCGGCGTGATGTGCCCGTCCTATCAGGTCACCCTGCAGGAGGAGCACTCCACGCGGGGCCGCGCGAACGCTCTTGTCAAGGCGCTCTCCGAGCCGGATCCGAAGGCCGCGCTCGGCGGGGAGCGGCTCAACGAAATCCTCGATCTGTGCCTGATGTGCAAGGCCTGCAAGAGCGAATGCCCGATGAGTGTCGACATGGCCTCGCTCAAGGCCGAAACCCTGCACCAGCACCACGAGGAACACGGCACGCCGCTGCGGTCGCGGATCTTCGGCTCGATCCGGGCCCTCAACCGGCTGGGTTCGGCCACCGCGCCGCTGTCCAATGTGCCCGGCCGGATCGGGGTGCTCCGCAAACTCATGGAACGGGCCGTCGGGATCAAGGCCGAACGGCCGCTGCCGAAGTTCGTGCGGGACAACCTCGTGCGCTGGAACCGCCGCCGTACCGCGGTGCCGGGAACGGCGGGCACGGTGAACTGGCTGGCGGATTCCTTCACCACCTTCACCGAACCGCAGATCGGCAAGGCGGCCATCGAGCTGCTCGAAAGCGCGGGCTGGGCGGTGGAACTCGCTTCCGGTGGCTGCTGCGGGCGGTCGAGCCTGTCCAAGGGCCTGCTCGACGATGCCAAGAAGAAGGCGACCGGACTGGTCACTTCCTTGGCCCGTGACACCGAACCGGGATCGCCGATCGTCGGGTGCGAGCCGTCGTGCGTGTTCACCCTGCGGGACGAGACGCTGGCGCTGCTGCCGGAGCTTCCCGAGGCGCAGCAGATCAAAGAGCGGGTCCGCCAGGTCGAGGAACTACTCGTCGAGGCCATCGACGACGGCAGGCTGAAACTCCCGGAGCGATCCTGGCTCAGCGGGCGGCGAGTGGTCTTCCACGGCCACTGTCACCAGAAGGCGGAGGTCGGCACCGCGGCCACCATGGCGCTCCTGCGCCGGATCCCGGGGCTGGAGGTCGCCGAGATCGACTCCGGCTGCTGTGGGATGGCGGGCTCGTTCGGCTTCGAGGCCGAACACTACGAAACCTCGATGGCCGTCGGTCGCGACAGGCTTTTCCCAGCCCTGGAACAGGAACCTGACGAAACACTGGTCGCCGCCACCGGGGTTTCATGCCGCCAGCAGATCTTCCACGGCGCGGGCCGGACCGCGTGGCATCCGCTCGAACTCGTCCGCGAAGCGCTGGGTGGCTCGACATGCGCCTGATCCGCTTCGACGTCGAGGGAACCGCCCGGACGGGATGCGTCGACGGTGATCTCGTGCTTGCCTACGACCCGGTCACCGGGCCCGGCGAGGTCGTCGGCCCGCTGTCCGGTGTCCGGCTGCTCGCGCCGTGCGATCCGCGCACGATCGTCTGCGTGGGCAGTAACTATCCCTGTCAGCTAAAGGAAAAGGGTCGCCCCTGGCCGGAGCGGCCCGCCCTGTTCCTCAAGGCGCCCAACGCCGTCACCGGTCCCGGGCAGCCGATCCTGCATCCGCCCGAGGTCGAACGCCTGGAGTACGAAGGGGAACTGGCCGTCGTCATCGGCAGGACCGCGCGGAACGTGAGCGTCGAGGACGCTTTGGCGCACGTTCTCGGCTACACCTGCGCCAACGATGTCACCGCGCACGACTGGCGGTCCGACGGACAGTGGGCGCGGGCCAAGAGCACCGACACGTTCCTGCCGCTCGGCCCTTGGATCACCACCGACATCGAGAACGGAGACCTCGAGGTGACCACCCGGATCAACGATCGGACCGTCCAGCGGTCCACCACCGGCGAGATGATCTTCGGCGTGCCCGAGATCCTCGCGTGGGTGACCCGCTGGTTCACCCTGCGGCCCGGCGACGTCGTGCTCACCGGCAGTCCTGCCGGGGTCGGGCCGATGAAGCCGGGGGACGAGGTGACCGTGGCGATCGAGGGCGTCGGCGAACTCACCAACCCCGTCCGGTCCCGTGAGTGCTAAGTGTCGTTCTAACCGTCATTACCACTCACGAGCGTCAGAGCACCTCGAAGTTCGCCATCATCGCCATGTCCTCGTGTTCGGCGTTGTGGCAATGAAAGACGTAGCGGCCGCGATAGCCGTCGAACCGGGCGATGACCTCGACCGACTCGCCAGGGGCCAGGTCCACGGTGTCCTTGATGCCACCGTCGAACGGCCCCGGTTCGCGTCCGCCGCGCGAGAGGATCCGGAATCCCACCAGGTGCAGATGGACGGGGTGGTGGATGTCGGCGACGAACCGCCAGATCTCGGTGTCGCCGAGGCGCGGGCTCGCCGACATCAGGTTGGGAGAGAACGGTTCCCCGCCGATCACCCAGCCCTCGCGGCCGTGGACGGTGCCGGCGCGGAACGAGAAGTCACGGGTGGTCGTGGCCTGGTCCCGGGTGAGCGGCGTGATCGCGGAGAGCTTCGCCGGAACCCGGCTTTCGTCCGGCGCTCGGCGGGCGACGACGAATCGCATGACCTGCGCTGTCGAGCCGGTGCCGAGCCGGTTCACGAGGGTGACCTCGGTGCCGACCGGATACCGCCCGAAGTCGACGACGACGTCGTAGCGTTCCGCGGGGGCGATCGGAAGATGGTCGTGCTCGCGTGGCGCGTCGAGAAGGCCCTGATCGGCACCGATCTGGACGAAACCGCCTCCGCCGGGCGGCGGCGGATCGAGCGCCAGGTCGTAGCGGCGGGCGTTGGAGCCGTTGAGGAAACGCAGCCGGTACCGCACGGCCGCGACTTCGTGTACCGGCCACGGCGCGCCGTTGACGAGGATGACGTCCCCGAAAACGCCTTCTATGTAAGCACTTTCCACACCCGGCGTGGTTCGGAGCGTCCGATCGAGCGAGGGGTAGGCGAAGGCGCCGTGCTCGTCGAAGGCGCGGTCGGCGATCATCAGCGGTAGTTCGCGCTCCCCGGACGGGAGCCCCAGGGAGTCTTCCTCGTCGTCGCGGATCAGATGGAAACCGGCCAGGCCCCGGTACACGGCAGGACCGGTGAAGTCCATCCGGTGATCGTGGTACCAGAGGGTCGCGGCCCGTTGCCGAAGCGGGAAGACGTAGTCGCGCTCACCGTCGGAGATCCGGGCGCGCGCGTCGGCCATGCCGTGCCCGGTGTGCCCGGCGTCCCAGCCGGACTTCGGCAGGACGAGGTCGGTCGGGTAACCGTCGGAGTCGGCGGGCGTGTGCCCGCCGTGCAGGTGGACCACGGTCGGGACGGGAAGTTCGTTGCGGTGGTGCACCACCGCCGTCCGGTCCCGCCGCGATTCGATCGTCGGACCAGGGAAGATCCCGTCATAGCCCCAGATCGGCGTCTGGACACCGGGCAGGATCTCGGCGGTCGCGGCCCGCTGGGTGATCGTGTAGTGATCGGCGTCCGCCGTCCTTTGTGGACGCAGCACGGGCGGGATCGGCAGCGGGACCCGGAACGGCTCGGGCAACGGGAGCCCGCTGCGCAGCAACTCGCCGGTGCCCGGCGCGCCCTGCGCGATCAGCCGGGGCGCGGCGATTCCGGCGGCGACGAGGACACCGGCCCCGCCGGCGAGCCCGAGGAACGTCCGGCGGGGAAGCCGGCGGCTCATCGGCCGGCCCGCCAGGTCTGGGGCCGCCAGGCGGCGATGGTCGTCAGCACCATCCCGGTGACCAGGGCGACGCCGAGCGGGATGTGCAGATCGAGCGCGCCGGCGAGTCCGGCGAAGTACTGCGCGGTCTCGCCCGCCGCGAGCAGCAGGCTGACCCAGAACAGCCAGCGTGGGCCGCGGACCAGCCAGAGGGCCAGTGCCGCGAAGATCTGCGCGTACGCCACGAAAGACACGGCGTCGGCACCCCAGCGATGCAGCCAGAGCATGTCGTAGTCGCCGCCGAGGTAGCCGCCGGCGAACACCGGCTGGCCGATGATCGCGACGGCGTGGGCGCTCACGAGCACCCGGTTCACCACCAGCGTCCCGTTCGCCTTCCGGCTCGGGCTGGTCAGGGTTTCACTCACGTGATCGAACGTAGGAGCCGACGCCTTATGCTGTCCAAGACAAGATCGGTTATCTGTTCATAACAAGTGAGGTATCAGCGGTGGATCTTCTGGCCCTTCGGTACTTCCAGACGGTCGCCCGGCTCGAACACGTCGGCCGCGCCGCCGAGAAACTGCGTGTCGCGCAGCCCTCGCTCAGCCGGACCCTGGCCAGACTGGAAAACGACCTCGGCGTACCCCTGTTCGACAGGCATGGCCGACGGATCCGGCTCAACCGGTTCGGCGCCGCGTTCCTTCGTCGCGTCGACAGGGCACTGGCCGAACTCGACGACGCCCGGCAGGAACTCGACGACGCCGCCGGGCTGGAACGCGGCACTGTCACCGTCGCGGCCGAAAGCCTGCTCGTCCTCACCGAACCGCTGCGCACCTTCGTCCCCGGCCATCCGCTGGTGGACGTGCGGCTGTCCCAGGCCTCGGGGGAGGGGATGGCGGAGAAACTGCGGTCCGGCGACCTCGACCTGTGCATCACGTCGCAACCGTTGTCCGGCGACGACATCCGGAGTCGCGTGCTGCTCGACGAACAGGTGATGCTCTGCGTTCCGGCCGGTCACCGGCTCGCCGGACGCGGCCGCGTCGCACTCGCGGACCTCGCGGGCGAGCCGTTCCTCACCACGCGGCCCGGCTACTGGCAGCGCGCGCTCGTCGAGCGCCTCTTCGCGAAGGCCGGCCTCGATCTTCAGATCGTCTGTGAGGGTGACGAGGCCGCTGTGCTCTTCCAGCTCATCGACGCGGGTCTCGGCATCGCGTTCGTGCCGTCACTCGGGCTGCGGGCCGACACAAGCACGACGGTGGTCTGGCTCGAGGTCGACGATCCGGAATGCCGCCGCGTGCTCAGCGTCGCGTGGCGCGAGGACACCTACCTTTCCGTCGCCGCCCAGCGCTTTCGCGACCACGCCGTCGAACACTTCCACGCGCAGGCCGAAGCCGGGTCCCGGTCGGAATGACCAGGACCCGGCCTCGGGGAGGCGTTACTGGTTGAGCGCGACGCCGTAGGCGCTCATCGCCTCGCCGATCGGCTGGAAGTACGAGGTCCCGCTGCCCTTGCCCGAGGTGATGCCCAGGCCGGCGCTGCCGGAGAACAGGCAGCCGCCCGAGTCGCCGGGGTTGACCAGCGCGCTGGTCTGGATCAGCTGGTGCACCGAGCCTTCGGAGTAGTTCACGGTGACGTTCAGCCGCTGAACCGAGCCCGAGGTGAGGCGGGTGGTGCTGCCGCTCTTGCTGATCCGCTGCCCGACGGTGGCGGATCCGGCGGAGGCGATCTTCTGGGTGGAGCCGTTCCACAGGGTGACCGCGCCGGGTCCGCTGCCGCTGGTGTTGCGGATCAGGCCGTAGTCGTTGGTCGGGAAGCTGGCGCCCTGCGACGGGCCGACGTTCCACTGCGACACCGCGCGGGTGCAGTGACCGGCGTCGAGGATGTAGTTCTGGCCGCCCTTGTTGGTGTTGAACCCGACCGAGCAGCGGGTGCCGCCGCCGGTGATGGCCTCGCCGTTGTAGATCGCGGTGTGCATCTCGCCGGTGGTCCGCTCCACCCGGACCCGGTCGCCGAGCGCTTCGGCGGCCTTGACGAGGGCTTCGGAGCCCTTGGCCGCGTCGGACACGGTCAGCACGACCTGGTTGGTCTTCGGGTCGAGGCCGATCGACGTGTGCGTGACCGTCGGCAACGCCTGCAGGGCGTTCTGCGCCCCGGCCAGCGCCGCGCTGGAGTGCTTGACCACGCGGGCCTGGGCGCCGGTCGCCGTCACCTGGTCCGCGGCGGCCTGGTCGAGTACGTTCACCACCGGCTTGGCGGCGTCGTCGAGGTAGCCGTCGGCGGCACGCGCGCCGAGGGACGCGGTGACCTTCCGCAGCGTTTCGACGCCGGCCGTCTGCGCCTTGAGGAACTCGACGGCGGCGGCCTTGCTGATCCCGGCTTCCGACGCGAGGGACGCCACCGCCTCGTTCTGCACGGTGGGGGAGTAGCCCTCGATCGTCGTGGCGGTGGCCGTCGACGGGGCGAGGAAGCCGATGGCCGCGGCCGCGGCCACCAAGGTGGTGGCGGTACGGGCTAAGGGGTTTGTGCGCATACCGGTGACTCACTTTCGCGAGGGAGGATCCAGCGCGAGGGGTGGCCGCACTGGACACAGTGGGGTCGCCGGGCACGGCCAAGGTGGCCCGGCACCGATGATCCGGTGCCGATCATGGTGATCCGCGCCGCCGACGGCGGATACCGACTTTCGTTGGACAGGAAGAAAGATAGGTACCCCGCCGTTCGGCCTACCGACCTATTCGCGCACAGCAAACGGAGTTCGTCACGGTCGCGTTCACACGCCTGGCCTAGCCTCGTGAAACCGCCCGGCAGTAGGTGCCTAAAACGCGCCGTCGAAGGCCAGCCGCGCGAAGCGCTCGCCCATGAGCCGGTGCGTGGCCGCGTCGGGATGGAGGTCGTCGGGCAGCGGCAGGTCGGCGTGATCCGCTTCGCCGTACAGTTCGAGGCCGTCGAGGTAGCTCAGGTTCGGGTCGGTCGTGCTGCGTTCCTTGACGATGCGGGCGAGTTCGCCGCGGATCGTGGTGAGCGTCAGCTTCCCCGCCCTGGCCTCCGCGGGATCACCGGTGGCCCTGAACCTGATCTTTCCTTCGCGCAGGCCGTCCGGGTCGAACTCGCAGGGCCCCGGGGTGTGCTCGTGGATGGGGCAGAGGATCGGCGAGACGACCAGCAACGGCGTGGTGGGATGCCCTTCCCGGATGGTGTCGAGGAAACCGTGCACGGCGGGGCCGAACACGCGCAGCCGCATCCCGTCCGAGTTGACGAGGTTGATGCCGATCTTGACGCTGATCAGGTCGGCGGCGGTGTCCCGCATCGCGCGGGCGGTGAACGGGTCGAGCAGCGCGCTGCCGCCGAAGCCCAGGTTGACCAGGTCGACTCCGGCGAGGGCGGCGGCCGTGGCGGGCCATGTCCCGGTCGGGGTCGCCGCGTTGGAGCCGTGACTGATGGAACTGCCGTGGTGAAGCCAGGTCTTGCGACCGCCGGACTGTGCACTGTGGACTGCCGCGTCGGTGCGCAAGGCGACCAGCAGCGTGGTTTCGTCGTGGGGCAGCCAGATCTCGACGGCCTTGTCGTCGCCCGGCAGATCGGTGAAACGCAGGGTGCGCACCGGGCCCGGCTTGGACTCGACGGTGCCGGTGGACATGTCGATGGTGAACGTGTCGCCTTCGGTCACGCTCGCCTGTCCCGCGAGCTTGCCGTCGACGAGCAGCTCGTGGACGCCGTCGGGCCGGGCCGGGAACCCGGCGTAGACCCGTTTGGTGGCGATGACGTCCAGTTCGACGATCGTGGCCGCGGTGCGGAAGGCCAGCCGGACGCCGGACGGCTGCGATTCCGTCATGGTCAGCTGGCCGTCGGGGATCTGCTGCCTGGCACGCGCGGGCAGCCGGTGGGGGAGTACGCCGCGTTCGGTGTACTCGAGGTCAAGTGCGCCACGGACGAGGGCGGCGGTGATCGGGGTCGTGAGCATTTCCTCGTTCATTTCGTTCGGGGCCAAGCGCGCATCAGGACGTCGAGCGCGTCGAGGATTTCGGTCCAGCTCTCCTGCGAGCCGGGGGTGCTGTGGCTGAAGCCGCCGGCGGCCTCCAGGCCGATGAAACCGCTGAAGACACTGCCCAGCAGTCGGACCGCGTGTGTGCGGTGCGGTTCGGCCAGGTCGTAGCCGCGAAGGATGGCGCGCGTCAATTCGGCGTGCCGTCGCCCGGCGCTGGTGGCGGCCTTCTCCGGGGTGAGCCGGAACCTCGCGGCGGTGAATCTGCCGGGATGTGCGAGGGCGTAGTCGCGGTGGACGTTCGCCAAGGCGATCAGCGCGTCCTTGCCCGCCAGACCCGCCACCGCGGCGGCGGCGAGATCGGCCAGTTCCGCCAAGGCCAGCAGGGCGATCTCGGTCTTCAGCTCGTGGGCGTTCTTCACATGCGAATACAGGCTCGCCGTCTTGACGCCGCACCGCTTCGCGAGCTCAGTCGGGGTCACCTGCTCGAAGCCGATCTCGTCGGCCATCTCGGCTCCCGCCAGGACCACGCGTTCCGTGGTCAGTCCCGCTCGTGCCATGGCCGCCACGTTACCATAGTCCATTCTGGATTTGCCTAAGGCTCTTAGGAAACAAAACCTGGGTTCGGTAGCGCCTGGCTCGCCGCAAACTGGACGCAGCCGAACGGAGGTGAGCGTGATGAACACAGTGGACCCGGAGCGGGCCCGGCACGACCGCATCGAACGCCTGCGGGGAGACCGCCGCCTGCTCGTGGGCGCGATCCTGGCTTCGGTGGTCGCCCTGGCCTGTGGTTTCCTGGCCGGACACGGCTTCGGCGAGCTCTTCGAGCAGTTCCGGACCATGGCGATCGACAGCATTTTCGACGACCGCGGTGATGCCGAACCGCCGTACGGGCCCGTGTGGGGGACGTTCGGCTTCCTCGGTTGCCTCGCCGCGGCCAGCCTCGCGGGGGCCGCCACGCGGCGCTATCAGGGGCGGCCGTCGGGATCGGCGTTGCCTGCCGTGCTGGTCCTCGCGGCCAGTACGCTCGGCGTCTGGGAATCGTCGCGATCCTGGCTTCCGCCGCTCGCCGTCGGCACCGCGGTCGACCCCGTCTTCCACGAGGACGAAAAGTGGGGGTTCTGGGCGTGGCTGATGTACTACGCCGACCGATGGGTGCCCGCGTTCCTGTTCGTCCTCACGTTGCTGGCTTCGCGGTACGCCGTCCAGGTCTCGCGCCGGTACGCGGAGATGGTCCGGACCAGGGATCGGCTGCTGCGGTCCGGGCGACGGGTGCCCGCCGAGATCGTCGAGGTGAAGCTGCGCCTGGCAGGCGACGAGTCGGGTACCCGCGTCGTGGGCGCGGACGTGACGGTGTCGTTCGCCGACCTCGCGGGCATCCGGCGCTGGGCGACCCGCCGCACCCGGGAGACCACGATCGCGACCGCCGAAGTGCTGTTCGATCCGGCCGAGCCCGCCGACGACAAGAAGATCTTCGTGGCGCTGCGGCGCCATCCCGCCCTCAGTGACTGGCTGCCCGCGGCCTGAGCCCGCCCCGAAAGTCTGGAGAAACGTTCATGTCGGCTGCCACGAGACCGCTCGCTCTCGTCCGCGGGTTTCTGACGGGGATCGTCAGCGGGACCACCCTGTCCGCCTTCGTCGTGGGCATCGTCATCGAGTACGTCCCCCTGATCATCACCGGCTTGGGACTCCCTGTCGTCTATGGGATCCTGCTCTACCTCGCCGGGGCGCCGCGACGAGCCCGCGAGGCGGTGGTCGCCCCGGTGGTCGCGCTGGCGAAGATCGAAACCCTCCGGGCGAGTGGCACCGAGACCGGCGACATCCCGGTCGATTTCGTCCTCACCGTCGCGCCCGACGGCGCGGCGACGCACCGCGTGCGGATCACCCACGGCGTCAACCTGGTCGACATCCCGGACTACCGGCCGGGCGGGATCCTCGTCGTCCAGTACCCGCCGGACCGGCCGTGGAAGGCGCAGATCGCGGAACGGGTGTCGCCGGAATGGGAGCGCCGCGTTTCCGACGCGGTGATCGAATCCGCCCCGGAGTCCAGCCTGATCCAAGAGTCGCCGGAGGGCTGCGCGTTCGGCGCGCTCGCGTTCCTCGGCCTGCTGCTCGGCGCGGCGCTCGTGCTGTTCCTGTTCCGCGGTGAACTGTTCGCGCCGGATGCGCCCGAACGAGCGGAAGAAACCCAGTCCAGCGTGACCACTTCTTCGTCGGGATCCGCGACCGTGAACGTCGACAGGTCCCTGCTGGGCGAGGGGGAGTTGCGCCGGGCGATCGACTCGCTCGCGCAGGCCGCGGACGTCTCCCAGGTGATCACCGTCGTCGTCGAGGAACAGCGGCTGACCGTGGTGTTCGCGCCGACGGGCGCCCAGGTTCCGCGGTTCGACCTCCGTGCGCTGGCTGTCGACAGGATCCCGGCCCTGGTCAAGAGGGGAACGAGCACGATCGACGTCGGGTCGCCGCAGACGTGGCAGGTCACGATCGTCCCGTTCGGGACGGCGGTGAGCAGCCGCGTCATCGTGACCGGCCCCGACGGCAGCGGCTCCCTCGCGGACGGCGGCTGAAAGTGGCCGGTGCCTGGCCCGTCGTTGAACACTCGCCTGACGGCTGGACTTTCCCCCTGTCCCACCGGTAGACCAGACTCCTGTGACCTTCGTCCAACGCCGCCTCGCGGGCGTCCTCGCCGTCCTCCTGCTCACGATGACCGGTGTCGCCGCTCCGGCCGCCGCGGCCACGAACCTGACCGTGCTGAGCTTCAACATCTGGATGCAGGGCTCGCATGGAGGGATCGGTTCGGTGGTGAACCAGATCCGCGCCTCGGGCGCGAACGTGGTCGCGCTTTCGGAGACCGGCGGCGGCGCCACCGAAGCCATCGCCGACGCGCTGGGCTGGCAGCACACCGAACCCGGCTGGGACATCGACGTGATCAGCGCGCTGCCGATCCAGGACACCGACTGGAAATCCTGGAACGACACGGGCGCGCGGGCCATCACGGCGAAGATCGCCGGCGTCTGGGTCTACGCGATCCACCTGGACTACACGAAATACGGTCCGTACAACGCGTGCTTCGACAAGGACAGCGCCGGCACGATCCTCGCCGACGAGACGAACCGCCGTCGCCAGGCCGAGCAGATCGCCGAGTGGACGGGCAGCAGCCCCGGCATCGTCGCGGGCGACCTCAACAGCCCGTCCCATCAGGACTGGACGGCGGCCGCCAAGTCCCGGCACTGCGGCTACGAGGTGGCCTGGCCGACCACGAAGGCGTTCACCGCCCGCGGTTTCACCGACTCGTACCGGAAGCTGCGGCCCGACCCCGTCGCCGACCCGGGCGACACCTGGTCCCCGGTGGTCAAGGACAACCAGGGCAGGCCGGAACCGCAGGACCGGATCGACTTCGTCTTCTACCGCGGCGGGTCGATCACGCCCAAGAGCGCCCGCACCTTCGGCGGCGGGACCGGCTGGCCGTCGGACCACCTGGCGGTGCTGAGCTCGTTCACGGTGTCCTGACCGGGAGTTCGCGCACACCCAGGTTCCCTCGGCGAGCCGGCGCAGGACGATGACGTCCCCGTCGACGATGGGTCCGATGTGGACTCAGTCACCGTGCTTTCCGGGCGCGGCGCTGCCGGAGTATTCGCCGAGGTCGGAGACCAGTTTGGTCAGCTCGGCGTCGTTGTCGTAGCGGCGCTGGTGCAGTTCGGCGATCTTCGCGGCCATCTCCGGGTCCGGGTCGTCGGTGATGTCGAAGGACACGAACTTGTCCACCAGCGGCAGCCCGACCCGGTCGGTGTTCCGGTGCGCCGGATGGATGAGGTACTCCCAGTAGCCTTCGAGATCCTCGAGCGCGAAGACAGCACCCCATTCGTAGTCGCCGCCGAAATCGCGGCCGACGACGAACGACTTCACCGACGGGATGACCCGGCCCTGATTGCGGAGGCTTTCCAAGGCTTCCTCGACCTGGTCCGGGGAGGCGCCGGGCCGCAGGGTGAAACGGTTGCCGTGGTAGATCATCGTGTTTCCTTTCCGTTGTTTCGGTTCGAGTGGAGAGCGGCGAGCGCCGCTCCGGCTCCCATGGCGATGCCGGTCCAGGTGAAGGTGTCGGCGATGCCGATGGCCTGGACGAGTGGCTGGACGACGAGCGGGGACAGGAACTGCCCGAGGAAGATCCCGGTGACCAGGCCGCTGAGCACCCGGCCGCGCTGCGCTGGCTGGGCGAACTCGGCCAGGCGCAGGTTGAGATTCGGGACGACGAACCCGACACCGAACCCGCCGACGAGCAGTCCCGCCACGATCTGGGCGACGGTTCCCGCCGTACCGATCACCAGCCAGCCCACGCCCAGGAGCGCGACGCTGACGGTGGTGATCGCCGTGGGGCTCAGGCGCTTGCGCAGGCGAGGGAAGGCCAGCGCGCCCGCGACGCTGGTCAGCGTGCTCCCGGCGACCACGGCACCGATGACGGCGGGGCCGCTGCCGAACCCTTCGAGCAGGAACGGCAACTGCGTCGGCGCCATGTAGAAGATCAGCGTCGCGACCAGTGCAAGGACGTACACGCCGAGGATGCGGCCAGGCAGCCGGGCTCGGCTGCTGTCACTCGCCGCCGGTTCGCTCCTTTGCGGTTCGCTCAGGGAGAAGACCGCGAAGACGGCCACGATCGTCGAGGCCGAGTAGATCCAGAACGGCGCCTTCCAGTCCACCGTGGCCAGCAGCCCGGCCAGCGGCAGGAAGACGACGCCGCCCAGACTCGCGAAAGCCTGCTGCAGCCCGAGGAACGAGGCGCGGCTCGAGCCCGAGAACCAGTCGGTGATCAGGGTGCTGACCGCGGTCATGATCCCGCCGACGGCGATCCCGAGCCCGGCGCGGGTGACCAGCAGCAGGGAGAGGTCGTCCACGAAGAACCCGGCAGTGCCGGCGACCGCGTAGAGCGCGAGCCCGGCCAGGAGCAGCGGGCGGCGCCCGACGCGGTCGGCGACGATCCCGGACAGGGGAGCGCTGATCGCGATCGCGAGCGAGGTCACGGTCAGCGCCAGCTTCACGAGAAGGCCGGAGCCGGGGGTACCGGCGAAGACCTCCCGCATCGCGGGCAGGCTGGGCGCGATGATCGCCGCGGCCATGATGGTCAGCGGCGCCGCGGCCAGCACGGTGCCGCGGGCCAGGCGCGTCGGCGTCGCGGCGTCTGCTCGGTTCGTCACGCCACCAATCTCGCAACGGAGCCCTGGTGTTCGCGTCGGTGAAAATCGCCTATGTCCGAAGTGGCCGGACGCTCACTGGTAGAAATGTCCGATGCGGGATTTCTTCAAGGGGTTCGGGATGTTCTGGCAAGGTCTGGGCATCCTGTTGCGGTCGCCGAAGCTGCTGTTGATCGGGGCGCTGCCCGCGGTGCTGACCACGCTGCTGTTGCTCGGCGGAGTCGTCGCCCTGGCGTTCTGGATCGACGATCTCTCCCTGGTGCTCACTCCCTTCGCCGACGAGTGGTCGCCGCGGTGGCAGGTGCTGATCCGGGTGGCCGTCGGGATCGGGGTGTTCGGAGCGGTACTGGCGATCTGCCTGATCGGGTTCACCGCGCTCACGATCGCCGTCGGCGGCCCGTTCTACGAGCACATCGCGGAGAAGGTCGAGGACGACCTGGGCGGCGTGCCCGGCGCGGTGGAACTGTCGTGGTGGCGGCTGCTGGTGATGGGGCTGAAGGACGGCCTTTCGCTGGTCCTGCGCTCGCTGATGTTCACGATCCCGTTGATGATCGCGGGCTTCGTCCCGGTGGTGGGGCAGACCGTCGTTCCGGTCCTGCTGGCCCTGGTCACGGCGTGGTTCCTGGCGCTGGAACTGATCGCGGTGCCGTTCTACCGGCGCGGAATGGGCCTGAAGGAGCGGCGTCCGCTGCTGCGCCGTCGCCGCGCGCTCGCGCTGGGTCTCGGGCTTCCCACCTCGCTGTTGTGCTTGATCCCCTTCGCCGCGCTGATCGTGATGCCGGTGGCGTTCGTCGGCGGTGTGCTCGTCGCGCGCGAAGTCCTCGCCGCGGACACCGTGGATCAGCCGCTCCGCGTGGCCTAGGGCGGAAATCCTTGAAGGCCTCCTTGAGGGACCCTGGGTCCCTCAAGGAGGCCTTCAAGGATCGCGCTTAGCCGATCGGTTCGATCCAGATGTTGCGGAACCGCGGGTTCTCGCCGGGATCGCCGTGATCCTGCAGGCGGATCGCGCCCGGCCCGGCGTTCTCCGGGTTGCTGTCACCCGTCCCGCCGTCGATCTCCACGTCGTTGTGGACCACGACACCGTTCCAGACCACGGTCACGCGGGCGTTGTCGGTCTTGTTCCCGGAACCGTCGAACCGCGCGGCGCGGAAGGTGACGTCGTAGGTCTGCCAGGTCCCGGGAGCCGTCGCCATGTTCCGGTCAGGCGCCCGCTT
Organism: Amycolatopsis sp. NPDC102522; assembly: GCF_055584485.1. NCBI lineage: Bacteria > Bacillati > Actinomycetota > Actinomycetes > Pseudonocardiales > Pseudonocardiaceae > Amycolatopsis > Amycolatopsis sp. NPDC102522. The sequence goes on along the minus strand of NZ_JBVJLY010000006.1, from coordinate 265,203 downwards.
CGAGTAGATCGCGCCCGCCTCGTTGTCGGCGAGCGTGGTGTCCCCGAACGATTCCAGGACCTGCAGTTCGTAGCGTTCCTGGAGATAGATCCCGCTGTTGCCCCTTTGCTGTCCGGTGACCTCCGGCGGATAGTTGGGCTCGTTCCACTCGGCGTGCAGCCGGAAGTCGCCGAACTGCTGCTTCGTGCGGATGTCGCCGCCGTTCGACTCCATCGCGCCGCCGGACACCGGCCAGGTCGCGGCGCCGCCCGCGCGTTTCTCCCAGGCGTTCAGATCGGTGCCCTTGAACAGTTGGACGCGCTGGGACTCGGTGAGGGTGAGGCTGTCGAGATTGACATTGCCCGCGTCGCCAGTGTCGTAGCGATAGGAGATCGTGTTCGACCCGGCTTTGAGGTTGAGCGTTTCGGGTTGCGTGTTCCACGTGTCCCAGTTGCCGGTACTGGCGAGCCTGACCTGTTCGGCCTTGGTGCCGTTGACGTAGACGGTCACGGATTTGGTCCCGGGAGCCGGATCCGGGCCGTTCGAGTACCGCAGCGCCGCGTTGTAGGCACCGGCCTTCGGCGCGTTCACGGTGAACGTCGTCGCGGCGCCCTGGTTCCAGTAGCCGTCGACGAACCCGGTGCCCGCGTAGCCCTTGTGGTTCGTGTTCGTCGCCGCGCCACCGCTCAGCGCGGCCCGCTCGGCCTCGTAGGTCGTGCTCGCGGGCGGCCCGCCGACCAGGGAGTTCAGCGTGTACCAGGCCTCCGTGCTCCACAGCGCCGCACCGGAGTCCGACGCGAACGGACGCGGGGACCGGACGTGCACCACAAAGCCGGCCTTCAGGCCCGCCACCTGCAGTGTGACCTTCTTGCGGTCGGGCGAGAGGCTCGCGGAGGTGACGGACAGGGTCTGCTCGTCGACCTTCGGCCCGCCGTACGCGGGAGTGGGTTGGTAACGCCACTGCTGTGCCTGGTACTTCGCCGCGAGGTTCTGCGCGGTCTCGGCCGACAGCGGCTGGGTGTATTCGAGTTCGAAGCCGCCCGCCACGGCCCGCATCGCGCGGATGTCGAAGGCGTTCGTGCCGTTGGGTGTCACCTTCTGGAGGCCGTAGGCGAGCTTGCCCGGCTGGCCCCAGTTGCCCCCGCCGTCGATTCCGCCGGTGTAGATCGCGCCGTCGGGGCCGAGACTGATCCGGCTGACACCCGATTCGAGACCCTGGGTGAGCCGGAAAACGGCACCCTGATATTCGCCGTTGACCTTCTCCAGGAAGGCACGCTGAAGCCCGCCGTACGTCACGTCGCCGTACACCATCTGCCCGGCGAAGGGACCCTGCGACAGCATGACCATGTTGCTCGGCGAGTTCGCGATCTCGTTGTGCGGCAACCACAACACGGGTGCGGTGACCGGCTTCGAGTCGAACGGTCCCGGCGGATTGGTGTAGTGGTTGAAGAAGCGGTCCTGCTTGACCCGCACCAGCTTGTTCGCCGGCAGCCAGCCGCCCTGGTTGTCCGTGACGAAGACGTCGCCTTCCGGTCCCCAGCCGATACCGTGCGGTGTGCGCAGCCCGCCGGCGATGTAGGACACCTGACCAGTGGCCTTGTTGACCTTGATCGTCGTCCCGCGATTCGCGGCGGGCTGCGGATCGGTCGTGGCGCCGCCGTAGTTGATGGCGACGGAAAGGTTGGCGTAGAAGAAGCCGTCCTTGTACAGCAGGCCGAACGCGAACTCGTGGAAGTTGCCGCCGAACGGCCAGGTGGCGACGGTGCGGTAGTCGTCGGTCACGCCGTCACCGTTGGTGTCGTTCAGTTCGACGAGCCGCGTCTTCTCCGACACGTACAGCTTGCCGTCGACGTACTTGACGCCCATCGGTTCCTTCAACCCGCTGGCGACCCGCTTGGTCTGGACCTTGCTCGGGTCGGTGTTCCCGCTGACGTTGCTCAGCAGATGGACCTCACCGAGGACCTTGTCGGACCCGCCCCACGTGGCGATGGCGAGCCGCCCGTCCGGCAGCCAGTCCATCCCGGTGACCTGCGGCTGGAAACCGTCGGGACGCAGGTTCGTCAGCGTGAAGCCGGGGTGGACGGCGTTCAGCGGCAGGCCGTCACCGGGCGAGTCCGCGGCGCCCTCGCATTCCTTGCGCCCCGGCGCGGTCACCCGGACGACGTCGGCGTCGGTGCTGAGCACCGAATTCGGCACGAGCGCGAAGTCGGCCGCGCCCGGCGGCCGCCATTCGAGGGTGACCTGCTGGTCGTTGGTGTTGTCGAAATGGTCGATCCGCAGCGCGTGATACCCGGTGCTCAGCTGGACCGAGCCCGTCGCCGGTGTCGCCCCGTGCAGGCCGTCGTGGTTGATCACGGTCTGGCCGTCGATGCTGAGCCGGGAGCCGTCGTCGCTGGTGAGCCGGAATTCGTGTTGGCCCGCCGTGGCGATGGTGATGTTCCCGATGACCTCGGAGACGAACTGCTCGTTGAGCCCGAAGTCGGCTGTGCTGGTCCAGTTGATCGTCGGCATGAGCTTGTCGACGTTGGGAGTCTGGCCGGATTTGATCGTGCAGAGCTTGGTGATCTCGCGCTGCAGGTCGTACGTGCGGAGCGTGACGCCCGGTTGCTGGGGTGGGATGGCCGCTTCGGCCGGGGCTGTCACCAGCCCGGACAGAGCCGTGACCAGCGCCAACGAAGCGACGATGGACCGGTTGAAGCGCTTGCGGACAGACGGAAGCATCGTTGCTCCTCGGGTCGGCGGCGGAGCACCTCTGTGACGACGCTGAACCTAAGAGGACTTTCGCACTAAGTCAACGAAAGTATGTACAACTCGGACGAAAGTTACCCCGAACGGTCGCGCAGGCTGTACAGCTAGAGTCGCGACGTGGGGAACCTTGATGATCTGATCCGGCTGGTGCCGCCGCCGGAGAAGCCGGTCGCTCTCGACGGGGATTGGCAGTCGGTCGAGAAAGAGCTCGGGCTCGTACTGCCGCTCGAATTCAAAGCGCTCGCCGCGCGCTATGGAGCGGGAGAATTCGACGACATCTACCTGCTGAGCCCCGACGAACTGGTCGTGAGTGCGCGCGATCTCCTCAGGTTGGCAGGGGCGGTTCGTGACGACTTGCCGGAAATGGTGCCCTTCGCGCTGTGGCCCGAGCCCGGTGGCTTGCTGGAATGGGCTCGCACCGGCAACGGCGATTCGCTGTACTGGCTCACCGAAGGCGAACCCGAAGACTGGACGACCGTGGTCTGGAACCCTCGGGACAGTTCAGGTCGCTACGCCCTGGGCGCGGTGGCCTTCCTCCACGCCTACTTCGGCGGACGGCTCGACGTTCCGTTGCTCGGTCCACCGCCGCCGGAGCCGTGGTTCGATCCTCACCGCGACAGCTCCCATGTGTACGTCAAGCTTTCCGAGGGCGAGCTGCCTTACGAGCAGCGCCTCGGGATCCTTCGCGACATCCTGAGTCCCACCTCGGACCGCGGATTTCACGACGAGGGCGAAGGCAACCGCCAGTATCACTTCAAAGCCATCGACCGAGACTGGTTCCTGACCTACGAAGAGTGCTACGGACACCAGATCCGGGTCGCGTTCCCGCCGGAAGACGACGACGAGGCGCGTGCTGTGATCCTCGGCGCCGCGGAGGCGATGGGGTGTCAGGTGCTCAGAGCCATCACGATCGAAGGGAAACCCGCCTGGCTCGGATAGAGTCGTGATCAGCGCGAAGGGAGAGCGAGTGACGACGGGATCGGGCGAGCCCCGGCTGCGTTCGGCCGTCCTCGCGCAGGCGTGGGCGAACGTCCCCGGCGTGGAGGTCCTGTCGTCGGCCGACGGCGGACCGCTGACCCGGACGATCAAGAAGATCATCGACCCGCTGGTGATCCGCACGGCGGCGCGCCCCCGGCTGGGCCGTCCCGTGCTGGACGCGGTCGCGGCGGCGGAGCTGACGGAACTGCTGCTGGCCGACGCCGACAGGCTGCGCGCGACGGCCGCGTGGTTCACCCACCTCAAACGGCAGCGCCGCGCCTTGCGCATCACGGCGGGCAACGTCCAGGACGTGTGCTTCCCGCTCGCGTACGAGCTGGCGACGGGATTCGGCACGCCGGGTCCGGACGCGACGGTGACGGCCGAGGCGGCGTTGCGCGACCTGCACGGTGAGGGCGGCCCGGCAGGCGTCGATCAGCTCACCGGGTATCTCGCGGATCCTCGCCTCTCGGCGGAACTGACCGCGGAGCTGCATCGCCGCTGGCAGGCCGAACCCGCCGTGCCGCAGGACATCACCGCGCTCCAGGCGTTCGTCGAGAGTCTTTCCGACGCGGCCTGGAGCGCCCTCGCCGATTCGGCCACCGGTCACGCCCTCGGGCTCGCGCTGCGACGGCCCGGTGGGGCACACGCCTTGAGCGAGGCCGTGCAAGAGATTTCCGGGTTGCCCGCACCGGATCTCGGCCTGCAGCGCGGGGATCGCACCGCCGTCCCGCCGTTGAACCGGCGCGACGAGACCGGCGCCGAACTCCTCGAACGCAGTGTCGAACGGCGAGTCCGCGCGACCTTGCGCCGCGTTCCTCCGGACGAGCGGGCACCCGTCGCCGATCTCGTCGACGACGAACTGGCGCGGGTCGCCGCCGGGTTCGGGCTCGGTGTGCCCGCGCTGGCAGCCTGCTTCGCGCTCGGTGTCGTCCTCGCGCCCGCGCTGCGGCCACTCGACGGCGCGGCGCCCGCGGGCGTCCCCGAATTCGCGCGGCAGCTCAACGCCCAGGTCGCGCGGGAGGGCTACGTCCTGCACGCCCGCCGCGCCCTGGCCGGGGCCACGCCGCTCACCCCGCGGCCCGACGCCGAACTCCTGCGCGATCTGCGCGAGTTCGCGAAGCAGTTCCTCAGCAGGCTGTGGGTTCGATTGCACGGCTTCGACGTCCGCGGCGACTCGCCCGCCGATGCCGCAGACGTCCGTGACCTCGTCACCGGAGTGGTCCGTTCGACCTCGCTGGATCTGCGGACGAAGGTGCGCCGCGCGCTCGTGGCCCGGCTGCCGGATCTGGAGGCCGTGTCGTGACGCATCCGGTCCACACTCCCGTTCTCGCCGCCGACGGCGGTCTCCTTCGCTTCGCCCTCGCCGATCTGCTCGCCGGCCGGACGACCTCGATGCGCATCGAGCTCAGCGACGCCGGAGCCGCCGAACCGTGGCTGACCCGGCTCGTGGGCGCGGAAACCAGCCTCACCGCGCTGAGCCAGGGGCAGGCGGACCTCCCCGCCCGGCCGGAACTGGGCAGACTCGCCTTGCTGCTTTGGCTGAGGCGCTGGTGGCCTGCCAGCCCGTCGCTCGGGGTCCCTTCGCTCGACACGGCGTTGCTGGACCTCGAAACGGCGGTCGCGACGGCCGACGTGGAAGACCTGGCAGAAGGCCTCCTCGACGGCTTCGAAGCTTCCCCGGCCGAGCTGTTCGACACGGCGATCGCGGACGACGCCCTCCTGGCCGCCGCGCCTCCCGTAGCCGCCGAAGTCCGAGGTCTGTGTGCCCGTCTCGCGGCCTGGTTCGACGACCAGGACGACGTCGTGCGCGCCGAAGCCGCGGCGCAAGTGTTGGCGCGCTTGGAAACGGCGCCACTGGGCCGACGTTCGTACGCGCTGGCCGCGGGCACCGATCCCGCCGCGTCCGGCGAAGGTGTATTGGCGGGCGGACGGGCGAGTGTCGACTGGGCGCGGGTGCCACCGGGCATCCTGGACGCCGCCGAAGACACGGTGACCTGGCGGATCGTCACGGCCGCCGCCGTCACCAGGCTCGAAGTCGAAGTCGCGGGCGCGTTCGCCGACGCGGCCATCACCGCGGTCGCGGTCCACGACGGCGAGCCGTTCGCGGAGGCGCCGCTCGCGCTCGGTGCCGGACGGTTCGTCGGGACCGCAGACCTGGACGAAGTCGCGACCCGGCTGGCGGCGGGCGTCCACAATGGACGTATCGCGCTCGTCGTCGGCGTGGCGGGCGAAGGCGTCGCCGGGACCACACCCGAGGACCGGGCGGAAGTGGTCGCGCTCGTGCGGGCACGCCCGGCGGAAGCCAGGACACTCGCCGAACGGGCGGCGGCCGCTTCCGACGACGAGGAGTTCTGACGTGCTCGTCGGCATGCCACCACCCCAGCATCCGCCGGATCGCCCGCTCCCGCCCGAACTGAGTGCCGCGACCTCGCACGGCTATAACTGTCGTTGTGTCGCAAGGCATTTCGACCTCGATCCGGCCCCGTACGGCGAGGTGCCCGCGTGCTCGCTCTCCGAGAGCAAGTACCGCAAACTGCTCATCGAAGCCGCCAAGGTCCAGGACCAGGCCAAACAGCTCGCCGCGGTGCGGAACGTCGCCGGCGCGCACCGCAAGTACGCCCGGATGCGGGAGATCGCGCAGCGGCTCGACCGGACCGATCTCGACCTCGCCGCTGTCAGTGATCTGGCCACGGTCTGCTATTCCGCGGGCGACCTGCGCAACGCGAGGCAGTGCGCGGAGGCCGTGCTCCAGGTCTTCAAGGTGAGCACCGCCGCCATCGTCCACTTCGGACAGTACGCCGAGGCGCGGATGATCGAGGGCTCCCGGGAGGTCGCCGATCGCGTGCTCATCTCCCTGGCCACGGAGGAAGGCGACGTCGCCAAGGCACGTGAGCTGATCGCCGGTCAGCGCCGCCGGGCAGCCTTCCGCAAGGAAGCGGGGCCGGAGCAGTATCCGCCCGAACTGCTCGACGTCCACGGTTCCGACGAGCTGGAACTGCGGATCCTCGACGTGCGCGTCCAGATCGCCGCCGGAGATCTGGCAGGAGCACGGGTCGCGCTCGAGGAGATCCTGGCGGCGCTGGACGTTCTCGCGGAGATCGACGAGGTCCGCGAGCGGGCCATCCAGCAGCAGGCCATGGCCAGGGCCGAACGCGCTCGGATCCGCCACGCGGGCGGTGAGGACGCGGACGCGCGGGCGGACCTGCTACGGCTGAACGCTCAGCACGCGGGCGGCCCACTGGCCGCGAAAGCCGGCATCGGGCTGGCGGAGGCCCGCGCCCTGGCGGGCGATCTCCCCGGCGCGGTCGCCGCGATCGTCGCCGCCCGCGACGAACTCGCGGCGGCGGGCCTGACCGGCGACGTCGCGGAGGCGAGTCACGCGCTGGGCACGTTGCTGCTGTACACCGGTGACGTCGCGCAGGCCAGGGACCAGTTCGAGCACGCGAAAACGATCCGGACGGCCAACGGTGACGTTCCGGGCCTGCGCCTCCTCGACACGGCTTTGGCCCGCTGTGCCGCGGCGGAAGGCGACTGGGCGACGGCCGAGGACCACGCGACTCGCGCCAGGGAATCGGCGCGGGCGTCGGGGGACTGGTCGGATCACCTGCACACGGACTTCGTGGCGGCCACGATCGGGTTCGCCCGCGGGGAAGACCCGCGGGCCGTGCTGGATCTGCTGCTTCCGCTCACGCTCGCGGCGGCGGAGTACCGGTTCGAGTTCCTCTCGCCACAGGCACGCACGGCCTGGGCGCGTGACATCGCGGCTCCGACGCTGGGGCTGGCGCTGGCGTTGCTGTCCCAGCTGAAAGAGCCGAGGCTGGCGGCCGAACTGATCGAGCGCACCTGCGCGGTCGGGGCGTACACGGGAGTCGAGGGGCCGTCGCTCGACCTGACCGGAACACTGCCGACCCTCGAAGTGCTTCCGTCCACTGAGGATGATCGGCTTCCCTTGGCGGCACTGGGTTCTGTCACGTCGTCGCTTCCGCTCCGGCTCGCCCCGCCGCCCGCCCTGCGCTGGTCGCCGTCCTCGCCCATGGAGCTGGATCGGTGGCACAGCCTCGCCACCGAGCGGTATCGCCTGCCGCGGCTCGCCACCGAAACCGTCGAGACCTGGCCCGCCACCCGGCCCGGACGTGAGACCTTCCTCCTGCGTTTCGCCGACGCCGGGCACACGTTCCTCACCTGGCGGACTACCGAGGACCTCGACACCGTCCACACCCACCCGATCGACTTCGCCCTGGTCGGGACGGCTCGCCAGTGCCTGGACGCCGCCTCCCCGACACCGCACGAAGGCGAGAGCGTGGCCGACGCCGTCCGGCGCTCGCTGGGCGAAGACGCCTTCGGCAGCTTCGCCGGTGAACAACGCCTGGCGCGTGTCCTCTCCCTCAACCTCCTGCCCGCGGACCTGGTCGGACGGCTCCGGCGTGCCGCGGCCGACGGAAACCGCCCGCTGCTGCGGATCCAGCCGTCCCCGAGCCTCGCCGGTGTCCCGTGGGGACTGCTGGCGCTGCCCGACAGGCGGGCCGATCACGTGCTCGAGATCGGCGAGATCGGCACCTGTTTCGACAGCGACGAGCGCGTCCTCGACGTCGCCGACGTCTCTCTGCTCGCCCCGGCCGCGATCCCGCGCCGTCCCTCCTCGGCCGACGGTCCGCCGGTGTACCTGCTCGACCCGCGTATCCCCGGGCAGAGTGCTTTCGGCGAACTGGGTTCCGTGCTGGGCAAACAAGAGTCGACGTCGCCGCTGATCCGCCACCTGGACGCGCGGCTCGCCGACGGCCCGGTCCTTCCCGCCGCCGCACGCGGGCTCGACCTGGTCCGCCGCACCGACACCGACCGCCGTCTGCTCACCGATCTCCTGGCGCGGCCCTGTTCGCGGCTGGTGTTCGTGGGACACGTCAGCCGCGTGCGCGACGAGTACGGCGCGCAGACCGCGCTGCACCTGTCCTGTTCGGCCGATCTCCCCGGTACGGCCGCGCCGATCGGGACGCACCGGCCGTTCACCGCCGCCGACCTCGCACTGTCCGGAGTGGACACCCTGCCCGCGCGGGTGGCGCTGATCGGCTGCGCCAGCGCGAGCGATTTCGGCCTGGCCGAACCGTTCGGCGTGCTGCTCGCCGCCGTCGCGGCCGGGGCGGGCCTGGTCGCCGCCACGGTCTGGGCGCTGCCGACGTCGGCCGCCGTGCCCGGTTCGGACCCGATGTCCGAACTGGTCATCGCCGTCGACACCGCGCTCGCCGGTGAAGACCCGGTCGGCGAGCTGTGCGCGTGGCAGCGGACCCGGCTCGCGCGTTGGCGCGAGAAGCCCGAACCGGTGTCCTCACCGGTCTTCTGGGCGCCCCTGACCTGCCTCGACGCGACCGACGACGGGAAAACCTGGGTTCGGTAGCAGCCCGCGCCGCCGAAGCTGTGTCCATCGAGAACGACGCAGCGAAAGGCGGCACCCCGATGTTCAAGAAGATCCGCGACAAGATCAACGACGCGACGCAGCAGGGCATGGCCCGGGGTCAGCAGGACTTCCAGCAACACGCCGAGCAGTTCCGGCGGGCCGCCGCCGCGCAGGGGCACGACATCACCCCGCAGCTGCCGACTCCGCAGCTGGCCGCGCAGGCTTTCCGGAACCTCAACGCCGACCCGGACATGGCGGCGTTCCTGGCGCTGCCGATGGACGAGCAGCTGCGTCAGCAGCAGGAACTGCAGGCCTACGGCACCGAACTGCGGCGGCTCTACGACACCTGCGAGCCCGCCACCCTGGTGATCCGTGCGCTGGAGCCGACCGGCCGGAAGATCGCCGGGCAGGCGCAGTACACCGCGACGCTCGAGGTCACCCGCGCCGACGGCACCACCTACCGGACGGTGACCCCGCTGATCACGCCGCTGGCGACGATCCAGCAGTACGCGCCCGGCACCCGCCACGAGGCCCGCGTCGACCCCGCCGACCCGGCGAAGGTCGCCGTGTTCGGCCCGATCGCGTAGGCGGGTCGCCATGTTCGGATCCTTCGAGTTCGGCCTGCCGGGTGACCCCCGGCAGGCCCGCCGTCCCAGCCTCCGCCTGTGGTTGCTCGGCGTGCCCACGACGCTCGCCTGGGCGGTCGCGGGCTGGTCGGGCACCCTCGGGCTACTGGACGGCTTCCGGCTGATGTCGCTGAACCGCGTCGGCGCGTGGGGGGCCGACGCGGGCCCGGCGGTTTCCCTCGTCCTGCTCTTCAGCATCGCGATCACGGTCGCTTCGTCGCTCGGGTTCGCGATGCTCTGGAGCGGCGGGATGTCGCTGAGCGGGATGGGCGTCGGCTTCCGGGCGAGCAGCCTGGCCGCGTCCCTCGGCATCGCGCTGGGCAGTGGCGCCGCGATCCCGTCGTGGACGCCGCCCGAGTCGGTGGGGCAGCGGCTGCCGTTCGCCGGCGGCGCGGCCGAACCGTGGACCGACGTCGACTGGATCGTCTACTACGAACCGTATCTCGTGCCGGCGGTGGCCGGGGTGACGGCGCTGGTCATGATCATGGTGCTGGGGCGGGCGTTCGTCACCAGGGCGGAGAAGGACGACCGCGCGCAGGCGCTGGCCCAGACCGGCCGCCAGGTGGTCGGGCACGTGATCGGCGTCGAGTTCACGAACGTCTGGGTGATGGGGAACCCGCGGTTCACCGTGCAGGTCCGGTTCGCCACGGAAACGGGGGAGCGGACGGTCATCGCGACGATGATCACCCCGCCGCTGCAGGCCCCGGCCCGCGGTTCGACGGTGAAGGTCACCTACGACCCGCACAACCCCGACTCGGTCCAGGTGGATCCCGATCCGGCCGATCGGGCCGCGGGCGGGAACCTCGGTGCCTTCCTGCCACCACTGTTCTGACCCCCTCTACACTCCCGCGGATGGACGAACAGACGGCAGAGGTGTCCACCGCGCAAGCGGTCCGTAAGGCGATGATCCGGCTGGTCCCGTTCCTCGGGCTGCTCTATCTGCTCAACTATCTCGACCGGGTCAACGTCGGGTTCGCGGCGCTCACCATGAACGCCGATCTCGGCATCAGCTCGGCCGCCTACGGCCTCGGCGCCGGCCTGTTCTTCGTCGGGTACTTCTTCTTCGAGGTGCCCAGCAACGTCATCCTGCACAAGGTCGGCGCCCGGATCTGGATCGCGCGGATCATGGTCACCTGGGGCATCGTCGCCTCGGCCACCGCGTTCATCCAGGGCGAGGTCAGCTTCTACATCGTCCGGGTGCTGCTCGGGATCGCCGAGGCCGGGTTCTTCCCCGGCATCATCCTGTACCTGACCTACTGGTTCCCGCGGAAGGTGCGGGCCAAGATCGTCGCGCTGTTCTTCCTCGCGGTGCCGCTGTCGTCGGTTCTCGGCAGCCCGATCTCCGCCCTGCTCATCCAGAACGGCGAAGGCGTCCTCGGCTTCGAATCGGGCTGGCGCTTCATGTTCTTCGCCGAAGGCCTGCCTTCGATCCTGCTCGGCGTGGTGGTGCTGTTCCTGCTGCCGAACCGCCCGAAGAACGCGAAGTGGCTGACACCGGAACAGAGCACGGCGTTGCAGTCGACGCTGGACTCGGAAGACACCGCCGCGGTCGGCCAAGAGGTGAGCACCCGATCGGCGCTGACCGATCCGCGCGTGCTCGCGCTGAGCGCCGTCTACTTCGGAATCATCTTCGGGCTCTACGTCCTGGCGTTCTTCCTCCCGCAGGTGATCAAGGACTTCCAGCAGCAGTTCCAGACCAAATACACCATCGTCGAGATCGGGCTCATCACGGCGGTTCCCTACGCGATCGCCGCCGTCGCCATGGTGCTGTGGGCCAGGCATTCGGACCGCACCGGCGAACGGGCCGGGCATGTCGCCCTCTCCGCGTTCGTCGGCGCGGTCTCGATCGCCGCCGCGCTGTACCTGGGTTCGCCGCTGTTGGTGATGGCCGCGGTGACCCTCTGCGCGATCGGCGTCTTCACCGCCGTCCCGGTGTTCTGGCAGCTGCCCAACGCCTTCCTCACCGGGGTCGGCGCCGCCGCCGGGATCGGCCTGATCAACTCGTTCGGCAACCTGTCGGGTTTCGTCGGCCCCTATCTCGTCGGCTGGCTGCAGGGGCTGACCGGCAGCTTCCGCCCCGGGATGTGGTCCGTCGCGTTCTTCATGGCGATGGCGGGAGTCATCGCGTTGTTCTTCCGCCGCAAGGAGAAGAACGCCGTCAAGTGAGGTGGTCGAAGTCGCCGCTGGCCCATCGGATGTGGGTCTCGGCGCTTCGGCGCACGACGGTGCGGGCGTCCTGGTCGATGGTGTCGCCGCCGAGGGTGTAGAGCCGGTCGTAGGTGAAGTCGTCGAGCCGGTCGACGATGCGGCGGACCACGGCCGCGGACATCGGGATGTGCTTGGGAAAGCTGCGCTGGAACGACACCCAGTCCGGCGCGAGCCCGCCGGTGATCGTGTCGCCCGCGAGGATGCTGCCGTCCGGCGTCCTGGCCACGGCGCTGCCGCGCATATGCCCGCCGAGCCGGACGAGGTCGAGGCCCGGCAAGGGTTCGGCGTGCTCGTCCCAGAATTCGAACGCCGGGTCGGGCGCGGGCAGCCACTCGCGGTTGCGCTCGTTGACCAGCACCGGGATCCCGCCCAGCGCGCGGCTCCAGCTGAGCTGGGCGCCGAACATGTGCGGATGGCTGGTGGCGATCGCGACGACGTCGCCGAGACCGCGCACGACATCGAGCACTTCGGCGTCCAACCAGGACGGCGGGTCCCACAGCAGAGTGCCCGCGGGGGTCACCGCGAGGAACGACCAGTGCCCGATCGCGAAATGCGGCTCCCGCTTGATGCTGTGCAGGCCGCGGCCGTGTTCTCGGTGCAGGGTCCGGTGCGGCGCGGCGGTCAGTTCCTCGTGTGTCCACCAGCGTCCGGTGTGCGCGCCGAGGTCACCGGCTTCCTCGATGCCGACCTCGCCGCGGTCGAGAACGCAGCGGGGTGATTCCGGGCTCGCCGGGTGTTCGATACCGCACCTGTCGCAGATCCACATGATCGGCAGCCTGCAACCTCCACCGCGCTGGAGGTCAAGACGCGTCTTCCCCCGGCTCGGGCGAGCCGGGGGAAGACGGATGAATCAGCTGACGGTCGTCTTGCCGAGAACGGCGTCCTGGTCGGGCGGGTCGAGCGTGAGCTGCACGTCGAACTCGCCGAGTGAGCTGTCGGTGATGATGTGCGAGGTCGCCGCGGCGTCCACGCTGCTGGTCGCCTCACCGGCGGGTGTCCCGGCCGGGATGGTGAAGTCGACCTTGCCCGAAGCGGTGAACTTCAGCGGCCCTTCGGCGGGCACCTCGGTGTCCGGGATCGGCAGCTCGATGGGGATCGCCACCTTCTGCTCGCCGAGTGCGACGTTCACCTTCGAGCTGATCGTGCCGGAGAGCTTCTTGGCGCCGACCAGCCGGAGTCCGTCTCCGGCTGCCTGGCCGGAATCGACGTCGAGGGTGAACGGCACCGAAATCGGCGTGCCTGCTTGTGCGGTCGCCGGGATTTCCGCCTTCACTACCACCGCGACCTGCTGGTCGCCGATGATGGGGAAGCCGCCCTTGTACGTGAGATTCTTTTCGACGGCGGCCGCGGTCCCCGCCGCGGTGAGCATCACGGTTCCGGCGACCGCGGCCGCGATCCCGGCGGCGCAGAACCGGCGAACACCCTTTCGCACCAGGGTTTCCGTCATGTCAGGTCCTTTCGTCGTTGAATGGGCTCGGTGCCGAATCTAGGTGGAAAGTCACCAACGAGGAAAGGGAAAGAGCTCTCGCCTTTTCTTTACGCGTTGATCTTGTCACGCGTATGCGGAATTGCTTCTTCGTCAATTGTCATGGGAAGGCGGAAAGGGGAAACGCGGTCCGCTTTCTTGTCACACCGGTGACAGGTGCTTCGAGCGCGGGGTGACCGGCTAGGGTCTTGATCGTGACCGAACGACCCGAGCCGTGGCACCTCCGGACCCGCAAGTTCCTGCGGGCGACGGATCAGCGTGGCGAACTGGTGCGCGGCGCGCGGTTCCTCCGCAGGCTCGTCCCGGGGGAGGGAGCGCCCGGTGATCCGCTCGCGCCGTCGGCGGGCCGTTCGTCCGACAGGCTCGCCCGGCTGCTCACCGCGGCCGGCGCCGACAGGCCCAGCGCCAGTCGTGAGCTGGGACTGGCCGCGGTCCAGGCCTGGCAGGCCGTCCGCCGGAACGGCAAACAGCCGTCGGCCGCGAACGGCATCACGGTGCTCTTCACCGACCTCGTCGGGTTCTCGACCTGGGCGCTGGAGGCCGGTGACGACCGCGTGCTGGAGTTGCTGCGTTCGGTCTCCGAGGTGACCGAGTCGATCGTCACCGGGCATCGCGGCAGTGTCGTCAAAGGGCTCGGCGACGGTGTGATGGCCGTGTTCGCCGATCCGGACGAGGCGGTGAACGCCGCCTACGAGACCTGCTCCGCCGTGAGCGTGATCAAGGCCGAGGGCTACCTTCCGCATCTGCGCGCGGGGCTTCATCGAGGGAATCCGCAGCGGGTCGGCAACGATTACCTCGGCGTCGACGTGAACATCGCGGCCAGGATCATGGCCGCCGCGGACGGCGACGAGGTGCTGGCCAGCGCCAGCGTCGTCGAAGAACTCGACCAGGACGCCTTCACCGTGCGGCCGCGCCGGAGCTTCCGGGCCAAGGGCACGCCGAAGGACCTCCGGGTGTTCCGGGTCGTTCCCCGCTACACGGCCGGCGGCTGACTGTCCTCTGGATCACCTTCGCTTGCCCGGCCCTCTATGTCCATAGAGGCTGCCTCTATGGACATAGAGCTGGACGCCGGTCAGGTCGCCGTCGCGGCCAGGCTGGACGAGGTGACGCGCCGACGGCGTGGTGTCTACCTGTGGGGTCCGGTCGGACGTGGCAAGACCATGCTGCTCGACGCCTGCTATTCCGCCGCGTCGGTCCGCAAGAGCAGATGGCATCTGCATCACCTGCTCGCGCATCTGCAGGCCACCGCGCACGACCTGGGCAGGATCGACAGAGCCGTCGACAAGGTGCTGGACCGGCTGTCGCTGGTGTGTATCGACGAGTTCCACCTGCACGACATCGGCGACGCCAGGCTCCTGGAACGACTGCTGAACGCGGTGTTCGCCCGCAAGATCACGCTGGTCGCGACGTCGAACTACCCGCCGGAGGGCCTGCTGCCGGATCCGCTCTTCCACGACAAGATCGAGGCCGTCGTGACGGCTCTTCGAGCGCACGTCGACGTGGTGCGCCTCGACGGCGAGAGCGACTACCGCCGTCCAGGAACCAGGCCGGGCCGGTTCGTCGTCGGCAGGCATGAGGAGACGACGGCAGGCGTCACGTTCGACTTCGACAGGCTCTGTGCCACCACGGAAATGTCCACCCGGGACTACCTCGACCTGGCCGCGCGCCACCACCGGTGGACCATCACCGACGTGCCACCGCTGCGGACGGCGGGCGCCGACGCCACGATGCGGTTCCGCGTCCTGATCGACGTCCTCGTCGACGCGGGCGTGGACCTGACCGTCTACGCGCGGGCGTCGGTGGACGAACTTTTCCGTGATCCGCCGGAAGTCCCGGATCTGGACCGGATCCGGAGCAGGCTCACCGCGCTGTCCGAGGGGAAGGTCCACTGTGGAGCAACCTGACCGGCGGACCCTCATCGCCGAAGCCGCGACGGAAGTCCTCGCGTCCCAAGGAATCCGCGGCCTGACGCACAGCGCCGTCGACGTCCGGCTGGACCTGCCGCGCGGCTCGACGTCGTACTACTTCCGCACGCGCCAGGCGTTGCTGGAAGCGGTGGTCCGGCGTATCGCGGACACGTCGGCACACCGCTTCCAGCTGACCGGCCTGGCGCACGCCGCTGTCGCCGGCCCCGCCGCCGCGGCGAACGCGATGGCGGCCTGGCTCGACGATCTCCTGGTCAGCCGCCGCCATCACGTCACCGCCCGCTACGCGCTGGCGATCGAACTCGCCGGCTTCCCCGACCTTCACACACTCCTCGCGCGGGCTCTGTTCTCTCGCGAACACGCGACGCGGCTGTGCGAAGCCCTCGGCGCGTCCGATCCCGGCGCCGCGAGCGCGGACCTCATCAGCCTGATCGAAGGCCTGCTGTTCGACCGGTTCGCCGGCGCACGCTCGCTCGACGGCATCGAAGCGGGCACTCCGGCCAGCGTCGAACAGTTCGCCAGGCCGCTGGAGGCCTACCTGCGGGGAATGCCTTAGCCAGGCATGTCCGAAGGCTGCGAGTCGAGGCCCGCCCGGGGCTTCGACCAGCCGCCGCGCGTGAAGTCCGGCATCGCGACCGGTTTCCCGCCGCGCGCCAGCGAGACCACGCTCAACGGTACGGGGGAGCACCAGGCCGCCGAGTCGTAGACGTCGATGTCCGGCACCAGCCCGGCGCGCATCTGCTGCACGATCCGCCACTGCAGCACGTAGTCCATGCCGCCGTGACCACCGAGGTTCGGGTCGTCCTTGAGCTTCTTCCACAGCCAGTGGTCGTGGCGCTCGCGGTACGGCTTGAAGTCCTTCCACGCGTGCCCGGTGTGATCCGGCTCGACGTAGATCCGCTCGGGGTAGTCCTCCACGATGCCGCGGCTGCCCGCGAGGCTGTTGATGCGGCTGTACGGGCGCGGCGAGCTGACGTCGTGCTCCGCGCGGATGATCCGGCCCTGCTCGGTCTCGATCAGACAGCTGACCAGGTCGCCGTTGATGTAGGTCTCTTTCCACGACGGGTGACCCGGCGGCATGTGCCGTTTCCGGTAGTCGGCGAGCCCCTTCGGCTCGGTCGCCGTGGCGCGCAGCGTGGCGAACCGGTCGCCGCGGTTGACGTCCATGCAGGCCGCGATCGGGGCGAGACCGTGCATCGGGTAGAAACTCGCGGTGCTGCGGGTGTGCCACTTCCGGCGCCACGCGTCGGTGTAATAGGTGTCGGAGAACAGCAGTTCGCGCAGGTCGTGCAGGTAGCCGCCGTGCCCGTTGGTGACCTCGCCGAAGACACCTTCGTGCGCCATCTTGAGGATCGCGAGTTCGTTGCGGCCGTAGCTGCAGTTCTCGGCGAGGAACAGGTGCTTGCGGGTCTGCTCGCTGGTGTTGACGAGGTCCCACAGCTGGTCGAGCTCGGTGGCGATGGGCAGTTCGATGCCGACGTGCTTGCCGGACAGCAGCGCGGCCTTGCCCTGCGGGTAGTGGAACTCCCACGGGGTGGCGATGTAGACGAGGTCGATGTCGTCGCGGGACAGCATCTTCTTGTAGGCGTCGGCGGATCCGCCGTACTCGGCCGGACGCGGACGCCCGTCGGCGGCGAGTTTGTCCGCGGCGGCCTTCGCGCGCTCGGCGCGGATGTCGCAGACCGCGGTGACCACGGAGCCCGGCACGGCGCTCCATCCGCCGATCATGGACATACCGCGGTTGCCGAGGCCGATCATCGCGACGCGGACGGTCTGGTGCCGCTCGAACGGCACCCCGATCATGCTGCGCTGACCAGGACGGCGGGGCGCGCTTTCCGCTCCGGTGGCCTCTTCCGCGGCGGTGGCGCTCGTCGGGATCGCGGCGAGCGCCCCGGCGGCGAGCGCGCCGCCGAACAGGGTCCGCCGGGAGACAGAGGGCAGGTCGGCCATGAAGAACACTCCTTCGTGTCGCCTTCGGTTGCCCGACTGTGTCCAATCGCCGCCAGATATGTCAAGAGATGCGTCAAAGTGAGCACTAAACTGCACTTATGCGCAGTTTGACTGCTTGCTTGCGGGCGCTTCGCGCAACCCGGGTGCGCGTACACACCCGGGTCGCGCTTGGCGTCAGCGGCGGATCAGCACCTGGTCGATCGACTTGCGCACCAGGTTCGGCACCACGCAGTCGTCCGCCGGATAGCCGACCGGGATGACGGCGAACGCCTTCTCGTTCTGGGGCCGCTCGAGCAGCTCGCCGAGGAACCGCATCGGCGACGGCGTATGCGTCAACGCGGCCAGCCCGGACAGATGCAACGCCGTGATCAGCATGCCGACCGCGATGCCCACCGACTCGTCGACGTAGTAGTGCTTGTGTTTGGTGCCGTCCTCGTCGAGGAAGTAGCGCTGCTGGAAGACGACGATGAGGTAGGGCGCGTCGGTGAGGTGGGTCTTGACGGCGTCGGTGCCCAGCGGGCGCAAGGCGGAGAGCCATTCCTCGCCGAGCCTGCCCTCGTAGGAGACGCGTTCCTCTTCCTCGGCGGCCTCGCGGATCCGCTGTTTGGTCGCGTCGTCCTTGATGAGCACGAAGGTCCACGGCTGCTGATGCGCGCCGCTGGGCGCGGTGGAGGCCACCGCGATGGCGTCCACCAGGACCTCCTCGGGTACCGGGTCGGTCGAGAACATCCGCACCGTGCGGCGGGTGTCCATGCGGCGGCGCAGATCGGCGGCGGTGGCCAGCGATTCTTCCTCGGACATGCGGGCCGGTCGGTAGGGCACCGGCTCGAAGGGGTCGCCGTAGGTCGGGGTCCACTGTGCTGTGGTCATGATGGTCATTCTGGGGTGACCGTGGCCTGGTTCGAAACCCCTCAGGCGCAGGCGAGTTCGGGTAGTCGTGAGTGGTAAGTCGCGTTAGAACGACACTTGCCACTCACGACCATCTGCACCGACCCCTCGCCGCCACGTCGGGTGTCGCGAAAGCCACTTTCGCGACACCCGAAGCCGGCACGCAGCAAAGCGACCCGACACCTCCGCCTCACCCTCGATATGTCCCTAGGGTTATGCCACCATTCGTCTCAAATGGACGGACGCCGATCGGGCCATTCGGCTTGGGTCGACGTCGACGGCATGGTCCGGATACCCGGAGCAAACACCTAACGGTGGCCGAAACGGAAAGATAGGTACCTTCTACACGACTTTCGTCGGTGTCCGATTTCGCGGGCCGCGTCACAGAATCAGGCCATCCTGCCCTCGGTACGCGGCCGTGTCCCTCGCCGCAGAAATGAGTCGGAACCATGCGACTGCGCTCCTTCGCCCTGATCGCCGGCACCGCCTTCGCGGCGCTGCTCGGCGTGACCGCCCCCGTGGCGTCGGCCACGGAACCGTCCTCCGATGTCCAGCCGATGATCATCGGCGGCCAGAACGCGTCGAGTGGCCCGTGGGCCGCCAGACTCTTCGCCAACGGCCGGCAAACGTGTACCTCGACGATCATCGCGCCGCAGTACATCCTGACCGCGAAGCACTGTGTCGCCGGCGGTGGCACGTTCACCTTCCGGATCGGCAGCCTCGACCAGCAGACCGGCGGCACCATGGCCACCGGCTCGACCGTGACCCGCCACGCGAGCGCGGACCTCGCGATCGTGAAGCTGACCACCTCGGTCAACGCCACCTACTCGCCGCTGGGCACCACCGCCAGCGTCTCGAACGGGCAGACCGTGCAGGTCTACGGCTGGGGCGCCACCAGCCAGTGCGGCTCGGAGATCAACTGCCAGTCGCGGTACCTGAAGGTCGCGAACGTCCGGGTCACGTCGGTGTCCTGCCGTGACTACAACGGTGGCGTCGCGGTGTGCGCGAGCCGCGGCGACGGCATCACCGCCGGTGGGGACTCGGGTGGCCCGATGTTCGCCTCCGGCAAGCAGGTCGGCGTCGCGTCGACGAGTGACCGGCAGACGACCACGGCGTACACGAACATCACGCGGTACCGGCCCTGGATCCAGCAGGTAGCCGGCGTCTGATCTTTTGGTTCTCGCGGAGCCCTTCTCGGTGGTTACCGGGGAGGGCTTCGTGCTGTGTTCGGTGGTCTCTCGATCGGGTAGCCGTCGGCTGCCTAGAGTCGGCGTCCCAGTGAAACCGACATCCCGGAGGCCGTTCCGTGCCGGAGAACCCTGCCACCGCGGCCGCCCTCACGCACCGGGCGATCAGGCTCAGCGAGTCGGATCCTTTGCGTGCCCGCGAACTCCTGGGTGCCGCGCTCGCGAAGGACTACGACTACGAACCGGCGTGGCGCTGGCTCGCCGACCTGGTCACCGATGACGGAGAGCGGCGCTTCTGCCTCGACCGCGCGTACGCGATCAAGATCGATTCGGTGACCGCGGGCGCCCGCAAGGCATTGGCCGCTGTGCCGCCCACACCGCCCGCCGAGGTCGCCGACCTGATCGACCCGTCGCCGCCCGCCGCGGCCACGGAGGCGCCCGGCCGACGCCGAGCCATGCGGTGGGCCGTGGTGGGGGCTTCCGTGGCCGTCCTGCTCTCGGTGCTCGGGGTGTGGTCGGTCTCGGGGGACGATCGGGGCGAGCCGGTGCACATCGCGCTGGTGGCGGGGATGACCGGGGACAACGCGGTCGCCGCGTCGCATATGGAACGCGCGGTGCGCATGCACCTCGAAACCGTGAACGCCGCGGGTGGTGTCAACGGGCACCCGGTGGAACTGCTCGTCTACAACGACGAGGACATCGTGGACAAGGCGGTCGACATCGCCCGGCGAATCGTCCGCGAGAACAAGGTGATGTACGTGATCGGGCACGCCCGCAGCGACACCGCGCTCGCGGCGGCGCCGATCTACCAACGGGCTGGGATCCCGGCCATCACGCCGTCGGCGGGCGCCTCGAAGATCACCGACGGCAGCGATTGGTACTTCCGCAGCATGTACGGAAACCGGACCCAGAGCGACTTCCTCTCCGTCTACATCTCGCGAGTGCTGGGTTCGACGACCGCGGCCGTCGTCCACGAGCAGGACGAGGGCGGCCGATCCAACCAGGAGACGTTCCTGGAGTCGTTCGGGGAGTTCGGCCGGGTGACCGCGGATCTGCCGATCGCCATGGGGCCGGACTCGCACACGGCGTCGGTTCAGGCCGCGGTCACCGAACTCCGGACGCACGATCCGCGTGAGCCGATCCTGCTCGCAGTCGAGGAAAAAAGCGGTCTGGAGTTGATCGAGGGGCTGCGCTCGGCGGGTGTCACGGCGCCCATCGTCGGGGTCTCGTCGCTGAGTTCGCGGGCCTTCCACGCCTCGCTGGTCGAAGCAGAACGGAAGCGAAGCCAGCCGGGTTCCTTCACCAGGAACCTGTTCATGGCGACGCCGATGGCCCATGACTCACTGTCCGGCACCGCCCAGGTCTGGGCCGACGCCTACGAGCGGCGCTATGGGGAACGCCCGCAGTGGCAGGCCGCGACCGCACGGCAGGCCGTCAACGTCGGCCTGCACGCGATGCAGACAAGTGGTCTCGACTTCGACGAGGGGCACCTCGCACAGGACCGCGGGCGAGTGCGCGACACGATGGCGTCGTTGAAGGACAAGAAGAACTCCTTCCCCGCACTGCTGGGACCGCTGTACTTCACCGCGAACGGATCGGCCCAGATGGCGGTGTCCGTCGTGACCAGCGACGGCTCCCGGTTCGTCTCGGCACCGACCCAGTTCACGATCCACGAACCGCTGACCGAAGAAGCGTTGAAGGCCGATGTGGCGGACGGGAGCGTCATCGCGGTCAAGAACCGGTACCTCAGCCGCCGTCAAGTCGTGGCCACCGGGATCAACTTCAACGAGGTCCGCGAGCTGGACACCGCGGCGGGCACCTATTTCGTCGACTTCTTCGTCTGGTTGAAGTACACCGGCAGCCATGTCGCGGCCGACGTGCAGTTCGTCAACGCGGTCCGGCCCGATCTGACCCTCGGGGAGCCGCTTCGCGACGTCACCGAGAACGGAAGCACCTACCGCCTCTATCGGGTCGCCGACCGTTTCAAGAGCGGTCTGGAATTCCGCGACTTCCCGTTCGACCGCCAGCGGCTCACCGTCCTGCTGCAGAACCGGACCCAGACCGCCGATCAGGTCTCCTACGTGACCGACAAGGAGATCCTCGATCAAGACCCCGACGTCTACCTGCGCAGTGGTGCCGACACCACCGCGAACATCAACCAGGTGCCGAACTGGGTCGCCTCGTCGGTCCGGTTCTACCGGCAGACCGTCGGCAGCAGCGACGCGCTGGGCGACAGCCAGTCCGCCGGGACCGCGACAGGCATCTACTACAGCCAGTACTCGGGCGAGATCGAGCTGAAGCGGGACACGCTGCCGTTCCTGATCAAGAACCTGTTGCCGCTGGTCTTGCTGATCAGCGTCACGTTCCTGTGCCTGTTCTTCAAACCGGCCGATGACAGAGCGGCCGTGTCGATGGGCGTCACCGCGATTCTGAGTACCGCTGTCCTGCTCAACAACGTGACGTCCCAGCTCCCGTCGGTCAGCTACATCGTGGCGCTGGAATGGGGCTATTACTCGTTCATCCTGCTCGCCGGGATCTGCGTTTTGATCACCATGGTGCGCAAACGTCTCGCCGTGACGAAACGCGATGGCGCCGAACAAGTCCTGAGCCGGGCCGCTCGCATCGGTTATCCCGTCTATCTCTTCACGGTCGTGGCTTGGTTCTCGATCGTCTACGGGTGAGGTGAATCAGTCCGGCGGTTTCAAGAGTCGCGACGCTTGAGGCGGGCACGGTGGTTGGCGACGTTGACGCGGTTCCCGCACAGTCCCGGCATGCAATAGCGACGCCGCCCGGGTCTTGTCGTGTCGATGAAGGCGCCACGGCAAGTGGGCGCCCCGCACGCGCGGAAGCGTTCCGCGCCGAGAGTCCGGACGACGCCGAGTATTCCGACGCCACAGATCAGGGAGAGCGCGTCGGTGACTGTCGCGCCTGATCGAAGTGAAACGGCCCATCGTGAGCTGTCGGTCAGGAGGGTGACGTGAGCGGCAGGTGATGTGAGGGCGGAAGCGCCGGAGATGAGGTGCTCCCCGTCCGGATGGTCGATCAGGCCCCGCACCGTGGTGCGCAGCCGATGGACAGCCCGGAGGTCGGCGGCTTGGGTGGGCTCGGCGAGTGAGTGAAGCTTGGCGAAGGTGGCGAGAGACGCCAGGTCGGGCAGGTGCTCTTCGCCGTGCCAGACCTCAGGGGCGGTGTTGACGAGTTCGGTAGCGATGCCCGCCGCCCAGACGTAATCGTCTAATGCTACTTGCATCCCTTACCAACCTCTCGTACGTTCACGGTTAACCGCTACTTTAACCCTTACCGGGAGGTTGCCCGTGGAGATCGATGCCTTGGTGTTCGACATACTCGGCACGCTCGTCGACGAACCGGCCGGGATCCGCGCGGCCATCCGGCAGGCCACGCCGGACGCCGACGCGGACGAGCTGGTCAAGCAGTGGCTAGGCCACCTCGAAACCGAGCAGCGACGCATCGTCGAGGGGGAGAGGCCGTACGCCCCGAGTGACGTTCTCGACCGCGAAGCAGCTCAAACAGACGCACTCGCGACAGCGGGCCGCAGGATGCCGCCCTGGCCCGACACTGTCGAAGGGCTGGCCCGGCTCGCCGAGCACTACCCGCTGATCGGCCTCTCCAACGCCAGCCGGACGACGCTGCTCCGGATGAACGCCTACGCGGGCCTCCGCTGGCATCAGGCCCTTTCCGCCGAGGAGGTGCAGTCCTACAAGCCCGACCCGGCGGTCTACGAGCTGGCCGTCAAGGTGTCCGGAACACCGCCGGAGCGCCTGCTGATGGTCGCCGCCCACGCGTGGGACCTGAGGGGTGCGCAGAGCGTCGGTCTCCGGACCGCCTACGTCGCCAGGCCCGTCGGGGACCCGCCGTCGGCGACGGATCGGTTCGACTTCCACGCCGAAGACCTCGCCGATCTGGCAGCTCAGCTCGCCGGATCGCGGGCCTGATCGAAAACTGTCGGTGCCTCTCGCTAGGTTCTTCCCAGTCCCCACCGAGGCACCCCCCCCCGCAAGGAGAAGATGCGTTGTCAGACTGGGAAAGAGCGAGCACGGCCCGGGTGTTGCCACCTGCCCGCCCGCGCAAGCTCGCGAAGGTTCCGTTCGTCGAACTGGCCGACGGGCGGGTGCAGGGCGTGGTGTCCAGCGGATCGGACATCGGGCGGGTGTACGTCTCGTCGGTCGCGGCGAGCACGTACGAATTCGCCTGTAGTACCAACAACAATCGGCCTTGCGGCGGGGCGCGTGGCATGTTCTGCAACCACATCCTCGCTCTGCTCAACGAATCCACCCTTCAGTACGGTGCCGAGCGTGTCGCGCGGTACTTGCGTGTTGAGGTCGCGGAGCCGACAGCGCAGGCCATTTCGCAGACCATGAGCGCGACGCGGCCGTCGCAGGGCGACAACACCGCCGCCGCGTCCGTGTTCAGCCAGTTCTTGCGGCACTTGGCATACCTGGAGTTCGAAGCGTCGACGGTGCCGGTGCCGGAACTGCAGTGGTTCCCGCCGACCAGGGCGGTGGTGTGATGCGTACCGATCTGCTCACCGATCCCATCGCCGGTCTCGACGAGGCGTTGGCGGCTGTCGACGCGTTCGATGACGTGCTCATCGCGGGGCTGCTTCGGCCTCAGAAGATCACCGGCTTGACCGAGCTGGCCGATGCCGTCGCGGGCTCCCCGCTGGCGGCGCGAGTCGCCGAGGCGGCCGAGAAGACCGCGGCCGGAGCGGCAGGGGAGGAGCACCTCGTTTCCCTTGCCGCGGCGAGGATCGCGGTGTTCGGCTCGGTGCATGACGCGGCTCTCTCGCGCATCGCCGAGGCGACTGGCCGGCCATCGGGCGAGGAGGCCGTCCGAGAGGCTTCCGAGACGGAGATGCCCAATCTGCTGGCCGCCGCTCGGTCCTGGCTGTCCGATCTGGCCCGTGCCGGCTGGCAGGGCATCGATCACGACCTGATTTCGGCTTCGGCACCGGTGATCTCCGCGTTGCTCGCGGAGCCGAGTTTGCGGCGGTTGGCTGTCCTGCTCGACGGGTTCGCGGCGGAACTCGCGGCGTCCTGTCCAGGGGCGGCGTTGGAGCGCGTTCCGGTCCGGCGCTGGGGTGACCTGTGGTCGCGCGGGATGCTGCTGACCTTGCCCGGTGTGGCGGCGACGCCTGCGATCGGCACCGTCACCGGCCGCCTGCTGCCGCTCGGCGTCGACCTGCTGGAACACTCGACGGCCGCGCAGGCTCAGGTCCACGCGGTGATCGAACCCGACGACGGCACCGCGCCGCGTCTCGTGCGTGCGAGCGTGACGGTCCCGAAGCCGGACACGATCATCGGCGCCGGGATCTGGCAGTTGCTGCGCCCGCATCTGTCCCTGCTCACGGCGGTCAGCGAGGGCCGCTCGATGGTCCTCGCGGACATGCCGGTCACCGCTGAGGGTGACCTCCTCTGGCAGGACGAACATGCCCGTCTCGGCGAGCCCGCGGACGCGTTCTCCACGGCGCGGGTGGCTCTGCCGAAAGCCATCGCGTCGGCGGTCGCGCCGCTGGACCGGCATCCGGCGCGCATCGCCGTACCCGTCTTCCTTGAGGGCTATGGCGTCGAAGGCGAGGAAGAGGCGCTCTCGTTCACGTTCGCCGGGAATCACCTTTCCGTCGAAACCGACCGCATCCCGGCCGCCGGGCCGCTGACTCCGAAGGCGGTCGCGGGTTCCAGCGCGTGCATCGGCCTGCTCCGGTGGGACGGCGGCTTCCGGCTCCAGCCGCTCGCCGTCGAGACCACCGTGCGCAAGAAGACCACCGAAGTGCACGCCGGAGCGTGGGCCGGAGGCACCACTGACAAGGCCGGGGTGAAAGCCGAGAAGGCGGCCACCGACGCCGCGGCCGTGCTACGCGAGCGCGCCGGAAGGTTGTTGCGGAAATGACCGACTCCGACGACAACCGCCGCCAGGTCCTGTACTGGCGACTGCTCGCCCGGCTCTTCGACAACGACGAGCAGGCCACGCTCGAATCGGCGAGTGTGGCCGTGGTCGAGGACATCGGCCTGCCGTCCGCGTTGCTGGACCCGAACGTCGCCGTCGACTCGGTCGTCCAGCGGCATCCGGAGCTGGCCGCCGAGTTCGACGGGCTGATGGTCCCCGAAGCCGAGGACAGCCGGGACAAGGCCGCCGAAGTACGGCGCGCGGCCCTGGTGTCGAAGGTGCTCCTCAACGTCTTCGCCCCGGCACCCCACACGGTGACCGCCGGTCAGCTGTCCTGCTGGCAGGCCGACGCGGGCTGGCTGGAGCGCGCACTGGGGTGCCGTCCGGGCGAACTGCGCGGCGGTCGCCCCGGTGGTGCCCCGACCGGTCTCGGTGGCACCGGTGGGGGCGGGGCTCCCGACCTGACCACGCTGCTCCCGGCGATCGGGCCGAACCTCGCCGACATCGAGGCGGATCTCGTCAAGCGGATGCATTTGCGCGAGGTGCTCGCCGATCCCGCGCTCGCGGCGAAGCTGAGCCCGAGCATGTCCCTCATCGAGCAGTTGTTGCGGGACAAGGACAACCTGTCCGGAGTGGCGCTGGCCAACGCCAAGTCGCTGATCCGCCGCTACGTCGACGAGATCGCCGAAGTCCTGCGGACCCAGGTCGAGAAGGCCTCGACGGGCAAGGTGGACCGCTCCGTCCCGCCCAAGCGCGTCTTCCGCAACCTCGATCTCGATCGCACCATCTGGAAGAACCTCACCAACTGGAGCCCGGAAGAGGAAAGGCTCTACGTCGATCGCCTCTACTACAAGCAGACCGCGAAGAAGACCACCCCACAGCGGCTCATCGCGGTGGTCGACCAGTCCGGTTCCATGGTCGACTCGATGGTCAACTGTGCCGTGCTGGCCTCGATCTTCGCCGGACTGCCCAAAGTGGACGTCCATCTGATCGCCTACGACACGCAGGCACTCGACCTCACGCCATGGGTGCACGATCCGTTCGAGACCCTGCTGCGCACCAATCTCGGCGGCGGTAACGACGGCATGGTCGCGATGGGGTTGACCCAGCCGAAGATCGCCGAACCCACCAACACCGTGGTGGTGTGGATCTCCGACTTCTACGAGACTCGTGTCGAGCAGCTCTTCGAAAGCATGGCCGCGATCCACCGGTCCGGGGCGAAGTTCATCCCCGTCGGCTCGGTCACCAGCGCCGGCCGGGGCAGCGTCAACCCGTGGTTCCGAGAGCGCTTCAAAGACCTCGGCACACCGGTGATCTCCGGCCACATCACCAAGCTCGTCCACGAACTCAAGACTTTTCTCACCTCCTGAACCTTCCCGAAAGGCAAGACATGTCCGACGTGTTGCGCGCCCCCGCCGAACTCAAGTACGCCGAAGAGCTGGACTGGCTGGAATCGGTCGACGACAGCCCCAAGCCGTTCGCCTGGCGCCTGTCCCCGAAGATGCTGCGCCTGTTCGTCCTCGGTTCCGAGCGAGCCGACGGCCTCGACCGTGAGATCTCGCAGAAGTGGTTCGGTGACCGGAGCATCGTCGAGCGAGCCATCGTCACGCTCGCCTCCGACCGCGGCCTGCTGCTGATCGGTGACCCCGGCACCGGCAAGAGCTGGCTCGCCGAACTGCTGGCCGCGGCGATCTCCCGCAACTCCACGCTCGTCGTGCAGGGAACCGCCGGCACCACCGAAGACCACATCAAGTACTCGTGGAACGTCTCCATGGTCATCGCCAAGGGCCAGTCCCGCGAGTCGATGATCCCGTCACCGATCATGACGGCGATGGAGGCGGGCTCGATCGGCCGCTTCGAGGAGCTGACCCGGTCCACCAGCGACGTCCAGGACGCGCTGATCTCGATCCTGTCGGAGAAGTACATCTCGGTGCCGGAACTGGACAGTGACGGCATCGTCTTCGCCAAGCCCGGCTTCTCGGTGATCGCCACCGCCAACAGCCGCGACCGCGGCGTCAACGACCTGTCCTCCGCGCTCAAGCGCCGCTTCAACTTCGTCCGCATCCCGGTGGTGACGAACAAGAAGAGCGAAGCGGAGATCGTCCGCTTCCGCACCGAGGAGCTCCTGCGCCGTCACCAGATCGAGCTGGACGTGCCGCCGACGCTGCTCGACGTGCTGCTGCGCAGTTTCGGCGACCTGCGCGCCGCGGCGGCGTCGGCGGGCAGCGACGACGAAAAGCTGGAGTCCGCGCTGTCCACCGCCGAGCAGATCGGCGTACTCGAAGACGCGGTCCTGCACAGCAACTTCTTCGGGGAACGCGCGCTGACCGCCCGCGCGCTCGCGTCCTCGCTCGTCGGCTCGCTCGCCCGTCGTGAGCCGGAGGACCTGGCGATCCTCAACAAGTACCTGCACGGCGTCGTCGAGCCGCGCAGCAAGGACGAGGGCGGGGACTGGCCGGAGTTCCTCGACGGCGGCCGCGACGCGATCGCCACCCTCTCGTGAGCGGCGCCTTCGAGGCGTTGCGAGGCCAGCTGCAGGAGGCCGCGGCCGTCTTCGCCGACGGGCCCGGCGCACTGGAGGGCATCTTGCTCGGGCTCGTCGACGACGTCGACCGCGCGGTGCGGGAGCCGCTGGAGATCTTCCCGGTCTGCCACCATTCCCCGGCTTCGGCCGTGGCGATGGCGCGGCGGCTGCGGGAGAAGCAACCGAAGGTGGTCTTCCTCGAACTGTGCGAGGACATGGCGCCGCTGCTGACCGAGCTGCGCAACTGCCGTCTTCCCGTGGCGGTGCAGGCCTTCGCGACCGACGTGAAGGGGTTCCCCGCCGAGTGGGCGCCGTTGTCGGTGGTCGCGCCGATCACCGAGGCCTCGGCGGAGTACCAGGCGATCGCGTACGCCCTCGATACTCCCGGTGTCGAACTCGTGCTCGTCGACAGGTCGGCGGACCACGTCTTCCAGTGGAACGAACGCGAGCCGTCGCCTGAGCCGGAAGCGCCGCCCGCCGAGGAAGAGGCCGCGCTGCACGGTGACGCGGTGGGTGTCGAGATCGGTGACCTGCGGCCCCGGTTCGCCGAACTCGAGGAACACCTGCTGCGGCACGGACGGGTGCGGCACTGGTCGGAGTGGTGGCACCAATACGTCGAACTGCCGCTCGGCGACAGCGACCACGACACCTACCGCCAGGTCATGTTCCTGATCGGCAGCCTGTTCCGACGGCTCGCGCCGGGGGACACCCGCCGCGTGCGGGTGGACGAAGACCGCGAGCGCTACATGTGGACCCGGATGCGGGAGCACCTCGCCGCGTCGGGCGCCGATCCGGCGGACTGCCTCTACATCTGCGGCGCGTTCCACGCGGCCAGCCGGGTCGCGGAGTTCGGCGTCGAGGGTACGGACGGGTTCGTGATCAGCCCGCGCAGTGCGAGCACCTGGCAGTACGGGCTGATCCCGTCGAGCCACGCCTCGATCGAGGCGCAGTTCGGGCTCGCCGGGGGATCGGTGTCGATCGCGGCGACCGAGTGGGCGAAGAACCTCAAACGCACCAAGGTGAAGCAGTTCCAGCTGGAAGGGCAGGTGGGCGGGCCGAAGCGGAAGAAGGCCGCGGAGCTGCCCGCGCCCACGGCTGATCCGGTGGCAGTGGATCCATCGGATCAGCTTTCCGGCTTCCTGCAACGACCCCCGGTCCTCGACAGGCTGGACGAGGCCGAGTTGCTGGGCTGGTCGGTCGAGGTCGTGCGGGCGGCCCGTCGCAATGGCTACCTGTCTTCGACGGCCGACGCCATCGCGGTGTTCGAGACCTCGATCCTGCTGGCGGGCCTGCGCGATCGGGCCAAGCCGACGCCGTACGACTTCCAGGACGCGGCGGTCACCTGCATCGAGAAGGACATCGTGCCCGGCAGGCGCGACGTCCGCCGCATCGTCGAGATCATGATGGGCGGCGACCGGATCGGCCAGGTCGGGTACGACGCGTTGCCGCCGCTGGCGCGCGACGTGCACGACAGGCTCGAACCCCTGAACCTCAAGTTGCAGCAACGAGGTGTGCAGCGGGCGCTGCTCGACATCGCTTCGCGGCCGGAGCTGGAGCCGTGCTCGGATCTGTTGTGGATGCTGCGGTACCTGATGCCGCACGGCGCTGCGCGGCCGATCATGGGGGAGCGACGGCTCGGCGAACGGCCGATCCAGGAGTCGTGGGATCTGGCGCTGGGCACCCACCAACGAGCCCTGATCGAGCTGGGATATGAGGGCGTCAGCATCGAACAGGTGCTGGAACAGCGGCTCCGGCGAGCGGCCTATCACCCACAGGCCACCGCGGCGAAGGTGCTCGAAGCCGTCGAGGACGCGACGCTCTACTTGCGCAGCGCCAGGTTGGCGGGGGAGCTGGGCACGCGTGCCCAGGAGTTGCTGGCCACCGAACGGACTGTCGACGGCGCTCCGGAAGTGCTGCGGCGGGTGCGGAGACTGCTGGCGCACTACCGGACCAGCGAGCCGGTGCTGCCCCGGTGGATCGAGGACTTCGTCAGGACGGGGTACGCGCACTACTGCACCTTGCTGCCGGCGGCGTTCGCCGACGAAGAGGCCGGTGTCGAGCAGGTCGCCGCGATGCTGGGCTTCCTGTTCAGCATGGAGGCGCTGGCCCTGTCGCTGGGCTGCGATCGCACCCAGCTGGAGCTGTCGATCGCCGGAGCGCATCCGCAGGAGCCGTCGAAGGTGGCGCTTCTGTGGGCGGCACAGGTCCAGCTCGGAACCCTCTCGCGTGCGGAACTGCGCGAGCGGTGCGCCGAACTCCTGGCCAACCCGATGGTGCTGCCTGCCTATCCGCGCTACCTCAGCGGATTCGTCCACGCGCTGGAACCCGCCCCGGGACTGGCCGACTTCGTCGTCGAGGCGATGTCCAACGCCTTCGCCGAGCTCCCGGACAGGCTGCTGCTGCCATGGCTGCCGACCTTGATCACCACGCTGAGGTCTCGGGGCGCGGAGCTGGTGCCGTTGATCGTGCGTGAAGCCGGGCGAGTCTTCCCCGGTCGGCTCGCGGCGCTCGACGCATGGGTCCCGCCCTGGAAAGCCCAGCCGGAACCGCTCACGGTGACCAGGAAGACCGGTGGGAGCGGTCTCGCGTTGCTCGTGGCGCATCCGGTGACCTGTGACGCCGTGGCGGGTCTGCTGGGCTGCGACGAACCGTGGGGGAGCACCGTGCCCGCCGGCTTGGCGCTGCTGGAGCGGTATCCGGACACCGCCGTCGCAGTGGAGGAGGTGCTCACCGGGGTGTGAACCGAGGGGCGGTCGCCGGGGGCACCCGGCGACCGCCCGGGGCGCTCAGTCGGCGACCCAGCTGCCGTGGAATCCCAGCGGTACCGGCCTCGGCAAGTGGATACGTGCCAACGGTTTCGCGGTGAAGTCCTGTGCCGAGAGGATCACCAGATCCGAGGCGCCGCGGTCAGGGTTGTTCACGTAGGCGAGGGCGTAACCGTCGTCCTCCGACTTGCTGCGCGCCGATGGCACGAAGACCGCCTCGCTCGCGTCGGCATCCCGGCCGAAACGGTGCACCTCCGAGCGCCCGCTCTGCAGATCGTGCTTGATCAACGCGTTGCCGAAGGAGTTGGCGGGCTTGTCCAGGTAGACGTCGAACAGTTCACCCGGCGAGGCCGAATAGCCGTACCGGTGCCGTCGTGACACCAGGCTTTCGTTGACCCGGGGGAACTCCTGCGGCCGGTCGTCGAGGACGCGGCGCCGCACCTGTCCCTGCGCGAGATCGATCGTCCAGCGCTCCAGGACCGGCGGGCCCGACGCCGACGGGCCGCCGAAGCCCTGCTTACCCGCCACCTCGAAGGGCGCCGGCATCGTGGTCAGGTCGACCACCACCGTGGAGCCCTGCTCGTAGGCGTTGAGCGTATGCGAGTAGAAGACCGGATCCACGCCGAACCAGCGGACCGGACCGCCTTCGCGTTTCATCACGCCCACCCTGGCCGGGTGCTCCGTGTTCCACTTGTAGGGCACGACCTTGCCCGGCTGCGGATCGAAGGTGACGGGCACGTCGAAGACGACCACGTAGTTCTTGGTGAGCCCGAAGTCGTGCATCATCGGGCTGTCGGTGACCGGGATCCGGGTGGTTCGCACCACGCGGCCGGTCCGGTCGACCAGCAGATGCCGCACGTGGTCCCAAGTCGGGTGATACGTCACCGCGTGCAGTTCGTCGGCGTAGGCGTCGAACTTGGTGTGCGCGGTGTAGGAACCGTCCAGTGAGCCGCTGAAATCGAACGGCCCCACCGTGTTCAGCTCG
This sequence comes from Amycolatopsis sp. NPDC102522, assembly GCF_055584485.1. Classification (NCBI taxonomy): domain Bacteria; kingdom Bacillati; phylum Actinomycetota; class Actinomycetes; order Pseudonocardiales; family Pseudonocardiaceae; genus Amycolatopsis; species Amycolatopsis sp. NPDC102522. The sequence goes on along the minus strand of NZ_JBVJLY010000006.1, from coordinate 233,661 downwards.
CCGTCGAGTTCGTACGGCGGCGCACCCGACTCCTGCAAGGTGAGGATGCGGCCGTGGTGGCTGATCACGTGCGTGTTCGGCGCGAAGTCCTCGGCGGGCACCGGCCACGGGTACCGCTCGCCCAGCTTCGCCGCGACACCGGACGAACGCACCCAGCGGTTGCGGTACCACTCGGCCTTCCCGTCGCGCAGCCGGACGCCGTGCACCATCCCTTCACCCGCCATCCAGTGGTGAGCGCGCGGATCCTCGAGCCCGAGGACGTTCGGCCCGGTGCGCAGGTACCGCCCGCAGAGATCCTTCGGGATGCGGCCGGTGACGGGCAGGCCGAAGGCGGTCACCTCCTCCTTCGTCGGCGCGAAAGCACCTTCGATGAAAGGAAAGTGCTCCTTCGCCGCAGTGGGCGAAAGAGGCTGGGCGGCGACAGCGGATCCGGTGCTGCCGTAGGTCGCGGCGACTCCGCCGATGGCCAGCGCGGCCGCTCCGCGGAGCACGTTCCGCCTGTTCGGTTCGGTCATGGTCGATCCCCCAACTCGTCACTTAACTGTGCATGCCATGAACAGTGTATGCCTTTACCTGTTTTGGATGCAACAATGCCCCGATGGACGACGTCAAGATCGAGTTGCTGCCGCCGGGCACCGCGCTGGCCTGGGGGCACGCCCCGGCGCCCCGGCGCGGGCCGAAACCGGGATACAGCCTCGAGCAGATCGTCGACGCGGCCATCGCGCAGGCCGACGCGGAGGGCTATGCGGCGCTGTCCATGCCGTCGATCGCGAAACGCCTCGGCATCACCGCGAACGCGCTCTACCGCTACCTGAGCTCCAAAGAGGAACTGCTCGTCCTGGTCGCCGAAGCGGCCTGGGGCCCGCCGCCGGAACCGCCGTCCGGCGACTGGCGGGCCGCGGTCACCGCCTGGGCCCGCGCGCTCCTCGAACGCAGCCGCCGCCATCCGTGGCTGATCGACCTGCCGGTGCGCGGCGCGCCGAGCACGCCGAATCTGCTGGGGTGGCTGGAGAACTTCCTGGAAGGGATGGCGAGCTCAGGGCTGAGCACCCAAGACGTGATGGGGTGCACCGTGTTGGTCGACGGCTGGGTGCGCAGCACCGCTTCCCTGCTCCGGGACGTGAACGCGAGCACTCCCGAGCAGGTCCACGCGCTGAGCGGGTTTCTGCGACCGCACCTCCAAGGGCGCGGCTACACGCGCGTCGCCGCCGTGATCTCCGGCGAGGCCTACGGCGAAGAAGGTATCGAGGACGCCGACGTCGAGTTCGGGCTCGGCCGCATCCTGGACGGCATCGAGATGCTCATCAATCGCGAGTGAACACCCCGCCGAGTCGGTAGTCGACGATCTCCGCCGCCCGCTCCGCCGTGTAGGCGTCGACCAGGATCGCGGTGACGAGGCCGGCCGACATCGTCGCGAGCGAGTCTGCCTCCAGCTGAGGATCGAGGTGGGCCGGGATGCCGCCCTTCTTCTGGGCACTCCGGAGCAGTTCGGTGACGGCGTGGACCAGGTGGGGCAGCAGCGGTTCCTGGTCGGGATCCTGGCTTCCGCGCGTGACGTCCACGGCGAAGTAGGCGATCTGGACGGCGGCCAGCATGCGGCCGCGTTCACCCTCCGGCAGGACCGCGGTGAGGTAGGCGCGCACGATGGTGCGCTCGTCCTCGGTCTTCATCGCCTCGCCGATGGTCTTCCCGGCGTTCTCCACGGTCAGTTCGACGATCCGCCGCCAGGCGAAGCGCGACATCTCTTCCTTGGTCGGGAAGTAGTACTGGACCAGGTTCATCGAGATGCCCGCCTCCGCGGCGACCGCGCGCAGCGTGACCGCCTGCAGGCCCTGGGCGGCGGCGATCCGGAAAAGCGCTTCCGCGATCTCGCGCCTGCGCTCTTGGTGATCGACACGTTTCGGCACGCCGTCACTCTGCCGAGGAGGACCGATGCTGGGGGAGTTCACCGACAAGAAGGCGGCCGCGCGTTTCTCTGCCACCTATGACGCGATCCTGCGGAAATGGCCGGTTCCCGCCGAGGAACTGAACATTGAGACGAGATTCGGCCCGACCCGGGTCCGGCTTTGTGGTCCCGAGGACGGTCCGCCGGTTGTGTTGCTTTCCGGCACCGGATCCACGCCGTCTATCGCCGGCCTTGTCATCATCGAAGCCGCGGGGTTCGGCACGATCGGCCGGAGCTTCATCTGGTGGAGCTTCCGGGAGATCTTCCGCTGGTTCCTGCCGAAATGGCTTCTCCGGCTGGTGGCGTCCGGGGATCCGGAGGTGCGGCACACCGTGCGGCCCCTGCTTTTCAGTGCTCTCAAGTACAAACAGCACTTCCCCGAGATGCACCTGTTCAGCGACGACGAGTTGCGCTCGATCGACGTCCCCGCCCGGATCGTCGTCGCCGAACGCAGTGTCATCCACGACGCTCGAGCGGTGGCGGCCCGGCTCGAATCCCTGAGTCCGCACATCCGCGTCGAGGTCGTGCCCAAAACCACTCACGGACTCTCGCTGGAGAAGCCGGAACTGGTCACCGCCCGGGTGCTCGAAGCGGTGCCGGTCAAGCCTGGGGTGTGACGTCCGGCCACGACGGCGAGCGGCCGAGCAGCGCGACGATGGTGTCCAAATCGGACGGCCCCGTCGCGTCCACGGCCGGGCCGAAGGCCGCGCCCGGCGCCTTCCGGTTCCGCCCGTTCGGGATCGACTCGGCGAACTTCAGCCCGGCGTCGAGCACCTCTTGCTCGAACTTCACCGGCAGGCCGAGGGTTTTGGCCACGTCCCAGGAGTGCACGAGGTAGTCCACGAAATGGAAACCGAGCGCCTGCTCCGCGGTGAAGGTGACTTCGGTGGAGAACTCGGGAAGCGCGAACTTCCGGTCGGCGAGGTCGTGGGGGACGAAGGCGTTCAGTACCCGGTTGACCGAGTCGCGGTAGGTGGCGATGGGGTCGTCGCCCAGCGGGAGCAGGCGCCAGTGGTCGAGATGGCTCTCGCCCTCGGCCGCGGCGGCGAAGCCGTGGTGCTGGGTTGTCATATGCGCCAGCAAGCCGTGCAGGGTCCAGGCGGTGCACGGGGTCGGCTTGGTCAGATCGGTAGGGGCGATCCTGGTGACGAGGTCCAGGCTGGTCCGGGTCACGAGGGCGTCGAGGATGCGTAGTTCATCAATAGGCATACGCATATCATCTACATATGCATACGAGTTCGTCAACCGGTTTCGCGACACCGGTCGGTATGGTCTGCGCATGGCGGAGCAAGGGAGGCCGGATCTCGCGGCGATGCTCGGTGGGCTGATGCGAAGGCTGATGAACGCCGAGACGCCGGTGCTGGCCGAGCACGGGTTGACGATGTGGGGCTATGTGGTGCTGAGTGCCCTCGACGACGGGCCTGTCCGTACGCAGGCCGCGCTCGCCAAGGCGATCGGCGCGGACAAGACCCGGATCATCGGCACCCTCGACGCGCTCCAGGAGGACGGCCTGATCACCCGCGAGCCGGATCCGAAGGACCGCCGGGTCCGGCTGCTGGGGATCACCGACGCCGGTCGCGCCGCGCGGAGGTCGGCGCAGTCGCGGATCCAGGAGCAGGAGGAACGGCTGCTCGGACAGCTTCCCGCCGCCGACCGCAAGACGTTCCTCCGTGCCGCGCTGGCGCTTTCCGAAGCCCGCTGGCCGTAAGAGTCACCCAGTGGCGGGACGGCGAGCGAACCAGCCGGCGTAGGTCAGCAGCAGACCCATCACGGCCAGAGCTCCGAAGAAGACGCGGGCGGCGGTCATCGCGACGGGGGAGAGCATGGTCGCGTCGACCCCGGACCGGATCGTCGCGGGCGTCGCGATGAGCAGGAAGCCGCGGATGGCGACGAACCAGCCGAACAGCGACACGGTGACCGCGAGAGGCCCGCGCCAGCTGCGATGTCCGCCGATGATGACGAGCCCCGCCGCGAGCATCATCGCGCCCAGCAACAACATCAGGCCGGGCTGGCCGAACAGATCGCCGGTGAGACTCTGGAGCTCAGGCAGGCGGATCGCGTAAATGGTGGTGAACGTGGCGACATAGGGGCCGATCACGCGGGCGAACGCCCGGGTTCGCCGCTGTGCTTCTGGGCTCGCCGTGGTCATGGCACTGTTCCTTCCTCTGGGTGCGGCCGATAGCCGACTTGGCGGAGCACGGCGCGGAGGAAGTCCTCGGTCTCCACCGGCGTGCAGGTGTCCGGGCGAGTGGCCAGGTGCTGCCAGATCGCGCCGGTGAGCAGGTCGAGCAGGACTTCCAGGTCGACGTCCGCGGGGAGGTGCCCGCTGTCGCGGGCGCGGGCGAACACGTCCCGCCGGGCCTGATCCCGATCCCGGCCGAACAGGTCCTGATACGCCTTGGCGAGCTCCGGCAGGTCCTCGATCGCGCCGTAGACACGGCGGAGGAGACGGCGTTGCCGCGGATCGGCGACGACGGTGGCCCAGCCTTTCAGCAACTGCTCGACGTCGGCGATTTCCGGGATCGGCGGGGGATCGCCGTAGGCGGCTTCGAGTGCGGCGATCAAGAGGCGGGTCTTGTCCGGGAAACGGCGGTACACGGTCGCGCGGGTGACTCCGGCACGGCGCGCCACCTGTTCGATGCTGGCCGCGGTGGCGCCGGATTCGATCAGCAACTCGAGCGCGGCCTCGAGAATCGCCGCGTCCGCTTCCCTGCTGCGCGGCCTGCCGGGCGCGCGGTCTTCTGAAGTCACCTCATTAAGATACAGTGCAGACCTGTATTTTAATAGTCAGATGAGTCCCTGGAGCGAGGTGAGGAAGCCGGGGTCGTAATCCTGATCGACGTGGTTCACGTTCCACAGTCCCGAGTCTCGGACCTTGCCGCTGAGCGCATGATGGCCGAGCCAGGTGGAACTCGGCCGATCGGGGGCCCCGCGGAGGTTGGAGAGCAACGCGATGCTGTTCCGTTCGAGGTGGGCGCGCAGATCGGCGGCGGGGACCGCGAGCCAGAGAAACGGCATCCTGCCCAGGTGGTCGCTGACTTCGCGTTCGATCTCGGACTCGGCAGCGGCCCATTCCGGAAGCCGAGGCCGCGCGGTCCACGCGGTCAGCAAGGGTTCGGATGCGTGATCGCGCCTGATCAACGCTGTCCCGATGTGGCGTCGGAAGATCGACGCACGATGGTTTCCGCCGCCCTTCAGCGTCCCGCGATGCTGCGCGAGGCGCTGCCATAACTTCGTCCGGCTGGTGGCGCTGAGGCCGTGGGTGCCGACGCGGACCACCCTCGGTGTGCCGTCGGCGCGCAGTTCGCCGTCCTCGAAGAAGAAGTAGACGCCGTGACTCGGCCAGCCATCCCGGCCGGTCGCCTCACGCAGCCGCCGAGGAGTGCCGAGCCGATCGAGCAGGGTGTAGAACTCGGCGAGATCCGTGTCCCTCATCCCAGCTTCTCCACGACCAGGCCCGGCGGGTAGTCCGACGGCGACCGGTGCCACCACGCGCCGAAAGCCTGAGCCAGCCGCCGCGGCACCTCGACCTGCGCCCCGCCGCCGTGGAAGTCGATCGTCGCCAGCACGCCCTCGATCTCCGTGGAGCTCCAAGGGATCCGCCGGACCAGCTTCGCGTAGTCGGCGCTCGCGGACACGAACGTGACCACCTTCGTCGCGCCGATCCGGCGGGCTTCTTCGATGACGGCGTCTTCGAGCACGCCGGACGGCCAGTCGCCGAGCCTGAGTTTCCGGTCGTAGTAGGGGATCGGCTCGTCCGCGCGCAGGAGTCCGTAGCCGCCGCTGAGGATCAGCAGGCGTCCGCTCCCGGCGGCTTCGCCCAGTGCACTGCCGACGTTCCGGTAGAAGTTTCCGTTGTAACGGAGCCAGGCGGGCCGCAGCCCGCCACTGTCGACCTTGGACCGGGCCAGGACGTCGTCCCGTGCGCGAAGCATCTGCTCCGGCCAGACCGCGCCGGCTTCCCCGGACGCGTCACCGCCACGGATCTTGGCTTTCGAAGGGCCGAGGATCGTCAGCGCCGTGCGCGGATCGATCGCGTCCAGGACGGTTTTCACCGGAGAGACCGTATCAGCGGAACCAGGGCGACCCGTTGCCGTTCGGCGTCGGGAGCATGCCGTGACTGGGCGGCCACAGCGCCGAGGTCGGCACCTTCTTCAGCTGCGAACGCAGGGAATTCACGGGCAGCGGCCGCTTCCGGGTGAGCATGGTCGTCGTCCGCGGATGCAGATCCACGAACGGGTAAGTGGTGTGGAGCGCGCCGAGCCGCCGTTCGAGGCGCAGGCTGCGTTCGGTCAGGTCGGCCGATTCGAGCGCGGGCTGGACGAGCAGGAATTCGGCGTTGCCGAGCCGGACCGCCCGGTCGAGCGGGCGGAGATCCTCGCGGATCAGATCCGCGATGTTCTGTTCGGTGTGCATCTTGACCCGGTTGCCGTGGCGCCGCCCGACCTCGTCGAGGTCGTCGACGGTGATCAGGATCAGGCCGAGCGGGACGGTGTCTGTCGACGCGCCCAGCCAGCCCGAGATCCCGGCCATGGTCGCCAGCCCGGTGTCGGGATCGGTCGCGAGGGCCGGTTCCTCCGGCTTCGACGGCGCCCGCCGCTCCAGCCGCCCGGCGAGATGGCGCAAAGCCGCTTCCGCGCGGTTCTCCACCGGCGCCGCGGCGGGGGTCGTCACACTCTTCAGGACCTCGTCGATCTTGATCCGCGCGGTGGGCGGAAGGCGATCGCCGAGCGCGTCGCGCAGCCGGACGACCTCGGCGTACGCCTCGTCGCGGCGGAAACCCCAGCGGCCCTGGAACCGCCGTGCCGCTTCGACGGACGTCGCCGACGGGTCGACGTCGTCGAGGTCCTGGGCGACGACCGAGCCCCCGAAGGTCGGGGTGAGCACCGCGACCGACCACTCGCGGGCGAGGTTCTCGTCGGAGCGCAGCAGCACCGGGGTCACGCCGTGCGGCAGATCGGGGCGCCCGGAGTCGACCATGCCGACGACGGTCACGGCCGCGCGCCGGGCGATCCTGGCGTAGACCTCGCGTTCCCGTTCGAAGTAGGGCAGGCGCTGGAAGAGCGCGAGAACGACCATGTTCTCGTCGGTGCCTTCGGCGAGTGCGGCTCTTTCCACGGCGTGTGAAGCGATCACCAGCGCGCGTTTGGACAGCACGCCGGCGCGTGCTTCTCCGTCGGTCATCGAATGGTCGCTTCCGTGTGGGGACTAGCTCCTCAGGCTAGAAGAGCGGGCGATCGCCGCCTAGCTACACGATGGTGTGACCCTCGCTGACCGGACGCTGATCGGCCCCGGGCATGCTGGAGGGACCAGACCGCGGAAGGGGGATCATGTCGCCACTCGTCGTGCACGGACTGTGGTCCCGAGGCCGCGGGATCGTGCTGTGGGGTGAACACGGCGACCGCCCGGCGACGACGTCGATGCGGCCGTCGAGCGCCGCCCGGCCGCATCCGTTCGCCGCGTCGGTCGCGGATCTGACCGCGCTGCACCCCGGCAAGCCGGCATCGGCCGTCCTGCTGCTGCCGTCGAGGCGCGGCGGTCCGGTCGCCTCGCCCGAGCTGGGCTCGCGCGGCCGCCCGCAGCAGGAACTGACGCTGGAACCCTGGTCGGTACCGGCGCTCCTGATCGACCCCTCCGAGCTGGGCGACCTGGCCGACACGGTCAGCTACGGCACCTCTGTCCGTCATCTCCGCGCGGTCGTCCGGCTGGCGGACGACCTGGTGCGCCGCGGCCGGGTGCTCCCGACGCTCGTGCGGAACGAGATCGTGGCGCGAGCGCGCTGGCGGCCGGTGGCCCGGGGCGGCGACGCTGTCGCGCTCCGGGCGCTGATCGCGGCCACCCCGCCGGTCGGCAGGGCCGAACACCCCGGACCGGATCCGTCGGCGCTCGTCACCGACGCGCTCCACACGCTGGTCGACGCCGCCGTCCGCGATCGCCTGGCCGCCGCAGGCCACGCGATCGAAAGCGACGGGCGTGAAGGGCCGTTCGGGGCGTGGTTCCACGCGCTGAAGAGCGCCGACGACCGGATCAGTCAAGCGCCGGGGCGGATGGGGATCGTCGCCGAAGGCATCGCGGCGTGGGACGAGGTCGGCGACACCGACCTCACCGAAGGCACGGTCTGCCTCAGACTCGACGAGGTTCCCACGCTGTACGGTCCTGCCGACGACCCGGACGACCAGACCGGCGACGGAACCAAGTGGCAGCTGCGTTTCCTCCTGCGTTCCGCAGCCGATCCCAGTCTCCTGCTCCCGGCCGAGGACGTCTGGTCCGGCAGCGCGGGCGCGAAGTTCACCGACCCCGAAGGCCTCTTCACCGCCGAGCTGGAGCGAGCCGCGGGAGTGCTGCCGATGCTCGGCCCGGCGGTCGAGGCCGAGAAGCCGGGCATCTACGACCTGACCGTCGCCGAAACCGTGGAGTTCCTCGACGGCGGCGCCGAACAGCTGGTCGCGGCCGGATTCGACGTCCAGCTCCCGGCGAGCTGGGGCGGCAGGCGGAAGCTCGCGCTCAAGCTGTCGGTCCGCGGTGCGCCCGTCGACCAGGCCGCCGTGCACCGGCTGGGCCGTCACCAGCTCGCTTCCTACCGCTGGGCGCTCGCTGTCGGGGAGGACGCCCTGACCGACGTGGAACTCGCCGGGCTCGCCGCCGCGAAGTCGTCGCTGGTGCGGCTTCGCGGCCGGTGGGTGAGCGTGGATCCCGAACTGCTGCGCGCCGGTCTCGAATACCTCCGCCGCGACGCGGACCGTGAGAAGCCGCCGCTGCCCACCCCGGCGGACCTGCTGGCCTTGCTCCACGGAGGCTTCGAAGCGCCCCTGCCGGTCACCGAGGTCACGACCGACGGCTGGATCGACGACTTCCTCGCCGGGCGTGTCCAGCGCACCATCGAGCCGGTCGAGCCGCCGCCGACGTTCCTCGCGACCCTGCGGCCGTACCAGAGCCGCGGCGTCGCCTGGCTTTCGTTCATGACGTCGATCGGGCTCGGTGCCTGCCTCGCCGACGACATGGGGCTCGGCAAGACCGTCCAGCTGCTCGCGCTGGAAGCGATCGAGCGGGCACAGGAGGACAGGGAGCCGACGCTGCTCGTCTGTCCGATGTCGCTGCTCGGGACGTGGCAGCGTGAAGCGGCCAAGTTCGCGCCGGAGCTGCGCGTGCACATCCATCACGGTGCCGATCGTGGTCACGCGCGCGTCGAGGGCGCGGACCTCGTCGTCACCACCTACTCGACCGCCGCCCGCGACGTCGACGAACTCGCGGGTATCCGGTGGCACCGGCTCGTGCTCGACGAGGCGCAGGCGGTCAAGAACCAGAACACCGGTCCGGCGCAGGCCCTGCGCCGGATCCCCGCCGGCCACCGGATCGCCCTGACCGGGACCCCGGTGGAAAACCGGCTCGCCGACCTGTGGTCGCTTTCGGATCTGCTCAACCCTGGCGTCCTCGGTGGCAGGCAGGAGTTCCGTGAGCGGTTCGAGGTGCCCATCGAACGCCGGGGCGACCTCACCGCGGCCACCGAGCTGCGCCGGCTCACCCGGCCGTTCCTGTTGCGGCGCCTCAAAACCGATCCCACCGTGCTCGCGGACCTGCCCGAGAAGATCGAGATCCTCCAGGAATACCGCCTCACCCGCGAACAGGTGACGCTGTACCGCGCGACCGTCGACGAGATGATGACCAAGATCGCCGACAGCGCCGGTGTCAAACGACGCGGCAACATTCTCGCGGCGATCACGAAGCTCAAGCAGATCTGCAACCACCCCGCGCATCTGCTGCACGACGGTTCGCCGATCGGAACCCGGTCCGGCAAGGTCAACCGGCTCGAAGAACTCCTGGCGGAGATCCTCGACTCGGGCGACCGCGCGCTGTGCTTCACCCAGTTCGCCGAGTTCGGGCACCTGCTCGTGCCGCATCTTTCGAGCAGGTTGAACGTGAAGATCGCCTTCCTGCACGGCGGGTTGTCGCAGCGGCGCCGTGACTCGATCGTCGAGCACTTCCAGTCGGGCGAAGGCCCGTCGATCCTGTTCGCGTCGCTGAAGACCGGGGGAGCGGGGCTGACGCTCACCGCCGCCACCCACGTCCTGCATCTCGACCGGTGGTGGAATCCGGCGGTCGAGGAACAGGCCACCGACCGTGCCTTCCGCATCGGCCAGCGGAACAGTGTCCAGGTGCGGAAGTTCGTCTGTCCCGGCACCATCGAGGAACGGATCGACGCCGTCATCACCAAGAAGGAAGCGCTCGCCGACCTCGTCGTCACCGACGGGGAAGACTGGCTGACGGAGCTGTCCACCGGCTCGTTGCGCGAGGTCTTCGCACTGGGACGGGAGGCTGCCGATGACTGAGGGATTCCGCCGGGCACTCGACGACCTCGGCGTCCACAAAGGACTGGTCCCGCCCTGCCGGGTCGACACCCTGACGATCGGTCCCGGTGCCGCCGTCGCCCAGGTGCGGGTGACACGGCAACGGTTCTACGAGGTCCGCATCGGTCTGCCGACGTTCGGCAAGCAGGTGTGGACGGCGGTCATCGCCGCCGTCGTCGCCGACGAAGCCACGACGACGGCCCTGCTCGACGGGCGGATCCCGGACGACATCGAACGCTTCTTCGCCGCCGAGCAGGTGCCGCTGTTTCCCGAGGCGGCGTGGGAACTGTCGCTGGACTGCACCTGCCCGGGCACGCGCGTCCCGTGCGATCACCTCGTCGCGGGGCTGATCGCGCTCGAGGAGGAAGCGGACCCGTTCGCCATCTTCGCCCTCCGCGGGCGCGATCGTGCGACGCTGCTCGAAGAGATCGGACGGCAGGCGGGCGCCCGCGTGACGGCTCCGGCGGCGGAAGACGAGGCGCCCGGCCTCGACGAGGTCATGGACGACTTCTTCGGCTGGGGCCCGGCCGGGGACGTCACGAACACGCGACGACCGCCGGCCGGTGACCCGCTGGGACTGCTCGACGAGGTCCCGCCACTGAAGTCCACAGTGGACGGAAAATCGGTCACCGCCCTGCTGCGACCGCTCTACCGGTCGCTCACCGGTCAGGAGTGAAGGAACTTCGGCTCGCGCTTCTCGGTGAACGCGGCCATGCCCTCCTTCTGGTCCTGGGTGGCGAAGGTGCCGTGGAACAGGCGCCGTTCGAACCGGAGCCCGTCGGCAAGACCGGACTCGAAGGCCTGGTTCACGGCTTCCTTGACCATCATCGCGGCGGGACGCGACATGCTCGCGATCTTCGCCGCCACGGCGAGAGCGTCGTCGAGCAGGCTTTCCGTCGGGACGACACGGGAGACGAGCCCTGACCGCTCGGCTTCGGCGGCGTCGATCATGCGGCCGGTGAGGCACAGGTCCATCGCCTTGGCCTTGCCGATCGCGCGGGTGAGCCGCTGGGAACCGCCCATGCCGGGGATGACGCCGAGGGTGATCTCCGGCTGGCCGAACTTGGCGTTCTCGGCCGCGATCAGGACGTCGCACATCATGGCCAGTTCGCAGCCGCCGCCGAGGGCGTACCCGGAGACCGCGGCGATCAGCGGGACACGGACCCGCGAAAGCGCGTCCCAGCCGGCGAACCAGTCGGCCGCGTAGACGTCGCTGAACGACTGCGGCTGCATCTCCTTGATGTCCGCGCCCGCCGCGAAGGCCTTGGCGGAGCCGGTGAGCACGATCGCGCCGACGTCGGGATCCTGGCCGAGTTCGCCCGCCGCCCCGGTGATGTCCCGCATGGCCTGCAGGTTCAATGCGTTGAGCGCCTTGGGCCGGTTGAGGGTGATCAGGGCGACGCGGTCGCCCGCCCGCTCGACGGTGATGGTCTCGTATTCGCTCATGCGGTGATTTCCTTGGTGAGGAGGCCGTCGCGGACGGCGGTGATGATGGCGGAGAAGTCCCGGCCGGGGCCGTCCCGTTCGACGAACGCCGCGTAGAGTTCCGCGGCCCTCGTGCCGAGCAGGGTGGCGACGTCGTTGTCTCTGGCCGCGGATTCGGCCAGGCGCAGGTCCTTCAGCATCAGGCCGCTGGCGAACCCGCCGGTGTAGTCCCGGTTGGCGGGGCTGGCCGGGACGGGGCCGGGCACCGGGCAGTTGGTGGTCAGCGCCCAGCACTGCCCGGATGCGGTCGAGGCGACGTCGAACAGCGCCTGCGGGGTGAGGCCGAGTTCCTCGCCGAGCGCGAAGGCCTCCGAGACGGCGATCATCGAGACGCCGAGGATCATGTTGTTGCAGATCTTCGCCGCCTGACCGGCGCCGGAGGATCCACAGTGGATCGCCCGGGCGCCCATGATGGCCAGGAACGGCTCCGCGGTGACGAACGCCTGCGAGTCGCCGCCGACCATGAAGGTCAGCGTTCCGGCTTCGGCACCGACCACACCGCCGGACACCGGGGCGTCGACGGCGCGGTGACCCGCCTCCAGGACCAGTCCGGCGGCTTGCCGCGCGTCGGCGACGTCGATGGTGGAGCAGTCGACGAACAGGGTCCCGGGCCGCGCGGACGGCAGGATCTCCCGGTAGCAGTCGAGGACGTGCCGGCCGCTGGGCAGCATCGTGATGACGACGTCCGCCGCCGCGACGGCCGCGCCCGCGCTGTCGAACCTGGCCACGCCGTCGGATCGTGTGCCGGGCGCCGGGTCGTAGCCGTGGACGGTCTCGCCGGACTTGACGAGGTTGGCGGCCATCGGACCGCCCATGTTGCCCAGGCCGAGGAAGGCGATCGTCATCGGGCCACCCCGTTCCATTCGGCGTCACCAAGATCGGCGAAATAGGCGTCGACGATCTTTTCGTCCACTTCGGACAGGACGGCGGGGGACCACTTCGGGGAGCGGTCCTTATCGATGATTTGCGCCCGGATGCCCTCGGCGAACTCGGCGGAGGAGAGCGCGCGGGTCGAGATCCGGAACTCCTGCGCCAGCACGGTTTCCAGGTCGGGCATCGCGGCCGCGGACCGGAGTGCCCGCAGGGTCACCTTCAGCGAGGTCGGCGACTTCGCCTCGATCTCCTTGGCGGCGGTGGCGGCGACGTCGCCACCGGCGTGGAGCCTGGTCAGGATCTCCTCGACGGTGTCGGCCGCGTAGCACTGGTCGATCCAGTCGGCGTCCTTGGCCAGCGTGCTCGGCGGCGCGGGTTCGGCGATCAGCTCCAGCGCGGTGTCCGGGGTCCGTGACGCGAGCGCGTCGAGCAGGTCCGGGATCTTCTCGCTGGAAACGAAGTGATCGGCGAGTCCACAGTGGATCGCGTCGGCGCCCGAGATCGACCCGGCGGTGAGCGCGATATGCGTCCCGAGTTCACCGGGCGCACGCGACAGCAGAAACGTGCCGCCGACGTCGGGGACGAAACCGATGCCGGTCTCGGGCATGCCGACGCGGGAGCGTTCGGTGACGATCCGGTGGCTGCCGTGCGCGGAGACGCCGACCCCGCCGCCCATGACGAGCCCGTCCATGAGCGCGAGATACGGCTTGGGGTAGCGCGAGATCAGCGCGTTCAGCCGGTATTCGTCGGCCCAGAACCGCAGAGAGGCGGTGCCGCCGGTGCGGGCGTCGTCGTAGATGGCGCGGATGTCGCCGCCCGCGCAGAGCCCGCGATCGCCGGCGCCGTCGATCAGCACGGCGCGGACGCCCGGGTCGGAACGCCAGGCTTCGAGGTGGTCGAGCATGGCGAGGACCATGTCGTGGTTCAGCGAGTTCAGCGCACGCGGCCGGTTCAGCGTGATCCGGCCGATTCCACTGTGGACGAGGAATTGGACGTCGTTCACGAGGCCTCCTGCAGCATCCGGCGCGAGATGATCACGCGCATGATTTCATTGGTCCCTTCGAGGATCTGATGCACCCGCAGATCGCGGACGATCTTCTCCAGCCCGTACTCGGCGAGGTAGCCGTAGCCGCCGTGCAGCTGCAGTGCCTGGTTGGCCACCTCGAACCCGGTGTCGGTGCAGAAGCGTTTGGCCATCGCCGAAAGCTGGGTCGCGGTGTCCTCACCGTGGTCGAGCGCGTCCGCGGCCCGCCAGAGCAGGGTGCGGGCGGCTTCGAGATCGGTGCGCATGTCGGCCAGCCGGAACTGCAACGCCTGCTTCTCGGACAGTTTCTCGCCGAACGCCGAACGCTCCGAGAGATGCCGGACGGCCATGCCGAGCGCGGCTTCGGCTCCACCGAGGGAGCAAGCCGAGATGTTGAGCCTGCCACCGTCCAATGCGGACATCGCGACGCGGAACCCGTTGCCTTCGCCGCCGAGCAACGCGGAAGCGGGAACGCGGGCGCCCTCGAAGATGACCTGCCGGGTGGGCTGGGCGTTCCAGCCCATCTTGATCTCGTTGGGGCCGAAAGAAACACCGGCCGTGTCCCGTTCGACGATGAACGCCGAGATCCCGCGCGCGCCGGGTCCGCCGGTGCGGGCGAGTACGACGTGGACGTCCGAGGTGCCCGCACCGGAGATGAACTGCTTGACCCCGTCGAGCACGTACTCGTCGCCCTCGCGGCGGGCGCGGGTGGAGAGCGCCGCCGCGTCGGAACCCGCGTCCGGTTCGGTGAGGCAGTAGCTGCCGAAAGTGTCCATGGTGGACATTCGAGGCAGGTATCGGTGACGCTGCACGTCGTCGCCGAACTTGTCGATCATGGTCGCGACCATGTTGTGGATGGAGATGTACGCGGCCAGCGACGGGCAGCCGGTGGCGAGTGCCTCGAAGACGAGGACGCCGTCGAGCCGCCCGAGCGCGGAGCCGCCGAGGTCTTCGGGCAGGTAGACGCCGCCCATGCCCAGCTGGGCGGCCTTGCGCAGGACGTCGACCGGGAAATGCTTGGCCTGGTCCCATTCGATCGCGTGCGGCGCGAGGTGTTCCGCGGCGAATTCCGCCGCGGTCTCGCGCAGGGCTCGCTGTTCGTCGGTCAGTCTCATCGCGGCCTCAGCTCATCGTCGGGATGACGAAGGAGGCGCCTTCCTTGGTGCCGGATGGCCAGCGCGAGGTGACCGTCTTGGTCTTGGTGTAGAAGCGGATCGAGTCCGGCCCGTGCTGGTTGAGGTCGCCGAAACCGGAACGCTTCCAGCCGCCGAAGGTGTGATAGGCGATCGGGACCGGGATGGGCACGTTGACCCCGACCATGCCGGTGTTCACCCGCGAGGTGAAGTCGCGGGCGGTGTCACCGTCGCGGGTGAAGATCGCGACGCCGTTGCCGTACTCGTGTTCGCTGGGCAGCCGCAGCGCCTCCTCGTAGTCGGCCGCGCGCACGATCGACAGCACCGGGCCGAATATCTCCTCGCGATAGATGCGCATGTCGGAGGTGACGTGGTCGAACAGGCAGCCGCCGAGGAAGAAGCCGTTCTCGTGACCATCCACAGTGGTCTCGCGACCGTCGACGAGCAGTTTCGCCCCCTCGGCGATGCCGATGTCGATGTAGTCGCGCACCCGCTGGACGGCTTCGGCGGTCACCAGCGGCCCGAAGTCGGCGGTCTCGTCGAGCGAGGCGCCGATCTTCAGCGTCTTGACTCGCTCGGTCAGCCGGGCGGCCAGCGCGTCGGCGGTGGCCTCACCGACCGGGACGGCGACCGAGATCGCCATGCAGCGCTCGCCCGCGGAACCGTAGCCGGCGCCGATCAGCGCGTCGACGACCTGGTCGAGATCGGCGTCCGGCATCACGATCATGTGGTTCTTGGCGCCACCGAAGCACTGTGCGCGCTTCCCGTGCGCGGCCGCGGTGGTGTAGATGTACTCGGCGATCGACGAGGAGCCGACGAAGCCGACAGCCTCGACACGGGGATCGGTGAGCAGCGCGTCGACGGCTTCCTTGTCGCCGTTGACCACGTTGAACACGCCCGGCGGCAGACCGGCTTCGAGGAAGAGTTCGGCCAGCCGCAGCGGGACCGACGGGTCGCGTTCGGAGGGCTTGAGCACGAACGCGTTCCCGCAGGCGATCGCCGGGGCGGCCTTCCACAGCGGGATCATCGCGGGGAAGTTGAACGGGGTGATCCCGGCGACCACGCCGAGCGGCTGCCGCATCGAGTAGACGTCGATGCCGGTGCCCGCGCTGTCGCTGTACTCGCCCTTGAGCAGGTGCGGGATGCCGATGGCGAACTCGACCACTTCGAGACCGCGCTGGATGTCACCGCGCGCGTCGGGCACGGTCTTGCCGTGTTCGGAGGAGAGCAGCCGGGCGAGGGAGTCTTCCTCGGCGCGGACGAGGTCGACGAACTTCATGAGGACCCGGGCGCGCCGCTGCGGGTTCCAGCGCGCCCATTCGAGCTGGGCCTGAGCGGCGTCGGTGACCACGGAGGCGACCTCGGCGGCCGACGCGAGCGGGACACGGGCCTGGACGGCGCCGCTGCTGGGATCGAAGACGTCGGCGAAGCGGCCGGAAGTCCCCGGTACCGGCTTGCCGCCGACGAAGTGACTGAGTTCGGTGCTCATGGATGCCCTTTCCGAAAGTACGCAGGACGAAGCCGCCCGAGGCCACGATCGGTGGCCGGGCAGGGGAGTACGGACGACTTACCGCCGGGGTGGTGGCGGGTCGGCGACTTTCGCGCAGGCAGGAAGAATCCGCATGCGTTCAGCTCCATCCTCGTGGACGAACGTGGACATCTGCGGCCGGTATCCTGGCTCCCGGATCCGCGGCGGCTCCGGCCTTCCCGGCTCGCGCCAGTGGCCTTCTCTACGGGAGCGCCGCTCCCCGGTCACAGTGGCGGGACCGCACCGGATTCTCACCGGCTTCCCTGCACCGCAGACCTGTGGACACCATAAAGTAGGAAGTCCGACTATGTCGAGGTTGTGGTGTACGCCTCAGGTGGGTGGAGGCGATCCACAGTGGACACGAACCGCCGTCGCGAACGCGTGCACCGGACCGGCCGAATGGGTGGTAGGCCTGGTCGGATAACGGAAAATCGGCAGCGGGAAACGGATCCGGTCTGGTAGTTGTCAGGTATGAGTGATGAGCCGACAGCGGCGGAGCTGGCCGACGAACTCCTCGACGTACTCGCGACCGAGATGCCGTTGATGGCGACCTTCGACAATATCGCCGGGCACGATCACGAGTTGCGGGACGTCTCCGAGGCCGGTGACGCCCGGCTGAGGGAACGGGCTGTCCGGATCGCCGGACACGCCGCCCGCTCCACGGATCCGGACCGGATCACGCTCGGCGTCGTCGCCCACCACGCGGAATCGCTCCTGACCAGGCTGGACGCACGGTTGAGCGAGTTCATCCTCGCCGACCCGATGGCCGCCGAAGGCATCGGGGCACTGTCCTGGCTTCCGCAGCTGGCACCGTCCGGGGAGCAGGCGGAGGAGGACTACCTGGCGAGGCTTTCAGCGTTCCCGGAGTTCTTCGCGGCTCTCGCCGACCGCCATCGCGCTGGGATCGAGGCAGGCCGGACCCCGGTGGAACGTGCGGTGCGCAACGCCGTCGACTACCTCGACCGGTTCCTGGCCGCTGAACCCAACCCGCTGGTCGTCCCGGCCCTGACCGGAGACCGCACGGCGCGGCGGGAGCGGCTGTTCACCGAAAAGGTGCGGCCGGCGCTCGTCGCCTACCGCGAGACGCTCGCCCGCGAGATCGCCGGACACGGCCGCCCCGACGACAAGCCGGGTCTTTGCCGGCTGGAGGGCGGCAAGGAAAGCTACGCGGGTCTGGTCAAGACGCACACCACCACCGGGGTCTCCGCGGAGGAGCTACACCGGATCGGCCTCGAAATAGGCCAGGCGCTCGACGAGGAGTACCGACGCCTCGGCGCCGCCGTGTTCGGCGAGGACGACCCCGTCGCGGTCCGGCGGCGGCTGCGCACCGATCCGTCGCTGCGCTGGCGAGACGCGGACGAGATGATCACGACGGCGACGGAAGCGGTCGCGCGGGCGACGGCCGCCGCTCCCGGCTGGTTCCGCCGGGTGCCGTCCGCCGAATGCGTCGTCCGTGCGGTGCCGGAAGCGGATGGCCCGTCCGCCGCCCAGGCGTACTACATGCCGCCCTCGGCCGACGGCAGCCGTCCCGGCGTCTACTCCACCAACGCCTACCAGGTGACCGAGCGGTTCCGGTTCATCGCCGAGTCCGTCGCCTTCCACGAAGCCGTTCCAGGACACCACTTCCAGGCTTGTGTGTCTTTCGAACTCGAAGGAGTGCCGCGGCTGCGCAAGCTCGTCCCGCTCTCGGCGTTCGACGAAGGCTGGGCGCTCTACACCGAACGGCTCGCCGACGAAATGGGCCTGTACTCCGACGACGTCATGCGGCTGGGCATGGTCGCGGAGGACTCCTTGCGCGCGGCACGGCTCGTCGTCGACACCGGGCTGCACGCCCTGGGCTGGACCAGGCAGCAATGCGTCGACTACCTCACCGAGCACTGCGTGCTCAGCGACGTCGAGGTGCGGTCCGAGACCGATCGCTATATCGAGTGGCCCGGCCAGGCCCTGTCGTACATGACGGGCAGGCTGGAGATCCAGCGTCTGCGCGCCCTTGCCGAGGAACGCCTGGGCGAGGCCTTCGACATCCGTGACTTCCACGACGTCGTGCTGAGGCACGGGCAGATTCCGCTGCCCGTGCTCGGCGACGTCCTGCGGGAGTGGGTGGAGCGGGTGCGTATGGGGCGAGAGTGACGATCACGAAGGTAGTGAAGGCCTCGCCCGCGTAACAATGGCACTTACTTGAGCTTCAGGAGCTTTTCGACGTTCCCGTGCGCGATCTTCTCGCGGTCCGCTTCGTCGATCGGCGCGGTCTTGAGCAGGTTCACCATGGGCTCGTTCGGGGTGTACGGGTGATCGACCGAGAAGATGATCCGGTCGGCCCCGAGCACGGCCAGCGCGCACTGCAGCGGCGGGAAGGTCGCGTAGCCGCTGGTGGTGATGTGCACGTTGGTCTTGAAGTAGTCCGCGACAGGCTGGCGAAGCTGCTCGTTGATCGGTGTCAGCACGACGTCGATCCGCGAAAGCGCGAACGGGATCATCTCGCCCATGTGGCCGATGATGATCTGCAGGTCCGGGTACTCGTCGAGGACACCGGAGACGATCAGCCGCAACAGGTGCACCGCCGTCTCCGAATGCCAGCCCCAGGCCGCCGTGGCGAGGTTGTCGGCCTGGAGGTCGGACAGGCCCGAGAAGTAGGCGTCCAGCACGGGTTTCGGCGGTAGCGCCGGATGCAGGTAGAGCGGGACCCGGAGCGATTCGGCGGCGGCGAGCACCGGCTGGAACGCCGCGTCGTCGAGAAAACGGCCCGTGGTGAGGCCGTTGAGCATCGCGCCCTTCAGCCCGAGTTCCTCGACGGCGCGGCGGAGTTCGTCGGCCGCGGCGTCCGGGGCTTGCAGCGGCAGAGCGGCGAAACCGGCGAATCGGTCGGGATGGTGGGAGATCGCGTCGGCCAGCGCGTCGTTCGCCTGGCCGGCCCGGTGCGCTTCCTCGGGCTTCAGCGCCTCCGCGCCGGGGACGGCGTGAGACAGGACCTGGACGTCGATGCCCGCCGCGTTCATGTCCGCGATCCGGCCGCGTCCGAGGTCACGGAGCTTCTTCCGGATGCCCACCATGATCGGGTGATCGCCCAGTTCACCCTCGCCTTCCTCGTTGTACAAGGTCGGATGGGTGAAATGCTCTTCGATGGCGATGACCTTCAACTCGATCCCTCCACGCGGACGATCACGGAATTCGTCGTCCAGTCTTCTCGTTTCGCGCGGAATACGGATCTTCTTTCGTGCCGAACACGCGGCGCCGGGAGTGGCCCCGGCGCCGCGTGAGCGGGCTCAGTCGCGCTTCGCCAGCGTCGCGACCTCGGCGTCGGACAGCGGCCTGTCGTAGAACCGGACGTCGTCCACCGCGCCGCGCAGGAAGTCGACCTGCTGGCCGCCGTACTGGCCGCGGCCGATCACCGTGTGGCCGGTGCTCGGTGCGGCGGAGCAGGCGTTCTGCGAGGCGACCTTCTTGCCGTCGACGTAGAGCGACAACGTTCCCGACTTGGCGTCGCGGACGCCGGTCAGGTGGTACCACTTGCCGACTTCCGGCTTCTCCGGCGACAGGGCGCGGAGGCCGACGAAGCTCATCGCCCACCGCTGGTCCTGCCCGGAGTACTGCAGGAAGAACGCGCTGTCGCGGCCGGTGTCCTGGCTGACGACGGTCTGGAACGCGCCACCGGTCTCGTCCAGCTTCGCCCACGCCGAGACCGAGTAGCTGCCCGCCGTGTTGACGAGGTTCGCCCCGGCGTCGGCCTGGCCGTTGCCCGCGAAGGCCAGCGCGCCGCCCTCGACACCGCCTGCCCATTGGGCGTTGGTCAGCGTGGCGTGCGCGGTGCCGACCGAGTCCGTGGCGCTGGATCCGTTGCCCTCGTTGAACTTGTAGGCGTGCACGCCGGTGATCCCCGGGGTGCCGGGGCCGGGGTCGGGCGCGCCGCTGCCGCTGCCGTCGGCGTTGCGGATGATCGCCTGGTTGACCGCGCGCACCTGCGCGAAGTCCATCTTCTTCACCTGCCTGTCATAGGTGAAGAAGCCGTTGACCTCGTGCTCGACGTCGGTGATCTGCGTGTAGATCGAGCCGCTGATCCCACAGCTTTGCGCCGAGGAGAGCACGTCACGCTGGTTCTGGACGTAGCGGCTGTTCAGGGTCGCCTGGTCCTTCACCATCTCGTAGGCGTGGCCTTCGCCGAACCACATGTGGTCCTTGACCTCGAGGCCGTAGCCGCCGTGTTCGCCGTCGATCGAGATCCGCTTGCCGTCGGGCATCGGCTTCGCGGGGCCTGGGTAGGCGTGCCAGTCGAGGACGTCACCCTTGCCGGAGTCGCCGAGCGAGTCGCAGCAGTTGACCCCGCTGTGCGCGTTGACCAGCCGGGTCGGGTCCTGGGCCTTGACGCTTTCGGCGACCTTCCCGGTCTCCTCGCGCGACCACTCCGCCCAGCCCTCGTTGAACGGCACGTAGCCGACGATCGAGGTCCAGTTCTTCTTCTGCTCCACCAGTTCCTTCAGCTCGACCTTGAACTGCCGCTGGGCGTCGACGGGCGGACGCCCGCCGGTGCGCATCGACGGCATGTCCTGCCAGACGAGCAGGCCGAGCTTGTCGGCGTGGTGGTACCAGCGATCGGGTTCGGTCTTGATGTGCTTGCGGACCGTGTTGAAGCCGAGGACCTTGTGCTGCTCGAGGTCGAAGCGCAGCGCCTGGTCGGTCGGCGCGGTGTAGATGCCGTCCGGCCAGTAACCCTGGTCCAAAGTGGACTGCAGGAAGAAGATCTTGCCGTTGAGGGTGAACCGGAGTTTGCCGTCGGCGCCCTTCGTGGTGCCGTACTCGCGCATGCCGAAGTAGGAGGACACCTTGTCGACGGTGCGGCGGCCGTCCTTCAGCTCGACGTCCAGGTCGTAGAGGAACGGCGAGTCAGGCGACCAGAGTTTCGCCTTGGGCACCGGCAGCGAGAGTGTCCCGGCAGCGGACGCCTTGCTGCGGCTGACCACCTTCCGGCCGTCGCGGACCACGGCCTCGACGGTCAGCCCGGAGCTGCCACCGGTGTCGACCGTGAGCCTGAGCGTCGAGGACTTGAGGTCGGGGACCATGCCGAGCGTGCCGACGTGCTTGGCCGCGACCGGTTCCATCCACACCGTCTGCCAGATGCCCGAGGCGCCTTCGTAGAAGATCCCGCGGTCGGGGACGAGACGCTGCTTGCCGACGGGCTGCCAGGTCGCGTCGGCGCGGTCCTCGACGCCGACGATGATCTCCTGCTCTCCCTTGGGCTTCAGCGCCGAGGTGACGTCCGCGGAGAACGCGCCGTAGCCGCCCTGATGCGCGGCCACCTCCTTGCCGTTGACCCAGACCTTCGCCTTGTAGTCGACGGCGCCGAAGTTGATCCGCAGGGTGTTGTCCCTGCCCACGCCCCAGTTCTTGGGCACGGTGAACGTGCGGCGGTACCACATGTAGTCCTCGTGCCGCTGGATCCCCGAAAGCGCCGATTCAGTGGGGTAGGGGACCAGGATCTTCTCGGCGAGCTTCTCGCCGAACGGCGGGACCTCGCCCGCCGAGGCGCCGGCGAACTCCCAGAGCCCGTTGAGGTTCTGCCAGTTCTCGCGCACCAGTTGCGGCCGCGGGTACTCGGGCAACGCGTTGGACGGCGACACCTGGCCGGTCCACGGGGTGGTCAGGCGCGGCTTGCCCATCTTCCAGCCGCTCTCCGCGGCCGTCGCGGTGCCTGACGTCAACGCCAAGGCGGCCAGCAAGGCCATCGCGGCGGTCAGGGGCTTCCGGAAGCGTCTCTGCTTTTCTCGGGGGCGGGGAGGTGACAACGTTGACAGCATCTGCTCGACACCCTTCTCCGGGGGCGGCCACCTCGGCGGAGGTGCGTCTCCCGCTGGACCTGTGCAGGCGTGAAACCACGACCCCGTGGCCGGTGGGAACCGGTGTGAGCCGGGCCACGGCTGGCCGTCAGGACGTTTTTACATCGTTGATACAACGTTGTAAAGCGTCGAAGGCCTCGAATCGGTCCTGGGCGGCGGAGCTGTCCGGTGTGTCAGGCGGGGCGGGATTCCCGCAGCCACTCGCCGAGCGTGCGGTAGTCGGCGCCGGTCAGGCCGTACCGAGGGTCGACCCGGTGCAGGAGCGCGGGCCCGGAGTGGTGACCGGACACCCAGTCGCGGTCGACGTCGGTGATCTCGTCGTCGACCCAGGCGAACGGACGGCCCTCGGCGTGCTCCAGCAGTGGGCGGGTCTTCCAGTGCAGACCGATGCGGGCGTCGAACTCGTCGGTGCCGGAGGGCTCGGGCCAGTCCACGACCGGCAGCCAGGGCAGGCCGAGCCTCGGGGTGAGGGAGTCGTTGGCGTCCTGCAGCCAGGTCGTGGCCCAGACCAGCTCGCCGGGAAGTGCTTTCAGACGCGAGCCCTGTGACGGATCAAGCCTGCCGAGAAGCGGGTTCTCGTCATGCCGCGGCGCCGGTCCGAAGATCGGATAGCGGGCGGGCTCCAGCCCGAACGGGATGAGCGGGCCGTCGACGTCGAGGTAGATCAGCGGAAGTTTCTCGGGGGCCACGGCGGCACACGTTAGTGGTCTTCGCAGTCGACCCATTCGAAGTATTCGGTCCCCGAGAGCGCCCGGCCCCGGAAAGTCCCGTCGAACGAGTACGCGCCCACGTCGCCGCGTCCGTGCCTGTACCGCAGCGGAGTGTCCACGGTCCCGTCGAGCTCGGCGATCTCCTCGGCGCCGTCCCGCACGGTCCAGCGAACCCCTGCGGCACCCGCATGGCGCGGCCCATCGGGTCGATCTCGGGTTCCGCACGAGGGGTCACCTCGACCGACACGTCCTGGAACACCGTCGCAGTTGAGTCCGCTCGTCGAGGTTGATCACATGGTAGGTGAAGAAATCCACCGGCAGTTTCCATCGCGACGACACCGGGGTGCGGAAAAGTGCCTGCGGGGCGGCTTTTCGCAGCAGCCCGGCGGTGCTGTGCTCCATGCGTTGACACGATAACTGACTGCTGAGTAACTTACTAGCGAGTCAGATCGAAGGGAGGCGTCGATGCCGACCGAAGAGCGGTCCTGGTGGGGCTGGGGCACCACTGACGGCGAACTGTCCAAGGAAGAGTCCGACGCGCTGGTCGCCCGCACGTCGGGCGTGTTGCCCGGGCACGACTTCACCGACCACGCCCCGCCGGAACCTTCGGAGCTCGACGTCCCGGCGTCGCGGATCCGCCCGCCCGCGGCGCTCGCCGCGTTGTGCGGCGACGAACCTGCCGACCGGTTGTCCCACGCCCGGGGCAAGGCTTTCCGTGACGTCGTCCGCAATCTGCTCGGGCAGCTCGACCACGTCCCGGATCTGGTCGCCCGCCCGCGCACCGAACAGGACGTCGTCGATCTCCTCGACTGGTGCACGGCTTCCGGAACCCCGCTGATTCCTTACGGTGGCGGCAGTTCCGTGGTCGGCGGGGTCGAGCCGCGGTTCGACGGCCCGGCGATCTCGATGGACCTGGCCGGTCTCGGCGCCGTGCTCGAAGTGGACACGGTGAGCCGCGCGGCCCGGATCCAGGCCGGGATCTTCGGGCCCGCACTGGAGGACCGTCTTCGCCCGCTGGGGCTGACCCTGCGGCACTTCCCGCAGTCGTTCGCGCATTCCACGCTCGGCGGCTGGCTCGCCACCCGCGCGGGCGGGCATTTCGCCACGCTCGCCACCCATATCGACGACCTCACCGAGTCGCTGCGCGTCGTCACCCCGGCCGGGATCAGTGAATCGCGGCGTCTGCCGGGATCGGGCGCCGGCCCCTCGCCGGACCGGATGTTCCTCGGCTCCGAGGGCGCGCTCGGCGTGATCACCGAAGCCTGGATGCGCCTGCAGGACCGGCCGGTATGGCAGGTCACCGCGTCGATCGCCTTCGAGCGGCAGGGAGACGCGGTCGCCGCCACCCGCGCGATCGCGCAGTCCGGGCTCCACCCGTCGAATTGCCGCCTTCTCGACCCTGCCGAAGCCTTCATCAACGCGGGCGCGAGCGTGGGCGGGGGACTGCTCCTGGTCGCGTTCGAATCCGCCGATCATCCGGTCGACACCTGGCTGGAGCGCGCGCTGGAACTGGCCGTCGGCCACGGTGGGACGGTGAAGACCAAACGCACCAAGGATTCCGCCCGGCCCCAAGGCGACTCGGCCTCGACGTGGCGATCGTCGTTCCTCCGGATGCCCTACCAGCGCGACGCACTGGCTCGCCGGTCGCTCATCGTGGAGACCTTCGAGACCGCCTGCACCTGGGACGCCTTCGACGAGTTCCACGACGCGATCACCTCGGCGGCCCGCGCCGCGATCGACGAGGTGTGCGGCGGCGCCGGTGTCGTCACCTGCCGCTTCACCCACGTCTATCCCGACGGTCCCGCGCCCTACTACGGGATCTACGCCGCCGGGCGCTGGGGGAGCACGGTCGCGCAGTGGGACGAGATCAAGGCCGCCGTCTCCGAGGCGATCGCGGGCCACGGCGGCACGATCACCCATCACCACGCCGTCGGCCGCGATCACCGCCCCTGGTACGACAGGCAACGCCCGGACCCGTTCGCGGCCGCGCTCACCGCTGCCAAAACCGCGCTCGACCCGGCGGGGATTCTCAACCCTGGGGTGCTGATCCGCTGACCGGCCGGCCGCTTATCCACTTTCACGCGCCGCGCCGTATCTGGCTTCCATCATCAGTACGGCCTCGTCCACGACGTGTGCCATCGATGCGTCGTCAGGGGACCAGTCGACGAGCAGCATCCGGGGCCAGAAGACGTAGTTGGAGATCATCCCGAGGAACTGGGTCGCTGCCAGTTCGGTGTCGTCCAGCTTGGCCGTGCCCAGGGCGTTCTCGGCGTCGAGATAGCGGCGTACCGAGTCGAAGTAAGGCATCTTCCCGTGCTCGAAGTGGGCCTCGCCCAACTCGGGGAAGCGCGGCAGTTCGGCGATGACGATGCGGAAGAGGGCCGCCATGCCGGGTCGGGTGAGGAGCGCGACGTACCGGCGGCCGATCGCCGTCAGGCCCGCCCGCAGGTCGCCCGCCGGTGGGCGGAGGTCGCCGTCGTCCTCGGCCGCCCAGGACTCCGTCACGATCGCGTCGAACAGCGCAGCCTTGGTCGGGAACTGCTTGAACAAAGTCGCCTTCGACACCCCTGCCGCCTCGGCGACCTTGGCCAGTGAGGCGCCGGCGTACCCGGCATCGAGGAACAGTCGGGTGGCGGCCTCGATGATGGCCGCCCGCTTCTGCTCGGCGACGCGCCGGTGGTAGGGCGAGGGCTCCGTCGTCATGGGCATCACTCTACGCGAGGCGAGTCACTTGACTCACCACCTGTCAGGTCCGTAGTGTTGGCGAGGTGAGTCACTCGACTCACCACTGTTTCGCAGAGAGGACCGCGTCATGGGACGCTTCGACAAGCAGACCGTTCTCGTCACCGGTGGCACTGGCGGGCAGGGCGCCAGCCACGTTCGGGCCTACCACGAGGAGGGGGCGAACGTTGTCATCGCCGCGCTCTCCGAAGGGCCGGGCAAGGAGCTCGCCGCTGAACTCGGCGAGCGGGCACTGTTCGTCCGCCTGGACGTCACCGACGAGGACGCCTGGACGGCGGCGGTCACCGAGACCGAACGCCGGTTCGGTCCGATCGCGGTTCTGGTCAACAACGCCGGCGTCCAGAACCCCGCGGTGCCGATCGAGGCCGTCGAACGGCGGGTCTGGGACCGCATACTCGACGTCAACCTCACCGGCACGTTTCTCGGTATCAAGACCGTGACCCCGTCACTGCGCCGCAACGGCGGCGGAGTGATCGTCAACATCGCCTCCACGATGGCCCACGTCGGCACTTCGCTCTACGCGCCGTACGTCGCCAGCAAGTGGGCGTTGCGCGGGCTCACCAGGACCGCCGCGCTGGAACTGGGTCGAGACGGCATCCGGGTCAACTCCATCCACCCCGGCGTCATCTCCACCCCGTTGGTCAACGAACCGATCGCCGGCCAGCCGCCCATCGCCGACTTCTACTCGCCCGAGCCGTACGCAATCCCACGAATGGGAACCCCGGCCGATATCACCACACTCCTCCTCTACCTCACCTCGGCCGACGCCGCTTTCGTCACGGGCTCGGAGTTCGTCGCGGACGGTGGGCTCCTGCTCGGCCCCGCCCTGCAGTCCGACACGACGGCGGCCTGACCGAATCGCCGGCCGCCGGTAGGTGAACGCAAACCGGCATACGCTCCTCAACGACACTCGACGAGCGGAACGGGAGACACCGTGGCGATTCCGGCAGAGCTGGTCTCGAAAGCCCAGGAGCACGTCGACTCGGGGGCCTTCTTCGCCGAGCTGGCCGAACTCGTCCGGTATCCGACCGTGAGCGATCATCCGAGCGGCCGCGTCGCCATCAAGGCATACCTGGACGAGGTGCTGACTCCGGCGCTGAGCGCGCTCGGCTGTTCCGTGGCGACGTATCCCAACCCCGACCCGGTCGGTGGCCCGTTCCTGATCGGGACCCGCATCGAGTCCCCCGAACTGCCCACTCTCCTGTGCTACGGCCATGCCGACGTCGTCGACGGGCACGAGGGCCGGTGGAGTGAGGGCCGGGATCCGTGGACCCTGACCGCCGACGGCGAGCGCTGGTACGGCCGCGGCTCCGCGGACAACAAGGGCCAGCACCTGATCAACCTGACCGCGCTCAGGCTCCTCCTTGCCGAAACGGGATCGCTCGGATTCAACCTCAAGTTCCTGTTCGAGACCGGCGAGGAGATCGGCTCGCCCGGCCTCGACGAGTTCGTCGCGGCGCACCGGGAGGCACTGAGCGCCGACGTCCTCATCGCCTCCGACGGCCCGCGCCTGGACGCGGCGACGCCGACACTGTTCCTCGGCGCGCGGGGCAGCGTCCGGATCGCCCTCGACGTCGATCTCCGTCCCGACGCCTACCACTCGGGGAACTGGGGCGGCGTCCTGCGCAATCCCGCCACCACACTCGCCGGGGCGATCGCCTCTCTCGTCGACGGGCACGGGCGTGTCCTGGTGCCGGAACTCCTGCCGCCCGAGCTCCCGGACGGCGTCCGCGCGGCGCTCGCCGGGCTCGAGATCGGGAACATGCCTGGGGATCCCGCGCTGGACGAGGGCTGGGGCGACACCGGGCTCACCGCCGCCGAGCGGCTGTACGGCTGGAACACCCTCGAAGTCCTTTCCCTCGGCGCGGCCGACATCGAGCGGCCGGTCAACGCCATTCCCGGCCGCGCTCGCGCGATGTTGCAGCTGCGCTACGTCGCGGGCACCGACGTCGACGGAGTGGGCGAGGCGGTCACGAAACACCTTGCCGCACAAGGGTTCCCAATGGTCGGTGTCACCGCCGAGGGAAGCTTCCGGGCGAGCCGCACTCCGGTCGAGGACCCGTGGGTGGGCTGGGCGAAGAGCGCCCTCGACGAGGTCTCCGACCGTCCTGTGGTGCTCTTGCCGAGCTTCGGAGGCGGCCTGCCGAACCATGTGTTCACCGACATCCTCGGCCTGCCGACGTTGTGGCTGCCGCATTCCTACCCGGGCTGCCTGCAGCACGCGCCCGACGAACACCTGCTCGCGCCGATCGCCCGCGAAGGCGTCGTGCTCGCCACGGCGCTGTTCCACGCCCTCGGGCGGCGCGGACATCGCTAGCGGTCGACAGTGGTGGACGCGGACCAGCTGACGAGGATCTTTGTGCGGGGTGGCGGGTTCGGCGGTGTAGAGGGAAAGGTCGTGGACCGCGCGGACGGACATCGGCAGGTCGTCCGACCGGTAGTTCAGTTCGAGGGCGCTGAGGGCTGAGGGCTGGAGCCGTTTGACACCGTCGTGCCGGATGCGGATGGCGAACATCGGCGCGTGCAGCGCCTTGGCTAGCGCGTTCGTTCGGCTTCGGTACTGCGGTCGCGTCCTGGACGGTGGCGTCGCTCTCGAGTCCAGTCTCGGCACTGTGGGGCCCGAGCAGACCATCCAAATGGGCCGACACCCCAGCCGGATACCGCTGGGCCGGGGTTCGGTATCACCGACGTGGTCGCCCTTGCCCGTGCCTGCATCGACTAGCTCTGGGCATGCCGAGGGGCCCGTCGCCGGTGGTGGTGGCGGGCTCGTCGGGGTCAGCGATGGTTGCGGCGGGGCGTTTGTAGCGGGTCCAGGTATTGCGGTGGGATGAACTCGGGTTTGCCGTCTGTAGCGATGTGGACTTGCCAGCCGGATTGTCCGTGGATGACCAGGTGGTGGTAGCGGCAGACGAGGCAGAGGTTGTTCAGGTCGGTGTCGCCGAGATGGCCCCACGGGAGAATGTGGTGGGCTTCGCAGTGTTTGGGTTTCCGATGGCAGCCTGGGAAGGCGCAGCCTCGGTCTCGCAGGTTCAGGGCCCGTCGTTGTCCGGGGGTGACGGTGCGGGCCGCGCGGCCGATGTCGAGGGGTTCGCTCTCGGAGCCGAGGACGGCGGGGATGATCTTGGCGTCGCAGGCGAGCATGCGGGCGTGGCGTGCGGTGATCTGGGAGACCCCGTCCACGCACGCCATCTCCAGTCCTGACGTCAAGGTGTCCAGCGGGATGGTGACGACGATGGTGGTGCGGTCCCCGGACAGGGTCGGTGCCTTGTCGTTGGTCATCGCGTAGTGGATCGCGTCGAACAACGCGTCCCCGTTGCGTTCGCCGGGGGTGCGCGGGTCGCGGTTGCCGTCTTCGTCGGCGGGTCTTCGTTGTCCCCAGGTCTCGAACAGCGCGTTCGCGCGGGCCCCGAATTCCGGATCCAGCAGCCCGGTGAGCCGCCACCACCCGTCGTCACGTTTCCGCAGGTGTACTTCGCGTGACGGTGGTGTCAGGTCGTCGTCTTTCGGCTCGTTGCCGTCGGGGTCGAGATGGGCCAGCAGATCCGCACCGGCGTTGGTGATCTCCTGAGGGCCCGCGTGGCGGGCCAGGTCCACCAGGATCTGTTCCGCCCCGGACCGCTCGTCCGCCGAGGCGTCGGCGGGCATCTTCCTCAATACCGCCAGGATCGGGTCCAGCTGCTGCTCACCAAGGTCACCCTCGGCCGCGGCGGCACCTGCGATGGGTGCGAACGCGGGTGCGGGGGTGCCGTCCAGGTTCCGGCCCTCGTTCACCGCCACCGCCCGCGCCACGGTGTCGCGTGCTTCCTTGGGAGTGATCCGGGCGGTCTCGGCGAACCAGCCCGCCGTCGACCCATGCCCGAACAACTCCATCGGACCCCGGGACTCGATCTCCACCAGAATCTGCCCGACCTCCGCCAACGCCTGACGCGCCACCGACATACGCTCGACCACACCGTGCACGAGCTCCCGCACACCAGCACGCCACAACCCCTGCGGCGGCTCGAGGTTCCGTGGGCTGGACACCCCGCAAGAATACCATCAATCGAACAAGTGTGCGAATGTGAAAAGGGTTCTTGAATGCAATTCGCCGACAAGTATTG
This sequence comes from Amycolatopsis sp. NPDC102522, assembly GCF_055584485.1. NCBI lineage: Bacteria > Bacillati > Actinomycetota > Actinomycetes > Pseudonocardiales > Pseudonocardiaceae > Amycolatopsis > Amycolatopsis sp. NPDC102522. Next base: position 203,948 of record NZ_JBVJLY010000006.1, on the reverse strand, counting down.
AATAAGTTTCGTATTCTGGCGCAGGTCTGGCCGGACGCTCATCAAGGTGACCACGGATTCGGCCGACCGCGTCAGAACTGAGGGACTTCACAACTCCCGCAGGAGGTAGCGCTGCAGTTTCCCGCTCGCGTTACGCGGCAGTTCCTCGATGAACCGCACGCGCCGCGGGTACTTGTACGGCGCGGCAGTCGCTTTCGCGTGCTCCTGCAGAACCTGGACGAAGTGCGGGCTCTGTTCGACTCCGGGCCGGGCCACGACGAACGCCGTCACGACCGATCCACGATCCGGGTCCGGGGTGCCGATCACCGCGCATTCCTCCACGTCCGGATGGGCGAGCAGGACTTCCTCGACCTCGGGGGCGGCGATGTTGTAGCCCGACGAGATGATCATGTCGTCGCTGCGCGCGACGAACCGGAAATAGCCGTCGGCGTCGCGGACATAGGTGTCGCCGGTGAAGTTCCAGCCGTCGCGGACGTAGTCCTGCTGGCGCGGGTCTTCGAGGTAGCGGCAGCCTGTCGGCCCCTTCACGGCCAGGAATCCGGGCGTGCCATCGGGAACGGGCGAACCGTCGATGTCGAGTACGGCGGCCCGGTACCCGGGCACGACTTTTCCGGTCGTGCCCGGACGCGCGTCGTCGTCGGCGGCGGAGATGAAGACGTGCAGCATTTCGGTGCTGCCGAGCCCGTCGATGAGCGGCCGCCCGACGACGTCGCGGTAGTGCTCGGCCACGGGAGCGGGCAGCGACTCGCCCGCCGAGACCGCTCGGCGTACTCCGGCCAGCAGCCCTCCTTCGCCCGCGTTCAAGATCGCCCGGTACGCGGTCGGGGCGGTGAAGAGGACCGTGACGCCTTTGCCGGCGACGATGGCGGCGAGTTCCGCCGGAGTCGCGCGTCCGACCAGCAGCGTGGCCGCCCCCGCCCGCAGCGGGAAGACCAGCAGCCCGCCGAGGCCGAAAGTGAAGGCGAGCGGTGGCGTGCCGCAGAAGAGGTCGTCCGACGTCGGCCGCACGACGTGCCGGGAGAACGTGTCGGCGATCGCGAGCAGATCGCGGTGGAAGTGCATCGTCGCCTTCGGGGATCCGGTCGTGCCGGAGGTGAAGGCGAGCAGGGCGACGTCGTCGGCCGCGGTCGGGACGTCGGCGAAGGTCGCCGGATGCCGCTCCGCGCGGGCGGCGAGGTCCGTTCCGTAGGACACGACAGGCAGCTCCGGCGGGAGCTCGTTCAGGAGGCGTTCGTCGCAGACGGCGATCGCGGGCCTCGCGCGGCCGACGATCTTGTCGAGTTCGGCGCGCCGCAACATCGGCATGGTCGTGACGGCCACCGCGCCCGCCTTGAGCACGGCCAGCCACGCCGCCGCCAGCCAGGGCGTGTTGGCGCCCCGCAGCAGCACGCGATCGCCGGGAACCACGCCGAAATCGCTGACCAGGACATGGGCGACGCGGTTGGCGCGGGCCAGGACTTCGCCGTAGGTCCACGTTTCGGCGGGCGACAGCAGGCATGGCCTGTCCGGGCCGAACCTGGCGACGGTCTCGTCGAGCAGCGCGGTCGCGGCGTTCAGCCTGTCGGGATACCGCAGGTCCGGCAGGTCGAACACGAGCTCCGGCCACTGCCCGGCGGGCGGCAGCCGGTCACGGCAGAACGGGTCGACGTGCGCGCTGGGAGAAAGCCTCATCGTCGCCGCTCCTCGGTCCGCCCGGGCCCCCTAACGCGAAGGTAGCACTTGTTACGACCGTCGAGAAGACGCGATGTCCTGCCCGTGACGACGGCACCGGGCAGGACATGGGCGAAGACGGCAGAATGTCCGCTGTGGACGACGAACCGCCCGAACACGCGCGCTACGCCGACTATCGCCGTGGGCTGGCGGGGGTGGCGGACGCCGGGGAAGCCGCGTCGCCGGAAGCGCTGGCGGTGCTCGCCGCGAACGGCCGGACCAAGCGGGTCCGTAACGCGGCCGCGCTGAAGCTCAGCTCACGACCTCGGTGACCGCTCGCCGCAAGGTGGCGCGCACGGTCTCGGCGTCGTCGAGGTTCCCGCCGTGCAGCGCGCCGTCGCGGAGGAGGACGAGAGTGCGGGCGGCGTGGTCTGGGTCGGCATGACCCGCGTCGCGCGCCAGGTCGCGAAGAACGCCGAAGAACCAGTCCCGGTGGTCGTCGATGACCTGGCGGACCTGGTGCGCGGGATCGGGGTACTCGGCGGCGGCGTTGAGGAACTGGCAGCCGCGGAAGTCGTCGTCGACCGTCCGGTCGCCGATGACGCCCAGTGCGGCGAGCAGCGCTTCGCGGGCGGGTTTCCCGCTGGTCACCGCACCGACGCCGACCCGGATCCGCTCGCTCGTGGTGCTCAGGTAGGCGGCGACGAGGTCGTCCTTGGTGGGGTAGTGGCGGTAGAACGTCGCCCTGGTCACGGCCGCCTCGGACACCAGGCGCTCCACCCCGACGGCATGGATGCCCTCGGCGTAGAAGAGCCGTGAAGCGGTCTCGAGCAGCCGGACCTTCGGATGTACGTCGCGGTCGACAGTCGGCATCTCTCAACTCTAGAGAAAGAACGGTCATTCCACCAGGTCGCCTTCGTCACGTTGCGGAAGGCATCCAGGGGCACCATGGTTGAGGGAGAAAGACTGATCGTTCTCTCTAGCTCTGAAGGAGCCACCATGAGCAACCAGAAGCCCACCATCGTCCTGGTCCACGGTGCTTTCGCCGACTCGTCCAGCTGGAACGGCGTCGTCCCGAAGCTGCGTGAGCAGGGCTATCGGGTGGTCGCCGCGTCGAACCCGCTGCGCGGGATCGAGTCCGACGCGGACTACGTCGCTGACGTCGTCAACGGAGTGGACGGCCCCGTGGTGCTGGCCGGGCACTCCTACGGCGGCGTGGTGATCAGCCGCGCGGCCACCACCGCGTCGAACGTCAAGGCGCTCGTCTACATCGCCGCTTTCCAGCCGGAGGCGGGGGAGAGCGTGTTCGAGCTGTCCGGCCGGTTCGAGGGCGGCAAGCTCGGCCCGGACACCACGAACGTCCTGGCGTCCCAGGGTGAGCTGTCGATCAAGCCCGAGAGCTTCTCGGACGTGTTCGCGGCCGACGTCCCCGCGGAGACCGCCGACGTCATGGCTGTCACCCAGCGCCCGGTCACCGAGCGCGCGCTCGCCACGCCGTTCGACGGCGAGCCGGCGTGGAAGAACGTGCCGTCCTGGGCGCTGATCGCCGAGCAGGACCACGCGATCCCCGCCGCCGCGCAGGCGTTCATGTCCGAGCGCGCCGGTTCGGAGGTCACCAGGATCGAGGCTTCGCACGCGGTCTCGGTCTCGCGGCCGGACGTCGTCGCGGAGGTCATCCTCGCGGCGGCCGCCAAGGTCGCCTGACGCCTGCGGTCTGGACTGGGCCGCTTGACAGGGGAAACCTCCCCGGAGAGACTGCAAAAGCGTTTTTGCAGTCTCTCCGGGGAGAACCACGTGAAGGTCTTGGTGCTGGATTCGAGCCCGCGTCGTGAAGGCAATTCCTGGGCGCTGGCCCAGGCGCTGGCCAAGGGTGCGGAAGAAGCAGGTCACACGGTCGGCTTCGTCCGGCTCTCCGATTTCGTCGAGTCGCCGCTGGGGGACTGCCGCGACTGCCGGCTGAGCGACCGGTCCTGCGGTATCGCGGACGGCTACGAGCGGCTGCTGTTCGAGCACGTGCTCCCGGCGGACGCGATCGTCTACGCGACGCCCCTGCACTGGTACGGCATGACCGGACGGCTCAAGTCCTTCTTCGACCGGCTTTTCTGTTACACCTCAGGCAGTTCGCCGCATACCGCCGAGGTCGTGCCGGGGCTGATGAACAAACGCGCCGCGGTGCTGATCTCCTGCGAGGAGAGCTACCGCGGCGCGACTCTCGGGCTCGAAGCCCAGTTCCAGGAACTCACCCGGTACCTGCGTCAGGACCTTGCCGGGATCGTGGTCGGCGTCGGCAACAGCCGAGGCGAGGTAGAGCGCGATCCCGCCCGGCCACTGGAGGCCGCGGCGGACCTCGGACGTAGGCTGGGCGACGCCCACGTCACCGACTATCGGCTGGACACCGACCGGCCGAACCGCGTTTGGGGACCGCCCGTGGAGGCCTGAGTGTCGCCGACCATCCGTGACGTCGCCGCCGCCGCGGGGGTCTCGATCACCACCGTCTCCCATGTGCTCAGCGGGCAGGGGCGGATCTCCGACGAGACGAGGCAGCGTGTCGCGCGGGCGGCCGCCGAACTCGGTTACCAGGCCAGCGTGCACGCCCAGCAGCTGGTCACGCGGCGCAGCCGCACCTTGGCGATCCAGCTCGCGAACTCGGTCGACGCGAGCAGCGCCTGCGCGCTCGTGCCCAATTCGGACTACTTCCTCGAAGTCCTGAACGGGGCGGCCGAGGCCGCGTCGAAACGGTCGTACGCCCTGCTCCTGACTCCGGCGGACGCCGACCTCGACAGGCTGAACGCCTTCGCCGTCGACGGCGCGATCCTGGTGGATCCTCGCGGGGACGAGCCGTTCTTCGCGACGGGCTGGTGCCGTGACCGGCCGCTGGTGACCGTCGGACGCGCGATGGCCGCGCCGTGTCCCGTGCCGGTCGTCGTCGACAACGACCTGGTCGCGGCCGCCCGGCTGATGCTGGATCACTTGGCGGACAACGGTTACGAACGGCCCGCGATGATCACCACCGACATCAGCCGCTCCTACGCGGCGGATCTGGTCGCGGGGTACACCGGCTGGGCGGAAGACCGGGGACTGGAGCCGGTGGTGGTCGAGATCGACGAGCCGCCGACCACCGAAGGCACAGCGGAGGCGCTGGGCGACCTGCTCGACCGGCCGGTGTGCCCGGACGCCGTCTTCACGACGTCGGAGAACCTCGCCCTCGGTGTTCTCCACGAGGCTCGCCGCCGGCTCGCGGTGCCTGGCGAGCTCGGGATCTGCAGTGCGGTGGACAGCGGTTCCCTCCGGCTCACGTCGCCGCAGGTGACCGGCATGTTCGTGCATCCGCGCGAGGTGGGCGCCCGCGCGGCCACGGCGTTGATGGACCTCGTCGAGGGCGTCGCCCCGGGTGGCGAGCCGCGCCGGATCGAGGTACCCGTGCGGCTGAACGCGCGCGAATCGACCAGGCGCTAGGAACTCCGGCACTCCGCGACCGGCGCGTCCCCGCCGTCGTCACCGGTGGTCGCGATGAAGCCGAAGGTCGTCGTCGCACCGGCGGGCAGTACCGCGTTCCAGTCCACTTCGGACACTCGTACGCGGTCGCCGTCCTGTGCCAGGGAACCGTTCCACAGATTGGCGATCCGGGTGCCCGGCGGCAGGGTCCAGCTGACCTCCCAGCCGGCGAGCCGGGTGCCCTGGGAGTTCCGCACGGACACGCGGATCTCCGAACCACCTGGCCAGCTGCTGGCCACCTCGTAACGCGCTTCGCACACCGGTTTCGCGGCAGGAGCGGCGGGAGCGGCCGGAGCCGCCGCCGGAACGTCGGGCGAGTCGCCCTCGAACACGAGGATTCCCGCCAGGACGGCACCCGCCACCACCACACCGCCCGCGACGGCGAACGGCAGCCGCGAACGGCGGGTGGGCGCGGGAAGCCGTTTCGTCCCGGCCAGGACCGCCGGGCGGCCGTCGGCGACGGCGCTGAGCATCCGTTCGGCCTCGGCCATGTCCGGCCGCTCCCCGGGGTCCCGCCGGAGCAGGCGCAGCAGGACGTCGGTGAGCGGGCCGGTGGTCCGCGGCGCGGTGATCTCACCGCGGGCGACCCGTTTGAGGAGGGCGATCTGGTTGCCGTCGGTGCCGAACGGCGGTGCGCCTTCCCAAGCCGTGTAGAGCGTGGCGCCGAGGGAGAACACGTCCGACGGATAGCCGGGTTCCTCACCGTCCGCGACCTCGGGGGAGAGGAACGCCGGAGTGCCGACGACGAGGCCGTCGCCGGTCATGGTCCCTTCGCCCGCCGCGTGCGACAGGCCGAAATCGGCGATCTTCGCCTGGCCGTCCCCGGTGATCAGGATGTTGTTGGGCGTGACGTCCCGGTGCAGGATCCCGTCCTCGTGGGCCGCGGCCAGCGCCGACGCGATCTGCGCGCCGAGTTCCGCCACCCGCCCGGCGGGCAGCGGGCCGTCGTCCGCGAGGAGTTCCGTCAGCGGCCGCGACGGCAGGAACTCCATGACCAGGAACGGGGTCCCGTCCTGTTCGACGACGTCGTACACGGTGACGGCGTGCGGATGCTTGAGCCGCGCTGCGACCCGGGCCTCCCGCATCGCCCGCACGATCGATCGGAACGGGGCGTCGTCCCGCGAGGTGTCCGGCAGCAGTTGCTTGACCGCGACCGTCCGGTCGAGCCGCTCGTCGCGCGCCCGCCACACCACGCCCATCGCGCCCCGGCCGACCTTGCGCTCCAGCCGGTACCGCCCGGCAATGATGGCATCCCGGTTCACGACGCAACTGTAGCCGCTACGACAGCGGGACCTCCTCGACCGGCGCACCGGCCGCCGCGAGCCAGGCCTCGGCGAGCAACCGGTGGCCGAGCGGGCTCGGGTGGACACCGTCCGGTGCCAGCGTCGCCGCCCCGTGCTCGGCCGCCGCGCGCGGCATGAACAGATCCGCGCGGATCAGCCGGGCGCCGAACTCGGTGGCCACGTCGATGGCGGCTTCGATCCGGGGCGCCAGATCGCCGATCCAGGCATCCTGCTCCGGCTCCACCGGCAGCAGGAACGGGGTGATCACGTACAACTCGGCAGGGAGGTGCTGCCGCGCACTGGCCAGCAGCCGGGTGTAGGCGGCGCGGAACTTCCCGATCGGGCTCGGCAGGCCGCGGTCGAACGTCCGCCAGGTGTCGTTGATGCCGATCTTCACGGTCAGCACCGTGGGGCGCGCCGCGAGGACGTCGGTGGTCCAGCGGGCTTCGAGGTCGTAGATCCGGTTGCCGTTGAGCCCCCGGTTGAGTACCTCCGGCCCGTCGCCGAGGAGGTCCGCGATCCGGCGGACGTAGCCCTTGCCCAGTGCCGCCGGATCGGTGCGGTCGCGGCTGGAGTCGGTGATGGAGTCGCCGGCGAACAGCAGCCTGTCGGCTTCGGTGAACCTCACGCGCCCGCCTCGATCAGCTTCCGCAGGGAGTCGGCCTCGCCGGGGATCAGGTCCGGATCGTTGTCCGGGACGAACTCCAGCAGCGCGTCGAGCGGCCGCCCGGCCTTCGCGAGCAGCCCGAACGCGCGCGTCCACAACTCGGTCCTGGCTGTCAGCGGATGCCGCTCGTTGCTGGGCCACCACGAGAACACGTGCACCGCGCGCACCCGGTCGAGGACCAGTTCCAGCCCCGCCAGCGCCTGCTCGTCGGGCAGGTCCTGCGGTGGCTGCCAGTAGGTGCCGAGATTGTCGCGGCCGACCTCTTCGAGCAGCCGGACGGTCGATTCGGCGGTGTCGGTCAGCGTTCCGCCGTGGAACTCCAGCGCGACTTCCAGCCCGTGCTCGCTCGCGACGTCGGCGGCCTCGCGGAGACCGGTGACGACCTGCTCACGCTCCTCGGGGTCGACGTCCTCGGAACCGGCCTTGCCCGCCCACACCCGGATCCGCGAGGCGCCGAGCCGGACGGCGGTGGCGGCGATGTCGCCGAACTTGCCTGCTTCCATCGGGGTGGCGCGGAAGTAGGACCCGTACGAATCGCAGGTCAGCCCGTGCCGTGCCGTGGCTTCGAACGCGCGGTCGGCCGCCCAGTCGTCACCGGGGCGGACATGGACGTCGGCGCCCCACTCGATCACCTGCAGTCCCGCGTTCGCGGCACGGTCGGCGACCTCGTCGGCGTCCAGCCGCCGCAGCGTCACCGAACACAGTCCGGGGCGGATCATCGTTCCTCCAACGGTTGAGTGCTTTCCCGCAGTACGACCTCGCCGGTGATCGGCTTGACACGGGGACTGTCCGCGCGGTGGTCGAGGATGAAGTCGAGGGCTTGTTCGCCCATCCGCTCGATCGGGACGCGCACGGTGGACAGCGAAGGCCTTATGTCGCGCAAGGTGATGATGTCGTCGAAGCCCGCGATCGCGATGTGCTCCGGTACGTCGAGGCCGTGGTCGCGGCAGGCGGCCATCGCGCCGACGGCCATCACGTCGTTGACCGCGAAGACACAGCCTCGGAAGCCGTTCTCCAGCGCTCGCACCATCGCCGCGTAGCCGCCGTCGCGGGTGAACTCCGCGTGCAGGACGTGGTTGGCTGGCATGGAGACGCCGTGGTGGGCGAGGCCGTCGCGGAATCCCAGGACGCGATCGCGCGAGGTCAGCAGTCCGGGCGGCCCGGCGAGCACGAGGAAGTCGCGGTGCCCGAGTCCGGTGAGCCGTCCGGCCAGCGCCGCCGCCCCGGGCCCGTTCTCCAGCATGACGGTGTCGAAAGGCAGCTTCCGCTGCCCGATCACCACGACCCGGCCGTCGGCGGCCTCGAAAGCCTTGAGTTCCTTGGTCAGATTCCGTTGCAGGGCACTGTCCTCGTTGCGCGACCCGGCCAGGATGACCGCCCGCGCCCGTTGACCCCGCAACGTCGTGACGTACTCGAGTTCTTTCTCCGGCCGGTTTTCGGTGCTCGCGATGGTGACCGTCAGACCGTGCCGGGCGGCCACGCGCATGACGCCGGACGCGATCGAGGAGAAGTAGGGGTCGACGATGTCGTGCACCAGCAGCCCGACGACGTTGCCGCGGCCGCGGGCCATCGCCTGCGCGGGCACGTTCGCCGTGTACCGCAGCCGTTCCGCGGCCCGCAGCACCGATTCCCGAAGATTCCCGCTGACCTGCCTGGTCCCGCCGTTGAGCGCTCTCGACGCCGTCGCGAGCGACACTCCCGCCTCACGGGCGACGTCGGCCAGGGTGGCCGAACCCGCTGCGCGCTGCGGCATGGGTTCCTCCTCGGTGGTGCGGTGGGCTCACGCCGGCGTGGGCTGACGCCGGCGTGAGCCCGGCTCTGTTGTCGACCGCCTGGATGTCGACCGCCCGGCTACGGAGCGCCGGGGCCGACGTCCGTGGGGTTGAGCGGCCGGTTGGTGATGGCGGCCGTCGAGTACTCGTCCGCCCCGACGTCACGCTTGCTGCCGCGAGCCTGAGCGTCGATGTCCACCGTGACCGGTGCGGTCGACAGGGTCGCCGCGTCGATCGCCGGGCTGCCCGCGGCGAGCCGCGAGACCCCGTCGGTGCCCTGCACGAGCTTCGGGTCGACCCGCTGGAAAGTGCCGGCCGGGATGTTCCCGTTCCCGCCCGAACCCCACAGGATGTTGCCCGACCACGTGAAGTTGCCCGTGGTGCTCATCGTGACCAGGTCGCCGTTGCTGCCGACGAAGAGGTTGTCCGAGATCGTGCAGTCGCGCGGTTCGATCGTCCGTTTGGTCTCGCCGGAGAGCGTGCCGCCGTTGTTCAGCAGCGTGTTGTGCGCGATGAGCACGCGGTCCGCCGCGTCGTTGCCGCGCCGTGATTCCTTTGATTCGCCAGGGAAGTGGTCCCGAACGGAGCCGCTGCCGACGACCAGCGCGCTGCTGGACAGTCCGGCGATGTAGTTGTTGAGGATCTTGTGGTCGTTGCCGTAGATCCGGATGCCTTCCTTGCCGCCGATGATGAAGTTGGATTCGACGACGGTCTTGTTCCCGTGGCGCAGCACGATGCCGCCCAGGCTGTTCCGGATGGTGTTGTTGCGGATGAAGTTGCCCGACGACTTGACCGAGATCGCCTCCGGGTCGCCGTTGGCGCGTTCGAACAGGTTGTACTCCACCGTGGCGCCGGCGGTGCTCAGCGCACGCGGGCTGACGCCGAGCCGGATCGGCTCGCCGCCGTTGTCGCCGGGGAAGGTGTGGTCGGAGAAGTAGTTCCGCAGGACGTGGACGCCCGTCGCCATCTTGTCTTCGTCCGCGCCCTCGATGCAGAGCATGACGCCGAGCGTCGTCTTGTTGTGGAAGTGGTTGCGGTCGACCTTGCTGTAGTCGGCGCGGACCATCACCCAGTGCAGGTTCGGGAGGTCGGCCAGCTGGAAGTCGTTGCGGGTCAGGCGGATCCGCGAACAGTTCGGCGGGATCTCCAGCGTGGTGCTCTGCCGGAAATTGAACCCGCTGAGCGTGACGCCGGTGGAGTCGTCGAAGACGAAGCTCTGCTCGCCGTTCAGCGTCACCCCGCCGGTGGACTGGGCGACGATGGTGATCGGCTGGTCCTTGGTGCCGCGCCTGCCGGTGATGGTGATCGGCTTGCCCGTCGGCACGGTGTAGGTGCCGTTGTTCACGGTGATGACCGCACCGGCGGCGGCCGAGTTGATGGCGCTCTGGAGTTCAGTCAGCGAACTGACGTTCAGAGCGCACAGACCGTTCGGCCTGGCCGACGCCGTTCCGGCGGTGACCCAGGGGACGGTGACCAGCGCGGCGCCGAGAGTGGCGCCGGTGAGGAACCTTCTGCGATCCATGATGCCTCCGTGCTCAATCGGTGGGGAGGGTTTCCGCGGCGGCGGGGCTGGTGAGGAACAGTTCGATCACCGGGACCGGGGTGTCCGGTTTCCGGATGGGGAGCTTGAGGGTGAGCGTGCCTTCCGGCTGCCCGCCCATCTGGGTGTTCTGCGCGGTCTGCCCGGGATCCGTGTGCACCTGCCGGATTTCCGAGGCGTCGTCGAGCAACTGGGCGTAGCGCACCCGCCCGGCCATCCCCGGCAGGTGGACGTGGTTCATCGGCCAGCTGAAGAGGTGCAGGTAGAGCCGGTCTCCGCGCTGGGTGTAGCGGCCGTCGGCGGGGGCGGTGAACTCCGAGGGGCCGCAGCCGCGGATGGAGCGTTCGTGCCGGTCCATCCAGCGGCCGAGTTCGGCGAGCACCTCGTGCGCCCGGGGGTCGATCTCGCCCCGGCCGTTCGGTCCGACGTTGAGCAGCAGGTTGCCGTCCTTGGACACGCCGTCGACGAGCATCCGGATGAGCAGTTCAGGGCTCTTGTAGTCGAGGTTGTCGCGGTCGTAACCCCAGCTGCCGTTGAGGGTCTGGCACGCCTCCCACACCACCGGGACACCGTCGCGGGTCATCGGCCCGGACGGCTGGTACTGCTCCGGGGTGATGAAGTCGCCGGGGATGCCGGTCCGGTCGTTGATCAGGATGCCGGGCTGCAGTTCGCGGATCATCGCGAGCAGGGCGGGGGAGTCCCAGTCGTCCGGTCCCTTGCCGCCCCACCATTCCTTGCGGCCCTTGTAGGAGAAGTCGAAGAACAGGTAGTCGATCTTGCCGAAGCGGGTGAGCAGTTCGCGGACCTGGCCGTGCAGGTAGAGCTGGTACTCGGCGATGTCGGCGTACTGGTGCGCCGCGATGTACTCCTGGTCGTCACGACGGGGATGGGTGCCGTCGACGGGGAACGCCGGGTGGTGCCAATCGATCAGCGAATGGTAGAAGCCGACCTTCAAGCCTTCTTCGCGGCACGCGTCGACGAACGGCTCGAGCAGATCCTGGCCGTACGGCGTGTTCGTCACCTTGAAGTCGGTGAGATCGCTGTCCCACAGGCAGAAACCGTCGTGGTGCTTGGTGGTCAGCACGACGTAGGTCATGCCGGCTGCCTTCGCGGCCCGCGCCCACGAACGAGGGTCGTACTTGTCCGGTTCGAAGTGGTCGAAGTAGACGCGGTACTGCTCGTCGGTCAGCTTTTCGCGGTTCTGCACCCATTCGTGCCGGGCGGCCAGGGAATACAGTCCCCAGTGGACGAACATCCCGAACCGGTCGTGCGTGAACCAGGCGGTGGAACTCACTTCAGGATCGCTCCTTGAGAATGGGGTGGGTCAGCCCTTCAGCGCGCCCGAGGCGAGGCCGCGGACGAACGAACGCTGGAAGAACAGGAACGCGGCGACCGAGGGCAGCAGCGCCAGCAGCGACGCCGCCATGATCACGCCGGGCGTCACGTCCGCGTCGATGCGCAGAGTGCGCAGGGCCAGCGGCAGCGTGTAGGTCGAGGCGTCGGACGAGACCAGCATCGGCAGCAGGTACTGGTCCCAGATCATCGTGAAGCCGAAGACCCCGATCACGCCGAGCGCGGGCTTGCACATCGGCAGGATGATCTGCGCGAAGATCCGCAGATCCCCGGCGCCGTCGATGCGCGCCGCCTCTTCGAGTTCGCGAGGGACGTCCTTCATGAACTCGGTCATCACCAGGATCGAGAACGCCCACGCGCCCAGCGGCACGATCATCCCGGCGAGGCTGCCGATCAGGTTGATGTGCACCAAGGGAAGATCCGACAGGATCAGCGACAGCGGGATCGCGAGGATCTCCTCCGGCAGCATCAGCGTCGCCAGGATCGCGACCAGCACGAAGGTCATGAAGCGGAACTTCTTGCGCGCCAACGCGTAGCCGGCCAGCACCGAGATGACGACCTGCAGCAGCAGGCCGAAGCCGACCACCAGGAACGAGTTGAGCAGGTACAGCCCGACACCCTTGTCGAACGCGATGCCGAAGTTCTCCAAGGTGGGGCTCGACGGGATGACGCTCAGCGCCGTCGGGTCGGACACGTCGCTGAACGAACTGACCAGCAGCGCCAGCAGCGGGCCCGCGAACACCATCAGCAGCAGGGCGTACACGGTGTACTTCAGGATCCGTCCGCCCGGCGACTTGACGGCGTCGAGGCCGAGCGCCGAATCGTTGGCCGCGGTCATGCGTCTCGCCTCCGTCGAAGCACCTGGACGAACAGCGTCAGCACGAGCGTCGCGAGGAACAGCAGGACCGCTCCCGCCGCGCCGACGCCCAGCCGGTTCTGTTCCAGGCCGAGTTTGTAGATCAGGGTCATCGCCACCTCGGTCGAGCCGTTCGGCCCGCCGTTGGTCAGCAGGAACACCTCGGTGAACACCCGCAGGCCGCGGATCGCCGCGAGGACGAACAGGATCGAGAACACCGACCGCAGGCCCGGCAGCGTCACGTGGAGGATCTTGCGCCAGCGCCCGGCACCGTCCACAGTGGCCGCTTCGTAGAGCCCCCGGTCGATGCCTGCCAGGCCCGCGAGGAAGATCATCATGTCGTACGGCGCGCCGCGCCAGATCCCGGTGACGATGACCGAGACCATCGACGTGTCGGGATCGTTGATGAACCCGGACGGCCCCAGCCCGACCATGCCGAGGATGGAGTTCAGCATCCCGTCCTCGGTCGGGTGGTACATGATCCGCCAGAGTTCGGCGACCACCGCGATCGGCACGACCACCGGCAGGAACGCCGCCGACCGCAGGAACTTCAGCCGCTTGCTCTGGCCCTCCATCAGCAGGGCGAGCGCGAGGCCGATGACCATCGACCCCACGGTCTGCCCGATCGCGATCACGACGGTGTGCCAGATCGCGGAGTGGAACGCCTCGTCACCGAGGACGGTGCTGTAGTTCTGCCCGCCGACCCACTGGTTGCCCAGGTACGGCTGGACGTCCTGGAAGGACATCGTCACCGCGGTGATCATCGGGATGAACTTGAAGTACACGAACAGGATCAGGGCGGGGGCCAGGAACAGCCACGGCGTCCACCACTTCCCGTCGCGGTCGCTGCGCCTGCGGGCCTTCGGCGCGGACGCCCGCTTGGCGGCGGGACGGTCCGCGCCGACGGCCGCCGGCTTGGCGTGATCTACGGTCATGAGGCGCTGATCCCCTGTTGCTGCAAGGTCGCGGTGAGCTTGGTGTCGAGTTTGGACAGTTCCGCCTTGGTGTCGAGCTTGCAGTCGGCGACGAGCGCGCTGACCGTGTCGGCGGTGTCCTGGCGGACCGGCGTCCAGTTCGGGATGGACGGTGCGTAGTGGCCCGACTTGGCATAGATCTCGGCGTAGGTCTTCCACCGCGGGTCCGAGCGGACCTGGGTGATGTCGACGTTCTTGTTCACCGGGAGCTGCACGATGAAGGCCGATTCGCCCTCCATGCCGATCTTCTGGCCGTCGGCCGAGATCGCGAAGTCACCGAAAGCGTCCTGCCCGGCCTGGTTCGGGGAGCCGGCCATCATGAAGATCGACAGGCCCTCGGCCAGGACGTCGGCGTTCTTGGCGCCCTTCGGCATCGGGACGACCTCGTACTTGTCCTTGCCGAGCGACTTGTCGAAGCGCGGCAACAGATACGGGCCGACGACGTACATCCCGGCCTTGCCCGCTTCGAAGGTCTCGTTGGTCGCGGGGGTCGGCATGGTGACCGAACCGGGCTGGATGGCGTTGTCCTTGCAGCCGAGGTCGCGGAAATACTGCACCGCGGCCACGGATTCCGGCGTGCTCATCGACGGCTTGTACTTGCCGCCGCCTGCCTCGGTGATGAAGTCGCCGCCCCCGGCCCACAGGAAGTTGGAGAAGTACCAGGAGGCGTAGCCCCGCTTGGTCGACAGCGTCGCGTTCAGTCCCGCGGTGTCGTTCTTCCCGTTGCCGTCGGGGTCGCCGGTGGTGAAGGCCTTGGCGAGGTCCGCCAGTTCGGCCCAGCTCTGCGGGACGCTCTTGCCGAGCTTCTCGCGCCAGTCCTTGCGGATCAGCAGCGCCGAAGCCTGCGCGCTGTAAGGCAGGCCGTACAGCTTGCCGTCCGGGGTCTGGTTCGACTTGAGCGCCTGCTCGGTGAGCTCCGAGGCGTGCTTGATCTTGCCCTGGTCGACCTCGCGGACGAGACCCTGGCTCTTCAACGTGCCGACCTGCGTGACGTCGTTCATCACGATGTCCGGCAGGTCGCGCTGGGCGGCGCGCTGGGCCAGCTTCGTCTCGAAGTCGTCGAAGATCGCGGTGACCTGCACCTTGAATCCCGTGGCCCTCTCGAAGGCTTCCGCGAGCCGTTTGGTGGCCTGCTCCCCGGCGCCGCCGGGGGTCGTCCGGGTCCACAGTTCCAAAGGTGCCTTGGTGTCCTGCGCGACGTTCGTTCCGGCGGGGCCTGCCGAGCAGCCCGAAATGACCAGCGCTGAGACTGTGAGTCCCACGCCGATCCACCGCGATTTACGCATCGCTTCTCCTGTTCACTGTGGACCACGCTGTCTACTCCGGAGGGACGGTAAGCGCTTTCCCGGTGTGCGGTCAATGGTCCGATGATTACGAATTTCAATCGGCCGGGTTTGCCTCTGTGTGGGACTGGCCGCGCGTGGACCGGGTTAAGCATCCGATGTATGGTCGCCGACGGAGGTAGGGATGACCGAGCTGCAACACCGGCCGACGGCACTTCTCGTGATGGAGGAACGCCGCCGCGACGACGTTTACCCCGAGGCGGTGCTGAAGGAGATCGGATCGCTGGTGGACCTGCGTGAGCCGGTCACCCGTGAGCGACTGGCGGAGGACCCGGCGGCCCTGGAAGGCGTTGAAATCCTGTTGTCCGGCTGGGGTGCCCCGGTGCTGGATTCCGTCCTCTTGGGACACGCGCCGGACCTGCGTGCCGTGCTGGTCGCCGCCGGATCGGTCCGACCGCTGACCACGCCCGAGTTCTGGGCGCGCGAGCTCCCGATCGTGTCCGCCGCGGCCGCGAACGCCATCCCGGTCGCCGAGTTCACCCTGGCCCAGGTCCTCTTAGGACTCAAACAGGTGCACCGGATCTCTCGTGAGATCCGCGAGCGGAAGGCCTACCCGCCGGACCCGAGGGTCGCCGGGGCGTACCGATCACGGGTCGGCCTGCTCGGTCTCGGCGAGATCGGTGCTCTCGTCGCGTCGCATTTGCGTGGTTTCGATGTGGAAGTGCTGGCGAGCGACCCCGTCGTCGACGCGGCTACCGCCGAGAGCCTGGGCGTGCGGTTGGTGGGCCTGGACGAGCTGTTCGCCACCTGCCCCGTGGTCAGCCTGCACGCGCCGCTGCTCCCGGAGACCGAGGGACTGGTGAACGGGGAGCTGGTGGACAGGATGGGCATCGGCGCGACCCTGATCAACACCGCCCGCGGAGCCGTTGTCGACGAGCCGTCGGTCATCCCCGTGCTGGGCGAGCGCCCGGACCTCACGGCGATCCTCGACGTCACCTGGCCGGAACCGCCCGCGCCGGACTCGCCGCTGTACACACTGCCGAACGTGGTGCTCACCCCGCATCTGGCCGGCGCGCTGGGCGCCGAGCGCGCGCGGATGGGCGAGCTCGTCGCGGAGGAGCTGCGGCGGTTCGTGCTCGGGCAGCCGCTCCAGTACGCCGTCGCGCCGGACCGGGCTCATCTGCGGGCTTAACCTGGCGAGGTGACACTCGCTTTTCGGGAGATCGGTCTCCCTGCCGGCGTACCCGTGGTCCTGCTGCACGCCTTGGGCAGCAAATCGGGCACTTGGGACGTACTCGCTCGAGGCGATGGTGCGTGACCGTCCGTTCGGCTGGCTCCGCGGTTAGTCCTCTGAATGCGAATGTATAACGCCCTATACCGCGCGGCGTCGGCCAGATCGCGATCGAGAGGTGACCGAGCGTGACCCGTGTGTGGAAACAGGGACACTCAACGTCTCTATTTCCACACACCTCTCGCCCTGGACAAGGTCCGGGTTTCAGAGGCGGCCGGGATCGGTCGCCAGCGTGGTGATGGCGCGCCGCGGGTCTTCGGTCAGCCGCCGGGTCTTGTGTGGACGCGCCAGGTCTTCCCGGAGCCGAAATCGGGTTCGACGGAGATCGTGACCTCGTCGCCGAACCTGACCTCGCTCAGGTAGTTGATCCGCGCTTCGAGAAGTACCGGGCCGAAGTCGCCTTGTACGAAGGTGACTCCGGCCTGCCGCAGATAGGAGACCCGGGCCCGGTCCGCCCAGTCGTGATAGGCGAGAGCGGTGACGTGGCCGTTGAAGTCGGTGTCGGCCCGGCGCGGGGTCAGGGTCACGGTGAAGGTCGCCATCTCAGTGGTGTCCGCTTTGGGCGGTCACGACGAAGTTCACGGTCTTCTCGTCGAGGATCTTGTGCGTCGGGTCGGCCAGGCCGATCCACACCTTGTGCGGACCCGGCGGCAGCGACTGGATGATGAGCGGTTCGCCGCTGCCGTCCGCCCAGTGCCACGCCGCGTCGTCGACGGTCACGTGGATGTGGCCGATCCGGGGCGAGACGTCGAGGGCGGCGGGGCCGTACACCGGGACGATCCGGAGGTTTTCCGCCCGGTAGCGCAGTACGACCAGGCCCATCGCGAGCTGTTCGGGCAAGGGCGCGTCCACGACCAGCGAAGGCTTCGGCTGCGAGGGCAGGGGCACCACGGGGGCGGGCGACCAGTCGGCGGCGACGGCGGCAGGGGGAGCGGGTGCCGGTGCGGCGGATGGGGGAGCACTGCAGGCGGCGGACAAGGCGACGGCGACCAGAGTGGCGGTGACGGCGAATTTCCCAAGGGCGGGCATGGAAATCACGCTAGGCCGGGCGACGGGCGCGCGGCGCCCGTCGGGTGACGTCATCGCTGTACGTCGTCGTGACACTTTCCGGTGATCAGCAGGTGAACCACGGTGATCCGTGGAATATCAGGGACAACGAGCGGGGGGCGGAAGATCTCCGCGGTTCTCCGCGTCGTGTGCCGTCGACCTGTTGGGCGTCCCGGTGGGCTGCCTGGAGACCGACGAAGTGCACGCGACCCCTATCTGTCAGTACGTGATGACCGGATTTGGGCTGGGGCTCGGCTGCATCCAGCGCTGAACGGGGACCGGGTGGGCGTCCCTGCGAGGCACCCACCCGGCTCCCCTTCCCGGTGCGGCTCACCGGTCACCGCACCGGGAAGATCAGGCTCCGGTGACCGAGGCGATCCACTGCCGGTGCGCGACGACATCGGTGTAGATCGTGTCGCCGGTACCGCACGTCGAGCTGTTGTGGCCCGCCCGGCTGGTCGCGCCGGCCAGTGCGCCCTGGACGACCAGCGGTCCGCCGGAGTCGCCGTAGCAGGCGGTCTGATTGGTCGTGCTGTAGACGCACAGCTCGGTCGCCCCCTGGAAGCCCGCCTGACAGCGGCTGTCCGGATCGATACGGGTGTTGAGCTGCTTCAGGTTCGCAGGCGGCCTCGATTCACAACCGCGCTGCGGGCAGGTCTGGCCCCAGCCGTACAGCGTGACGCCGGTCCCGGACGCGGGCGAGCTGCCCGCGATCTGGATCGGAGTGTTCTGCACCGGCTGCGCGAGCCGCACCAGCGCGATGTCGTTCGGTCCGGGCTGTCCACTGTAGTTCGGGTGCTTGATCATGCGCGACGCCGAGGTCAGGACTCCGCCGGACTGCCAGGTCTTCGACCCGATGCGCAGCCGCAGCGCCTGCTGTGGGATGCAGTGCGCCGCGGTCACCACCCACTGCGAGGCGATGAGCGAGCCGCCGCAGCCGTGGCTGCCGTTGATCTGCAGGGAAGCGATCCACGGGAAGTCGCCGGACGCCTGCCCGCCGCCGACGATGGTCGGGCCGACCTGTCCCGGTTCCTGGGCCGCCACCGGCGTTGACACGGACAGTGCCGCCGCGCCCGCGACCAGCGGGATCAGAGCGACGCGTAGCAGGGTACGCAGTCTCATGGGGAGTCCTCCTCGACATTGAAGGGGATGTGTGGGAATCACCCTCGCCGCATCGGGGCTTCCGGAGAACTCCCGTCTTTGTATAGCGTTCGTCTATGGAACTGGGGTTCCGGCAGTTGCGGGTGGTCCGCGCCATCGCCGAGACGGGGACGCTGTCGGCCGCCGCGGCCGCGCTCGGCCTGACCCAGCCCACCGTCACCGAATGCCTGTGTCGGGCGGAACGCGTCGCCGGCGGTCCGCTGTTCCACCGGGACCGGCGCGGCGCGCGGATCACGCCGCTGGGCGAGCTGGTGGTGAGCCACGCCCGCGGTGTGCTCGACGAGCTGGCCCGGCTCGAGACCGCTTTGGGCAGAAACCGGTACGGCACGCTTCCCGATCCCGTCCGGGTCTGCGGCATCCCCGGCCAGCTGGTGGGAAACCTCGCCGTGGCCGTGCCGCGGACGCTGTCCACCGGCGTCGAGGTCCGGGGCGCCTTGAGTGTCCCGGCGGCGCTGGACCTGCTCGCCGACCATCGGCTCGAAGCGCTCGTCGTGGTCGATTTCCCGGGCCATGTCCACGATCCGCCGCCGGAGGTCGGGCGCGCGACGGTCGCGACGGAACCGCTGTTCGTGGCCGTCGCCGAGCATCACCGCCTCGCGGGCCGCTCCGAGATCGCGTTGGAGGAGCTGGCCGGCGAACACTGGCTGAGCGTCGCCGACACCGCGGACCTCGACGACACGGAGTTCACCGGCTACCTCGACGGCGTGTGCCGGGCGGCCGGGTTCGCCCCCGCGATCCGTACCCTGCCGGCGAGTGTCTGCGCGCAGCTGTGCGAACTGGGCGAGGCCGTCCTGCCGATGGTGCCCGGCGCCCGGCGCCGCAGTGGGATCGAGATCATCCCTTTGCGCGGCACCCCGCTGCGCATGACGACCAGGCTGTACTGGCACGAGCGCGGGCCGTTGTCGGGCGACGCTGTCCGCGTGCTGTGGGAAGAACTCGTGCGGGCGCAGCACGCCGTCATGGAGATCCCGGATCGGTACCGCGCCTGGCTTGCCGACAATCCACAATGGACGACCACTGTGGACTCGTTCGAAGAGGCGAGGTCAGGTGCCGAGCCAGCCGGGGTTGGCCGCAGCCCACTCCGGCAGGCGATGCCGGATCGCGGCCAGCTCGGCGATGGCGTGCACGAGGCCGGCGCGGACCGTGGGGACGTCGACCGATGAGCCGTCGCGCCACAGCAGAAGATGCCGGGTCCGCAGCGGTACACCCCGCAGGGCCACCACGGAACCGGGCATCGTGGACCCGGAGTCGAGGGACTGGGCCAGCGCCACCGCGCGGGGATCACGCCGGACGGTCTGCCGCAGCACCATCGGTTCCAGCTCCTGCACGGTGATCGTGCCGAGGCCCGCCCTGGCACACTGGTCCGTCAGGTGATCGTGGAACTCGTCGTCCCCGCCCGCCACTGCCAGCCAGGCCGATCCGGCGAGCTCCGCCAGCGACACCTCGCCGAGCCCGGCGACGGGATGCTCCGGGGACACGATCACGAAGACCGGCTCCGTCCCGACGGGAAGCAGATGGACGCCGTCCGGCGGGACGATCTCCTGACCGGGGTGGTCCACATACAGCGCCAGTTCCACCGTGCCGTCGAGAAGCGCGGAGAACAACGCGGTCCTGCTGGTCATCGCGAGCAGTTCGACCGGACGGCCGGGGGCGGCCGCGGCGACCACGCCGCTCAACGTCTCGGCGAAGACCGTGGGGAGCGCGCCGATCCGGAGCAGGCCCTCGGACGGCGCGCGGTGGAACCGGCGGATCGCCAGGTCGAGGTCGTCCGCCGCGGCCAGGACCCGCCGTGCGTGGTTCAGGAGCACCTCGCCCAGCGCGGTGGGCCGCACGCCGTGCCGGTCCCGTTCGAACACCGTCCGTTCCAGTGCCCGCTCGACCCGGTGGAGCTGCGCGCTGAGCGCGGGCTGGGACAGCCCGAGGGCGGTCGCGGCCTTCGCGATGCTGCCCGCCGACGCGATCGCGTCGAGGAGGCGCAGATGCCGGACGTCGATTTCCACCGGCCAAGTATGGCCGTCCCCGGGGCCGATCAGGGGGCTGATCACAGGTCGTCCTCGCTGATGATCGTGCGGAGCTTGTGCAGGGCGCGGTGCTGGGCGACCCGGACCAGGCCGGGGCTCACCCGCAGGACCGCGCCTGTCTCGGGCGCCGACATGCCGACGGTGATCCGCAGCCGGATGATCTCCCGCTGGATGTCGGGCAGGGCGCTCATCAGCCGGGTCAGCCGGTCGTGGCCGTCGGCGGCGAGGGCGTGCCATTCGGGCTCGTCGGGCTCGGGTGCCGTTCGGTCGGGCGGGTCGGGCGTGGGTTCGGATCTGTCCCGCGCTCGCCGCCGGAAGGCAGCGGCGACCTTCCGGGCGGCGATCCCGAGGACGGCGGTGAGGAAGGAACCGCCGGTGGCCCGGGCAGTGGGAAGCGCGGTGAGCACGGCGAGGCAGGTCTCCTGCGCGACGTCCTCCGCGGCGACCACCCGCACGTCGGTCCCGCCCATCCGGCTCCGGCAGTAGCTCGCGACCACCGGCTGGACGATGCTCATCAACTCGTTCGTGGCCACGGGGTCGCCACGGCTGGCGCGGGGGACGAGGGATTCGAGATCCGCTGTCAGCGCGCCGTCGTCAGGGGGCGGAACCGCCCCCGGCGAAGTGAGGTCACCGGGGGCGGTCCAGGTCAGGCGAGTTCCCAAAGCGCGGGCACGTTCGGCGGTTCCCAGCCGGGCATGGAGGTGTGCGGCTGGATCACCCGGTAGTTGCTGCCGCCGTAGGTGGCTGTCGCGCCGGAGCCGTAGTAGGTGTACGGCGCCCAGGTGCCGCCCGGCGGGTTCGACGTCGTCGGACCGGTCGGGGTGGTGGTCGTGGTCGGCTGGCTGGTGCTGGTCGGCCCGCCGCCGCTGACGGTCAACCGCAGGCCGTAGACGCTCAGGATCTCCGAGATCGGCTGGAAGTAGGTCGTGCCGCCGGAGCTGCAGTTGCCGGAGCCACCGGAGGTGACGCCCTGCGCCTGGTCACCGCTGATCCACGAACCGCCGGAGTCACCGGGCTCGGCGCAGGCGTTGGTCCGGGTCAGGCCGGTGATGGTGCCTTCGGGATAGGTGACCGAGGCGTTCTTCTGCAGGATGGTGCCGCAGTGCCAGCCCGTGGTGGAACCGGAACGGCAGACCGAGCCGTTGAGCGCGGCCTCGGTCGAACCGGCCACCGGCACGGTGCCGGGGTAGCGGTTGACCAGCGCGCGCGGGGTGTTGCCCGCGTCGGCGCGGACCCAGGCGTAGTCGTTGCCGGGGAAGCTCGAACCGGCGACGCTCCCGCTCGGGTTCGACGTGCGGGTCCCGGCGGTGCCACAGTGGCCGGCGGTCACGAAACCGCCGTCGACCGCGAAGCCGATGGAGCAGCGGCCCGAGCCGAACGTGTAGGCGTTGCCGCCGATGATGTCGATCAGCGCGCGTGGCTGCTCGGTGCTGGCCTCGATCCGGACGAGATCGGCCTGCACGCCGGATTCGGCGGCCCAGGACTTCGCGGCGGCCTCGCCACCGGCGGTGGCCAGCACGACGACGGAGTTGGTGACGACGTCGGTGTACCAGCCGGGCACGGTCTTCGGTGCCTTCGTGGACTTGGCGTCCAGCCGCAGTTTCGCCGAGTCGAGGTCGGCGGAGCTACGGCTGACGGTCTTCGCGGTCGCGCCCGCGGCGCGCACCAGGTCGGCCTGGGCGGCGTCGGTGACGGCCACGGTGAGCGTGGTCCCGGAGGCGTCCAGCCAGGATCCGGCGTACGACGTGCCGAGCTGCCTCTTCAGTGTGCTGTCGGCGATCGCGGCGCGCTGCTCGCCCGCGAGCCGGAGCTTCGCCTGCTCGGGGCTGATCTTCAGGTCGCGGGACAACGCGGCCAGCATTTCGGACTGCGCCTGGTCACCGGAGGTGGCTTGCTGACCGGCACTCGCGCTGGGGGTGAGGGCGATGGCGGTGATCAAGCCTGCCCCGGTTATGGCCGCTGCTGTCGCGGCTAAGATCTTTCTGTTCATTTCAACGCTTTCCTCGAAACGGGCGGGGGAGGGGGATTCGTCCCCGACCGTACGAGGCGCATCACTCGACTGGTACATACCATTTGGGTCATATCCCCCGGCTTGAGCGCTGGGTGATATGGCGGCCGGTCGTCCTGATCCAGTACGTGATTCCGTTGTGGCTCAGCGGTTTCCGTCGTCGTCCAAAGAAGATTCGGACATCCGCGCGATTTGGCTCGTCGCGGTGTCCCTCGTCGTCAATACCGTACTTTTGAGGGGTATGGCAAAGGGAACCCCGGAACTTCTCACAGAATGAGGAAGTGCCCGTCGTACCGGAGGGGGCGCCGGCACGACGGGCACAGGTGGGGAGGACCTCAGCGAGCGGTGCAGCGGTAGCTCGCGGCCACCGCGGGATCACCGTGGCCCCGGTACCGCGAGACCTGCGGATACGGGCAGAGATCGCGGGTGAGGGTCTTGTCGCCGTTCGCCGCGGGCAGGGTCGCCGGTGCCTTGCCGTGTTCGACCCAGTCGACGAGCGCGCCCAGCGCGTTCGTCGGTGCGGCGCCCGCGCCGCCGAAGCAGTGCGCGACACCCGGCGCGAGGAACAGCCGGTAGAAGTCGTCGACCCACCTCGGACCGCCCAGCTCACGCTCCACCTCACGGCGGTACTGGAGCGTGCCGCCCGGCGGGATCAGCTGGTCGTCGGTGCCGACGAAGGTGATCAGCTTGCCGCCCGCCCGGCGGAAGTCCGACAGATCGGGGTCCGAGGTGCCGATGACGTCGTCGTACTCCCGCACCGACTGACGGAACAGCTCGGCGTACTGACGATAGGTGAGCTTCTCGGTGTCGAACCCAGGCTGCTTCTTCAGGAACGTCCGCACCCAGCCGGTGGCCACCGGGAACCCCGGAGCGGTCGTCACCGGGCCGAAGTCCGCGCCCTTGGGGAGACCGGCCCAGAGCCGTCGCCCGTGCTCGTCGGTCGGCCCGGCCCAGATCTTGCGCACGACCTCGGCGTCCGCCGCGGTGACGGTGACCTCTTTGTCGCCGCAGAGGACCTTCGTGCCGATGAGGGAACGCGGGTCGTAGCCGCATTCGTCCGGCCGGTCCACGATGCCGTTGGTGACCCCGTCCCTGCCGTCGCAGGCCTTGATCGCGGCCTGCTGGAAGGCGGTGAAGACACAGGTCGCGGGGAAGGTCTTCTCCTGGTTCATCACGACTCGAGGCCAGAGGGTCGCGACCGCGAACTCCGCCCAGTGCACGGCGGGCGCGTTCGCCAGGACACCGTCGAAGTCCTCGGGATACTCCTGCGCTTCGGAGTAGCCCTGACGGCCACCGGTCGAGCAGCCGTTCCAGTACGAGTGACCGACGGCCCGCTGGTAGAACTTCCGGGTCACGTCCTTCCCGATGACGGCGGCCTCGTGCACGGACCGGGTCGCGAAGTTCGTCACCAGCGGTTTGTCGATCTCGCCCTGGGGGGTGAGCGCCCACGAGGTGTCGAGGAAGGTCAGGGGGACACCGGCGTCGGTCGTCACGCCGCTGTAGCCGTCCTTGACCGCCTGGACGAGCGGGGCGCCGAAGTCACCGGCGGTGTAGGCGCTGCCGCCGACCGCCTGGAGCCTGCCCGTCCATCCGGTCTGCGGGAGCGCGACGGCGACCTTGACGTGGTCGCCCGCCTTCCCGTGGGTCAGCGTGACGGTGATTTCGCAGTACGCGGGCACGCCGGTGATCGGGGCGGGTGCCGAGAACGGGGTGGGCGGGAACGTGACGGTCCCGCCCGGTTTCAGGGCCGCCTCCACCGCTTCGATCCGCGCGCCCGCGGGCGCCGGCACGGGGACCGCCGCGCACGAGGACGACGTCGCCGCCTCCGCGGGCGCCGTCTGTGTGACCGAGGTCAGCACCAGCGGCAGCAAAGCGGCCAAGGGGGCCGCCGCCAGGAACGTCTTCTTGCGTCTCATCACTTTCCTTTGCCGGTCATCCGAAAGAGCAGCCTGGGACTGAAGCTAGGCCGATCGTGTTGACACGCCGTCTACATCCTGTGGACGTCGCGGGTACGTCCTAACTGGACCGTTTGGGTATCGTCGGATGGGCGGGCCAGTCGGCCTGGGGGAGGAATGCCGCACCATGCCGCTTTTCGGACGGGAAGCCGAGCTGAAGGACTTGGGCGAGCTCGTCGACGGGCCCGCTGCGAACTGCGGAGGTGTCCTCGTCCAGGGGGAACCCGGCATCGGCAAGTCCGCCGTCGTGGCGGAAGCCGTCGCCGCGGCGACGGTCGGAGGGCTGCGGGTGCTGCGCACGACCGGCGTCGAGGCCGAACGGAACTTTGCCTACGCGGCCCTTCACCAGCTGCTCCACCCGGTGCGGGCCGGCGCGGACACCCTGCCCGCGCCGCAGCGGTCCGCGCTCTGGGCGGCGCTGGGGCTCGCCGAGGCGGCGGAGCCCAATCCCTACTTCGTCGGACTGGCCGCGCTGACGCTGCTTTCGGACGAGGCGGCGGCCAAGCCGATGCTGATCGTCGCCGAAGACGTCCACTGGATGGACCGGGAGAGCGCCGACGTCCTCGCGTTCGTGGCCAGGCGGATCGACACCGAACCGATCGTCCTGATCGCGACCGTCCGGGACGGGGAGCCGTCACCACTGCGCGACGCCGGACTGTCCTCAATGGACATCGAACGCCTGCCCGGCGATGTCGCGGCCGAGCTGCTCGACTCCGTCGCCCCCTGGCTCACTTCGCCGGTCCGGTCGCGGCTGCTCGCCGAGGCCGCCGGGAACCCGCTGGCCCTGACCGAGCTGCCGTCGGCCGTGACCGAGGCGCCCGATCCCGTGCTGCCGCTGACCGAACGGCTCGAGCGCACGTTCGGCGCCCGGTTCACCGCCCTGGCGGAACCGGGCCGCACGACGTTGCTGGTGGCCGCGCTCAACGAGACCGGTTCGCTCACCGAGACCCTCGCGGCGGCGGCCGCGTTGCTGGGCGAAGACGTCGAACCGTCGGCTCTGACGCCCGCCGTCGAGGCCCGGTTGATCGACCTCGAACCCCGGACGGTTTCTTTCCGGCACCCGCTGATGCGTTCGGCCATCCCCGCGTCGGTGTCGTTCGAGGAACGGCGGCGCGCTCACCTGAGCCTCGCCGAGACCGTGCGCGCGCAGCCGGACCGTCGAGCCTGGCATCAGGCGGCCGCGGCGACCGGCGCCGACGAAGACGTGGCCGTCGAGTTGGAGAACGCCGCCGACCGTGCCCGGCACCGCGGCGGGGTGACGGCCGCCGTCGCCGCGCTGGAGCAGGCGGCCCGGTTGAGCGCCGATCCGGAGCGGCGGGCGGGCCGGTTGCTGCGTGCGGCCGAGCTGGCCGTCGAGTCCGGGGGCCGCGAGACGGCGGAACGCCTCGTCCGGGACGCGCGCGCGGGTGATCTCACGCCACGGCAACGATCGACGGCGAGCTGGCTGCTCAGCGGGTTCGAGGACGGTGTCCGCGAGGATCTTTCCCGGGTCGCGGAATTGGCGCGGCTGGCCGAGTCGGTCGCGGAGGAGGGGCACCCGGATCCGGCGATGCGCGTCCTGTGGGGTGCCGCCATGCGCTGCTTCTGGGCCGAACCCGGCTCGGACACGCGGCGGACGCTGCTGGCCGTCGCGGACGGTCTCCCGGTCGAGAACTCGGACCCGCGGCTGGTCGCCGTCGCCGCCTACGTGGCGCCGTTCGAACGGGCGGAGTCCGTGCTCGGCGAGCTGCGCGGGCTGGCCGCCACCACCGGAGCCGATCCCGAGGTCGACCGCTTTCTCGGCAGCGCGTCGCTGCAGGTCGGCGCGGTCGATCTGGCCGCGCGGTTCTCGGCCGCCGCGGCACCGGGGCTGCGCGCGCAAGGCAGGCTCGGGTTGCTGCCACGGGCACTGGCTGTCCAGGCGTGGAGCCGGGTCCGGCTCGGCGATCTCGCCGCGGCCGTCCCGGTCGCGGCGGAAGCGGCGAAATTCGCCAAGGAGACCGGGCAGCCGTTCATGTACGGCCTCGCCACCGCGGTCCAGGCCGAGATCGCCGCGCTGCGGGGCGAGCACAAACAGGCGAAGGCGCTGGCTGACGAGGCCGAACGGACCGGACTGGCCGCGGGCGCCCGGCCGGTACTGGCGACAGTGCAGCTCGCGCGGGGGATCACGGCGTCGAGCGAGGGCCGTTTCGACGACGCGTTCGCCGACCTGCGGCGCCTGTTCGACCCAGCCGATCCCGCTTTCCAGCTGGCGCTGCGCGTCTACTTCGTCGCGGACCTCGCCGAGGTCGCGATCCGGGCGGGCCAGGCCGAGGCCCTGCGCGAGGTCGTCGGGGAGATGGAGCGGCTGGCCCTGTCGACCCCGGCGCCCGCCTTGCACCTCGGACTGCGCTACGCCCGAGCGGTGCTTGACCCGAGCGACGAACTGTTCGAGACCGCGTTGGGAGCGGAGCTGGACGGCTGGCCCGCCGAACGCGGGCGGCTGCACCTGGCCTACGGCGAATGGCTGCGGCGGCAGCGGCGCGCCGTGGACTCGCGGGCGCATCTGCGCATCGCGCGGGAGACGTTCGACGCGCTCGGCATGACCGCGTGGGCCGAACGCGCCCGCCGGGAACTACGGAGCGCGGGGGAGTCCAGCCCCCACCGCGGCCCGGACGCGCGCGAGAAGCTGACCCCGCACGAGCTGAGCATCGTGCAGCTGGCCGCGGAGGGACTGACGAACCGGGAGATCGGGCAGCGGCTCTACCTGTCCCACCGGACGGTGGGGACGCATCTGCACCGGATCTTCCCGAAACTCGGGGTGAGTTCGCGCGCGGAACTCGCGGGAGCGCTCAAGCAACGCGGGTCGTGAGTGGCAGGTGTCGTTCTCTTGCGGGGTAAGGCAAACGTGTCGGGCTGGTGAAGGGGACTTTCGCCGCATCGCACGCGGGGAAGGTTCCCTTCACCTCACTCCCCGCTGGGTTCCGGTGCTCTACGTCACTGTCCTGGAGGGGCCCTTCAGGACACGACACCGACCCGGGACATCTCGGCCCTTCGGAAAGCCTTCCGAAACACGGCGCGAGCGCGGGGCGTCAGGCGACGGTCGCGTCCAGCGTGACCTCGATGTTCCCCCGCGTCGCCTTCGAGTACGGGCACACCTGGTGCGCGCCCTGGACCAGCTCGTCGGCGGTGGCCTGGTCGATCCCGGAGGCCTCCAGGTGCAGCGCGGCGCTCAGGTGGAACTCGCCTGCGGCGGTGTCGTGGTGCAGCGTCACGTCGGCGACCACCGCGAGGTCGTTCAGGGCCACCTTCTTGACGCCCGCGACGCGGCGGACGGCGCCGACGAAGCAGGACGCCCAGCCCGCGGCGAACAGCTGCTCGGGGTTCGTGCCGTCGCCGGCGCCACCGAAGGCCTTCGGCACGGCGAGGCCGACGTCGAGCACGCCGTCGTCGGAGGTCGCCCGGCCGCCGTTGCGGCCTTCCGCGGTCGAAGTGGCGACGGCGGTGTACGTGGTTTCAGACATGCCGCAACCGTAGGAATCCGGCCGGGGCCGCGGCGCCCGTCGGACGACGTCATTCCTGTACGTCATGGGCGGACGACGTACGCCGACGACGTCGTCCGACGGTCGCGGCGGCCGCCCGGGCTCGCCTACCTTTCCGCTCATGTCCTCCCTGCCGCAGGAAGTCCGGTACCGCTTCACCGTGCTCGGCCCGCCCGGTTTCACCAGCGGCGGCACCCGGCTGGACCTCGGCTCGCCGCAGCAGCAGGCCGTCTTGACGGTGTTGCTGGCCAACGCGGGCAGCTTCGTCCGGACCGGCGAGCTGATCGACGGACTCTGGGGCGAGCGGGCCCCCGCGACCGGTGAAGCGGTCATCCGGACCTACATCTCCCGCCTTCGACGGCTTCTCTCCTTGCAAGGACTGGGATCGGCGATCATTTCGCGGTCCGGCGGCTACCAGCTGGATCCGGATTCCTTCGAAGTGGACGCCGTCGAATTCGCCGGGCTGATCGAGAGCGCGCGTCAGGCGCGCACCGTGGAGGCGGCGGCGAAGCTGCTGGAACGGGCACTCGGTCTTTGGACGGGCACGGCGCTGGCCGGCGTCCCCGGCGAAGCGGCCGAGCACGAGCGCTCGCGGCTGGAACGGCTGAAGCTGACCGCCACCCAGGAGCTGCTCCGGCTGCGCTTGGAACTCGGGGAGCACGACGAGGTGGTGGCCGAGGTGCCCATGCTCATCGAACGGAACCGCCTCGAAGAACCGCTGTACGAGATCTACCTCCTCGCCCTCCATCGTGGCGGGCGGCGGGCCGAGGCACTTGAGCTCTACCGGTCGATCCACGACCTGTTCGACGAGGAGCTCGGGGTCCGTCCGGGGCCGAAACTGCGGGCGCTGCACGAGAAGGTGCTTCGCGCCGAGGACGAGCAGACGCCTGTCGTCCGAGAGTCGGGCTCGCTGTTCGTCGGCAGGGAGCGCGAACGCGCCGAGTTCCGGCGGTTGCTGGCGAGAGACCCGGCCAAGGGCGTGGAAGTCCTGTTCTTCACCGGCGCCCCCGGTATCGGGAAGTCGACACTGCTGCGGAAGTTCGCCGACGACGCGGCCGCCCTGGGCAAGCCCGTACGGCTGGTCGACGCGTTCGAAGACCTCGCCGATCCGGCCGAAGTCTTCCGCCGCCTGCCCGAAGGCGCCACTGTCGTGATCGCGGGCCGGAACGGTCCGGACGCCATGCTGCTCGTCGACCCGGCGTGGTCGAGGAGGATCAGGCTCCGAAGGCTCGAAGCCTTGAGCGAAACCGAATCCGTGGAACTGCTGGAAGCGCGCGACGTCGAACCGGGTCTCCGGAAGTCCATTGTGGACTTCGCGGCGGGCAATCCGTTCGCGCTCTCCTTGGCCGCCGAGGTCAGCAGGTCACCGCGAGTGGACGCGGCGCGCTACGTGATCGACACCGTCTACGCGCATTTGGCGGGAAATCCGCCGTCGGAGGCACATCGGTGGGCGTTGTACGTCTGCGCACAGGCCGGTCACACCACCGAAGACCTCCTTCGGTCCGTGCTTCCGGGAGGGCGGTCGTCGGAGCTGTTCGACTGGCTCCGCGACCACCCCTGTGTCGAAGCCGCCGCCGAGGGCCTGGTCCTCGGCGGCGTGCTCCGCGAGGCGCTCGACAGGCACCTCCGGTGGCGTGACCCGGCGGGCCGCGCACGGATGCGCGGCCGGATCAGCCGGGTCACGACCGGCCGGTGATCAGGTGCGCAGCCACACCGCCGTGTCTGTCGGGAGCTCACCGTCGAGAGGGCCACTGGCCATCAGCACCTCGCGATGAGGCGGCAGCGGCACCGGTGCGTGGGAGAAGTTCAGCACGAAGGTGAACCCCGGTTCCCGGGTGAACGCGAGGACGCCGTCGTCCAGTGACAGCCACTCCAACTCTCCCGGGCCGAGCGCGGGAAGTTCGTCCCGCAGACGCAGACCGGCACGGTAGAGCCGGAGCATCGACGCCGGCTCGGCCGCCTGCGCTTCCGCCGTGCCGGAGCGCCATTCCGCGGGCTGGGGCAGCCAGGTCCCGCCGGTGCCGAAGCCGAACGGCGGGGCGTCACCGGACCAGGGGAGCGGGACGCGGCAGCCGTCCCGGCCAGGGTCGGCGCCGTTCGTGCGGGCCCACACCGGGTCCTGACGGAGCTCGTCGGGGATGTCCTCGATCTCCCACAAGCCGAGCTCTTCCCCTTGGTAGACATACAGACCGCCGGGCAGCGCCATGGTCAGCAGCGCCGCCGCCCGTGCCCGGCGCGTGCCCAGTTCCCGGTCGACAGGGGTGCCGTGCAGCCGGTCGGCGAACGCGAAGCCGGTGTCGCCTTCGCGCCCGTACCGGGTCACGTGCCGGGTGACATCGTGGTTCGACAGGACCCAGGCCGCGGGCGCGTCGACCTCCCCGTGTGCCACCAGCGTCCGCTCGATGACCTCCCGGAAGCGCGCGGAATCCCAGGGGCACACCAGGAAATCGAAGTTGAACGCCGCGTGCAGCTCGTCGCGGCGGAGATACCGTGCGGCCCGCGACAGGTCCGGCAGCCACATTTCGCCGACCAGGACCCGGTCTCCCGGGTAGCTGTCGGCGATCTTGCGCCACGACCGGTAGATCTCGTGCAGCCCCTCCTGATCGGAGAACGGCGTCTCGTCGCCGGGGTCGACGTCGGGCAGCCGCGGATCCTTCACCAGCCCGTCCGCGACGTCGATGCGGAACCCGTCGACCCCGCGGTCGAACCAGAACCGCAGGACGTCTTCGAAGTCCGCGCGGATGTCCTGGTTGTCCCAGTTGAAGTCCGGCTGACGCGAGCTGTAGAGATGCAGGAACCACTCGCCGTCCGGGACCCGCGTCCACGCGGAGCCGCCGAAGCGTGACTTCCAGTTGTTCGGCGGTTCGGAGCCGTCCGGCCCCCGGCCCGGCCGGAACCAGAACCGTTGCCGCTCGGGCGATCCCGGTTCCGCCGCGAGTGCGTCGGCGAACCACCGGTGCTCGTCGGAACAGTGGTTCGGCACGATGTCGATGATCACGCGGATGCCCTTGGCGTGGGCGGCGGCGATCAGCTCCTCCGCCTCGGCGAGCGTGCCGAAGAGCGGGTCGATCTCCCGGAAGTCGGCGACGTCGTAGCCGCCGTCGTCCATCGGCGACGGATACCACGGGGTGAACCAGATCGCGTCGATCCCCAGTTCGGCCAGGTAGTCCAGCCGCGCGCGGACCCCGGCGAGATCGCCGACGCCGTCGCCGTTCCCGTCGGCGAAACTGCGGATGTAGACCTGGTAGATGGCCGCGCTCCGCCACCATCCGGCGGACTGCCCCAATGCGGTCACGGAAAATGCCCTCCCAATCGTTTGCGGAAACCCCGAGAGTCAGCCTTTGACGCTGCCGGCGGTGAGCCCGGCGAGGATGTGCCGCTGGAACGCCAGGAACAGCGCCACCATCGGCAGGCTGGCCAGCACCATGCCGGCGACCAGCACGTTCAGCGGCATGTCGATGGCCACTCGCTGCAGCATCACCGACAGCGTCTGCTTTTCGGTGTCCGGGAACACCAGCAGCGGCCAGATGAAGTCCTTCCACGCGGCCACTACCGCGAGGATCGAGACCACGGCCAGGATCGGCCGCGAGATCGGCAGGATGATGCGCCACAGCGTGCGCACCGGCCCGGCGCCGTCGAGCCGCGCGGCTTCGATCAGCTCGTCCGGGATCTGGTCGAAGAACCGTTTCAGCAGATAGATGTTGAACGCGTTCGCCGCGGCGGGCAGCCAGACCGCCGCCGGTGAGTTGACCAGGTTGACGTGCAGCAACGGCAGATCGGTGATCGTCACGTAGGTCGGCACCAGCAGCGCCGCCGCCGGCAGCATCAACGTCACCAGCATGAGTCCCAGCACGACGTTGCCGAATTTCGGCCGCAGTTTCGACAACGCGAACGCCGCGGGGACGTCGATGGCCAGCTGGGCCAGCCAGGCGCCCCCGGCGACGACGACCGTGTTGAGGAAGTACTTGCCGAGACTCAGCTGATCCCACGCGTCGGCGAAGGTCTCCGGATGCCACTCGTTCGGAATGAACGTCGCGGGCGTCTGCACGAGCTCCTGCGGTGACTTCATCGCGCCGGTCACCGCCCAGTACAGCGGGAACAGGAACGCGATGACGAACAGCAGCAGGGTGCAGCCGAAGACGACGGCGTACCCGATCTTGCCGCCGGGACTGCGCAGCGTGCCGGGGGAGACGAGCGTCCTCATGACTGATCCGCCTTCCGGGTCAGGCGCACGTACAACGCGGAGAACACCCCGAGCGCGACGAACAGCAACAGGCTCAACGCGCTCGCCGAGCCGAAGTCGTTGTAGACGAAGGCGTAGCGGTACAGCAGCAGGAGCACGGTGACGGTGGAGTCGTCCGGCCCGCCGCCGGTCATCACGTACGGCTCGGTGAACACCTGCATCGTCGCGACGACCTGCAGCAGCAGGAGCACCAGCAGCACGAACCGCGTCTGCGGCAGCGTGACATGGATCAGGCGCTTCCACAGCCCGGCGCCGTCGAGCTCCGCGGCTTCGTAGAGCTCGCCGGGGATCGTGCCGAGCGCGGCGAGGTAGATCAGCGTGGTGCTGCCCATGTTCGCCCACGTGGAGACGAACACCAGTGACAACATCGAGGTGTCGCTGGAGTCGAGCCACTGACCGCCGGACAGGCCGACGGCGCCGAGCGCGGAGTTGAACAGCCCGGAACCCGGGTCGTAGAACCACTTCCACATCAGGGCGGTGACCACCGGCGGCAGCATCACCGGCAGGTAGACCGCGAGCCGGAAGAACGCCTTGGCGTGCCGCAGTTCGTTGAGCAGGACCGCGGTCAGGAACGGCACCACGAATCCGAAGACCAGCGCGAGCGCGGTGAACAGCAGCGTGTTGCGCCAGGCGACACCGAACAGCGGGTCTTCGAACGGGCGGGTGAAGTTGTCGAACCCCACCCACGTCGGCGGATTGACGAAGTCGACCTGCTGGAAGCTCAGCAGCACCCCGCGCACGATCGGGTACCAGGAGAACAGCGCGAACACCACGAGCGCGGCGCACAGCAATCCGTACGCGGTGAGGTTTTCCTTGAGCTTGCGCCGCAAGCGGGTCCGGCGGCGGTCGGCCGCGGACGCGACCGGGCGACCGGCCCGCGACGACGCCGTCGCGGGCCAGTCGAGGACGCTACTTGACCTGTGAGAGGACACTGTTGACCTTCGACTCGGCCGACGACAGCTGCTGATCGATGTTCGCGTTCCGATCGGTGAGCACCGCCTGCATCACACTGTCGAGAACGGCGTACACCTGCTGCGCGTTCGGCGGTTCGATGCTGCCCTTGATCCGCGAACTCGCGTCCACATAGGACTGGAAGTTCTCGGCGGGAACGTTGGCGTGCTTGGTCTTCAGTGCGAGCTGCTGATCGCGGACGGCACCCTGCCAGATGTCCGGCGTCGGCTCGGCCGGCAGCCCGACAGGCTGCTTGCCGTCGACGTACTGCTGGACGTGCTTCTCGAAGCGCTCCGGGTTGAGGTACTTCCAGCGGACCCATTCCAGGCCCGCCTTGACCTTCTCCGGCGAGGCCTTCGGGTTGATCATGTACCCCTCACCGCCGAGCAGGGTGCCCTGGCCGCCCGGCATCCCGGCGACGCCGTAGTCCTCGTACTTGCCGTTGAACTGCTTGACCAGCACCAGGACGTTGTCCGGGGCGGCCATGTACATGCCGAGCTGACCCGCGCCCATCATGCGCTGCACGTCCTGGGCTTCGAGCAACTGCTTGCTGCCCATGGTGTCGTCGTCCCACCGCATGGCGCGCAGCTGGTTCAGGGCGGCCTTGGCCTTGTCGTTGTTGAAGGCCGCGACCCACTTGTCGCCGTCCTTGCGGGCGACCTCGCTGCCCATGGAGTAGAGCCAGCCGGTCAGATGCCAGCCGCCCTGGTTGTTCTTGCTGTAGTCGGCGTACCCGACGGTGCCGTTGCCCAGCGCGGCGATCTTCTTCGCGGCTTCGCGGACCTCGTCCCAGGTCTGCGGCGGTTTGTTCGGGTCCAGCCCGGCCTTCTGGAACAGTGGGCGGCTGTAGAGCAAGCCCATGCTGTAGTTCATCGTCGGCAGGCCGTAGAGCTTGCCGTCGGCGCCCCGGAAGTTGTCCAGTAATTCCGGCCTGATGTCGTTGAAATTCTTCAGGTTCTTTGCCACTTCGGTGATGTCGGCGGCCTGACGGCGCGAGATGATCTGCGCCGGGTCGGTGAAGTAGACGTAGTAGACGTCTTCGAGCTGCCCGCCGGCGAGCTTGGCGGAGAACGTCTTCGGGTCCATGAACCCTTCGTGCGGCTCGATGTCGATGTCGGGATGGCTCTCCTCGAACTCCTTGACGTCGGCGTCGAACACGCTGCGCTCGAACGGTTGGCTGGTCGGGGGCTGGCCGGTGACGGTGATCTTGACCTTGCCCCCGGCTCCGGCGTCTTCACCGGAGCCGGAACCGCAGGCGGCCACTCCCAGAACGAGCCCGCCCGCGGCGAGCAGGCAGAACATCCGGCGGCGCACGGTGGGGGACCAAGTGCTGCTCATCTTCAAGCCTCATCTCGGGATCGCGACGGCTGTCACGTGATTGCGGTCACTCTAAAGTGAAGCCCCGGATTAACGCAATAACTCGATGAGAACGTGCAACTTTGCGACAGAGCGTGTCGCTGAACGCGAAGCAGGCGCCCTCCCGGGCGGGAAGGCGCCTGCTTCGCGGACGGTGGGTTACCGGCGGGCGGTGGAGCCCCGGACGACGAGTTCGGGCGCGAACAGCAGCTCCTCGGCCGCCACTTCGCCGCCGTTTATGCGCTTGACCAGCAGTTCCACCACGGCGCGGCCCATCGCCTCGATCGGCTGGCGGGTCGTGGTCAGCGGCGGGTCGGTGCAGTTCATCAGCGCCGAATCGTCGTAGCCGACCACTGAGATGTCGTCGGGCACCGACAGTCCCTGTCGCCGTGCCGCGCGGATCGCGCCCAGGGCCAGGAGGTCGCTCGCGCACAGGACGGCCGTCGCGCCGCGCGGGTACAGCCGGGCCGCGGCCGCGTGACCGCCTTCGATGGAGAACATGCCGTGCTCGATGAGTTCGTCCAGGACGGGGAGTCCGAGCTTCCCCGCGTAGGCGCGGAACGCCTCGAGTTTGCGCTGGGACGGCACGTGGTCGGTCGGGCCGAGGACGAGGCCGATCTTCTCGTGCCCGAGCGAGCTCAGATGCCCGACGACCTGCTCGACGGCGACAGCGTCGTCGCACGAGATCTGCGGTAGTCCGAGGTGGTCGACGGCGGCGTTGATCAGCACCGTCGGCAGGCGACGCTCGGCGAGATGGTGGTAGTGGGAGTGCACCGCGTCGGTCTGGGCATACAGCCCGCCGGCGAACACGACGCCGGAAACCTGCTGCTGGAGAAGTAGTTCGACGTACTCCGCCTCGGAGACACCGCCCGCGGTCCGCGTGCACAGCACCGGGGTGAAACCCTGCTGGGCGAGGGCGTTGCCCATGATCTCGGCCAGCGCGGGGAAAATGGGGTTCTGCAGTTCGGGAAGGACCAGGCCGACGAGGCGGGCACGGTCGCCGCGCAGCTGGGTCGGTCGTTCGTAGCCCATCACGTCCAGCGCGGTGAGGACGGCGGCCCGGGTGCCGGCGGAGACCCCGGACCGGCCGTTGAGCACCCGGCTGACCGTGGCTTCGCTGACCCCGACCTTGAGGGCTACTTCGGCAAGACGACGCGTCATGGGTGAAACTTTACCGCAAGCGAGCGCAAAAACTAGACACCCTTGATCGATGCGGTAGCGCGAAAGTCGCGCGAGGAGGGAACCAGCGCCGCTGCCGCCGGTGCGGCGAAGCAGACGACGGCGCACACCGCCAGCACTGGCGCCGCCCCGAATCCGTCGATCGCGGGCGCGATGAACGCCAGCCCTGCCGGTGCCAGGCCGTAGGAGAACAGGAAGTCCAAAGAGGACACCCGCGCGAGCTTCCCCGGTTCGACCTCCCGCTGGGTCGCGGTGAACCACGGGACGTTGAACAGTTCGATGCCCAGCCCCGCGACGGCGTAGGCGGCGATGACGAGAGCCGGGTGCACCGGGAACAGCAGGCTCAGCGGCGCGAAGCCGTAAAAGCCGAGCCCGATCAGTGCCGCCCAGCCTTGACGCTTCGGACGCCAGCGCGCGATGACGACGGCGCCCGCGAGCGCGCCGAGCGTGTACGCGGTGAGCCCGCCCGCCAGTACGGCTTCGGTGCCGTAGCGGTCGCGGCTGACCAGCGGCAGCACGACCCCGGTGGCGGAGTAGCCGGTCGCGATCACGGCGGTCAGCGCGCCGAGCCCGGCCAGGAACCACGGGTGACGGCGAGCTTCACGGAGACCGTCGGCGAACTCGCCGAAGAAGCGGGTCCTGGTGGCCGGAAGCGGCGCGAAGGTGCCTCGCGGCGGGATCAGCGCGGTGCCCAGCCAGAGCACTCCGGTGCCGATCACCAGGGCCGACGTCGAGGCGATCTGCGAGAGCAAAGCGGTGAGACCAGGCGCGACCAGGGTCGTGACCCGGACCGCCAGCGTCATCGCGGCGTTGGCCTGCTGACGCCGGTCCTCGGCGATCACTTCGGCGGTCAGTGCCTGGAATGCCGGGCGGCACGCACCCTGCCCGATCCCGACGACGGCGGCCGCGACGGCCGTCAGCAGGACGGACCGGCCCGTGCCGACCGCGATCAACGGCGTGGCGAGACCCGCGATCAGGCCTGCCCACAGCACGACCTGACGGCGGGAGTGCCGATCGGCGAGGACCCCCGCCACCGGGACGGCCCCGAGGAATCCCACGGTGCGGGCGGCCAGCACGATGCCGAGGTCCACCGCCGAAAGCGAGCGTTCGAGCACAGCGAGGCCGAGGATGAACGGAAGCGCCCAGGTCGCCAGCCCGGAGGCGGTGTTCCCGGTCCAGAGCCGGACGAACGGCAGGCTGGTGTGGTACTTCAAGCCAAATCCCTTCTTCTGACCCGCGACAGAAGGCCCGGTCGCGCTCTACTCTGCCTCCGTGCGCACGCCGACCCCGAACCGAGGCCCGGCCAGGCGCCTCCGCGGCGGCGTCGTGGGGGTCCTGACCGGCGTTTTGGCGACCGGTGCCCACGTCAGCACCAGCGGGCGTGTCCCCGACCTCGGGGTGGTCGTGCTGCTCGTCGCCCTGCTGAGCTGGGTGGCCTACGCGTTCGCGGTACGCCGTCGTGGCCCGCTCGCCATCCTCGGACTGGTCGCCGGCGGCCAAGCGGCGATGCACGCTTCCTTCACCTTCCTGACCTGGGAGTCACACTCCGGGCATGCCGAAACCCCGGGCAACGGCCTGCTCATGACGGCCGGGCACGCCACCGCGACCCTCGTGGTCGTCACGGCGCTGGCCGGCGCCGAGCGTGTCCTGTTCGCCCTCCTGACGCTGATCGCTTCGGTCCTCCCGCGCCGCCTGGCGCCACGACCCGCGACTGCGCCGCTGCGGATTCACGTCCCGCTCGCGGTGAAGTTCCCCTCGACCGAGGCGCTCCTGCGGGACGTGCTTTCGCGGCGCGGTCCGCCGGTGTCGTTCGCCTGATCCCCGAAACCCTGCCGAGACCCGTGTCGCGGCAGGGCTCAGCACGCGTGCCGTGATCACTCCGGCACGCGGCGAAGGCGCACGCCTCCCCACCGACGCCTCAGGAGTTCCCCCATGGCAACACAAACCGAACCGACCACGAGCCCACCCCGCGCGTCCGCCTGGCGTGGGCTGTTCCTCCGGCTCCACTTCTACGCCGGCGTTCTCGTCGGGCCGTTCGTCCTCATCGCCGCGCTCACCGGCGTCCTGTACGCGGCGACGCCGCAGATGGAGTCTTGGGTCTACTCGGACCAGCTCCGGGCACCCGTCGGGCTGAGCCAGGCCTCGCTCGCCGACCAGGTCAAGGCGGCGCAGGCGGCCAACCCCGGCGGCGAACTGGTCGCCGTCCGTCCGGCCCCCGAACCGGGCGACACGACCCGTGTGCTGTTCGCCGAAGCCGGACTCGGCGAGTCCGAGCGGCGTGCGATCTTCGTCGACCCGGCCACCGCGCAGGTACGCGGCGACCTCGTCGCGTACGGCTCGAGCGGCGCCCTTCCGCTCCGGACCACTCTCGACCAGTTGCACCGCAACCTGCTGCTCGGCGAACCAGGACGGCTCTACAGCGAACTCGCCGCGTCCTGGCTGTGGGTGGTCGCGCTGGGCGGCCTCGTGCTGTGGGTGAGCCGTCGTCGCGCCCGCCGGAACGAGAAGGCGGAGAAAGCCGCGAAGACCGAATCCGCGCGCGGGAAGTCCGTGCGCCGTCACGGATCCGTCGGCGTGTGGGTGCTGCTCGGCGCGCTGTTCCTGTCCGCGACAGGACTGACGTGGTCGGCGTACGCGGGCGAGAACGTCTCCGCGCTGCGTGAATCGCTCGGCTGGGCCACCCCGGCGTTGAAGGTGGCGGGCGCGGACGAGCACGCTGGGCACGCGGGTCACGGGGAAGCGCCCGCCGCACCGGCACCCGCGCGGCCCGAGAGCGTGGACGCGATGCTGGCCTCGGCCCGCGCCGCCGGGATCGACGCGGCCTCGGTGGAGATCGGGCTGCCCACCAAACCCGGCGCTCCTTGGCAGGTGGCGGAAGTCGAGCGCGGCTGGCCGACGCAGGTCGACGCCGTCGCGGTCGACGGGACCACCGGGCAGATCCTGGGCGAGGTGCGGTTCGCCGACTACCCGCTGATGGCGAAGCTCGCCCGCTGGGGCATCGACGCGCATATGGGCGTGCTTTTCGGCTGGCCCAACCAGATCGCGTTGCTCCTGCTCGGCGCCGGTCTGGTCACGCTGGTCGTGCTCGGCTACCGCATGTGGTGGCAGCGCAGGCCGACCCGGGCCACCGGCCTGACCTTCGGGCGGCCGATCCCGCGCGGGCAGTGGCGGAAGGCGCCCCCCGCCCTGGTGGCCGGGCTCCTCGTCCTCGCCGCCGCGATCGGCTGGTTCGTGCCGCTGTTCGGCATCAGCCTACTGACGTTCCTGGTGATCGACCTGCTACTGGGCCTGCGGTCCGGCCGTCAGTCCAAAACGGACTCCACCGACGTCACCGTGTGACCTCGGCGCCGGTGAGGCCGACGCTCGCCGCCCACACCCGGGCGGCGAGCGCGGTGTCGGCCAGCTTCCCGCGAACCGGTTCCCGTCGGGGTTCACCACGCAGGCCGAACACCCGGGGGCCGTACATCTCGCCGCCGCGCACGGCGGGGTCGAGCACGGCACGGACGGCGGGCCAGGCTCCGGCTTCCTTGCCCTGCAAGAGAAGCCCGGCCGGGAACTTCCGCCCGTCCGGCGTCGGGTGCACCGGCCGCGACGGGGTCAGGGAATCGAGCGCGCCACCGGGATGGTCGACGACGCTCAGCACCGTGCTCCCGGCCGCGCGCAGCCGCCGATCGAGCTCGAAGGCGAACAGCATCTGTGCCAGCTTCGAGCGCGCGTAGGTGCGTTTGGGCTGGTAGTCCCGCTTGCTCTGCAGGTCGTCCAGGTCGAGCTCCGCGGACTTGCCCACGAAACTGCCCGTGGTGACGACGCGGCCGGCCTCCGCGGCTTCGAGCAGGGGCATCAGGTGGTGCACCAGGACGAAATGCCCGAGATGGTTGGTGGCGAAGGTCAGCTCGTGCCCCTCGGCGCTCTCGCGCCTCGGCTGGTTCTCCAGGAGCACGCCCGCGTTGCAGACGACGGCGTCGAGCCGCTCGATCTCCAGGCTGTCCACTGAGGACTTGATGGACGGCAGATCGGAAAGATCGAGCTGCAGGTGCCCGAGTTTCGCGTCCGGGACCCGGGACCGGATCGACGTCATCGCGGCATCGGCCTTGGCGGTGTCCCGGCTGCCGAGGAGCACGGTGGCGCCGGTCCCGGCGAGCTGTTCGGCGGCGAAGTAGCCGATCCCCGCGTTGCCGCCGGTGACCAGGAAGGTCTTGCCGTCGGCGCGAGGCAGGTGGTGGACGTCCCACTGGTTCATGACGCGCTCCTCAAAGTCGAAGTCACTTCGAATATACATCGACTTCGATTTCGGAGGGCATCCGATGTAGTGTGGGTCGCATGGGACAGACCGAGCCGGGCAGGCGCGAACGCAAGAAGGCGGCGACCCGACAGGCCCTGTCGGGAGCGGCGAGAGAGCTGTTCCTGGAACGGGGCTTCGACAACGTCACCGTCGCGGAGATCGCGGACGCCGCGGACACGGCGGTGTCCACCCTGTTCGCGCACTTCCCGGGTGGCAAGGAGGCGCTGATCCTCGGCCACGGGCACGAACGCGAAGCGGCTTTGGCCGCCGCTGTCCGCGCCCGGCCCGAGGGGGTTTCGATCCTGCAGGCGTTGCGGGACTTTCTCGCGACCCGCGGTCCGTTCGACCCGGATCCCGATCCGCAGTCACGCCGGGTCGCGGATCTGGTGGTCGCCACCCCGGCGCTGCGCGCCTACGCCAGGACACTGTGGACGGGCTGCGAGGACGCGCTCGCGAAGGTCATCGCCGAGGAGACGGGCCAGGATGACTTCTCCGTGCGGCTGCTCGCCCGGTATGTCTTGGAGATCCCGGATCTGGCCGGTGTCGAACCGGATCCGGCGGCCGCGCTGGACGCCGCCTTCGCGTTTTTGCGGAGGGGTTGGCCGGGCTTCTAGCCTGGAGCGATGAAGGGTCTGCTTTTGCGGCTGTCCGCGGTGGACGCCGACGCGGAAGCCGCGGTCCGCGTGGCTGGCTGAGCAGGGACGGCCTCCCGTCGCCGCTGCGATTCACCCCGGACGGCGAGCGCGCCGCCGACGCCGTGGCCGAGCCCGCGTCGGCCGATCTCGGCGAGCCGCCGGGGAAGGTCTGGCTGGAGCGTTCCGGGCCGCCGGGACCGCTGGACGATCTCGTGCTGGAGCGAGCCGCCGAGGAGGACCGGGCCAGAGCGCTCCGGCTGCTCGGCCTGGAGACCGGGCGCCCGGTCTCGAAACCCGCCGGTCGTGGATGCAGGCGCGGCTGGCCGAACGTTTCGCCGTGCCCGCGGTGGAACCGGTCGTGGTGCACGGCGAACTCGGTTCGCTCACTCTGCTGGCCGAGGTCCCGGTGGCGCGACTACGGGAACAGGACGACGTCCGTGCTTTGGACGCGCTCGCCGCGACACCGACCGGGGCGGCCGATGTCGCGGCACTGGAAGCGTTCTGCCGCACGGGATCGCTGCGGCAGGCAGCCGTCGCGCTGCACCGCCACCACAGTTCGGTGGCGGCACGGCTGGCGCACGTCGAGGACGCGCTGGGCTGGCGGCTGGACGAACCGGGCGACCGCTTCAGAGCCCGCCTCGCGTTGCTCGCCCGCCGCCTCGCGCAGCGCGGCTAGACGTCCAAGGCGCGCGAGAGCACGGCGAGTGCTTCGGCGACCTCGCGTTTGCTCGCGGCGGCGTGCTTCACCGCGGCCGAACCATGGAACGTGCCGGGGAACAGGTGCAGTTCGGTGGTGACCCCGGACGCCAGCAGCGTTTGGGCGTAGGCGATCCCCTCGTCGCGCAGCGGGTCGAACTCCATCACCGAGACGTACGCGGGAGGCAGGCCGCTCAGGTCCACCGCCCTGGCGGGTGCGGCGTGGACCGGGACATCCGCGCTGCCGCGGTCCCCCTTGCCGAGGTAGCTGTCCCAGCTGACCTCGGCCCGCGGCCGGTTCCACTGTGGAGTGTCGACGAACGCCCGCATGCTCGGCGTCTCCAGCCTGTCGTCGAGTTCCGGTTCGCTTGCGAAGACGCTTTCGTCGTCGCGCGTGCTCCGCGGGAACGTGGTGCTCCTACTGCGACGATCTCGACGCCCGGTTCGCTCTGCTATTCGCCGCGGAGTTGCGGGAGAAACTCG
Source organism: Amycolatopsis sp. NPDC102522 (assembly GCF_055584485.1). Taxonomy (NCBI): domain Bacteria; kingdom Bacillati; phylum Actinomycetota; class Actinomycetes; order Pseudonocardiales; family Pseudonocardiaceae; genus Amycolatopsis; species Amycolatopsis sp. NPDC102522. The sequence goes on along the minus strand of NZ_JBVJLY010000006.1, from coordinate 162,267 downwards.
GCGCTGTATGACCACGATTCTTCTGGTGAGTTTTGCATCGGAAACGACGGCTCAGTCCGGCAGATGAGACTTGCTCCGGTCTCTGCTGTGCGACACCGGGTGTCCTAGAGTCGCGGCATGAGGCGATGGGCAGGGTTGGCGGTGGCCGGGGCAGTGGTCCTGGGCTGGGGAGAATGGCTGAACCGGCGTTGGTCTCGTACTCTCGTCGGGCACAGTGGAAGCGGTTCCGAGGCGGTGGTCGTGCTGGGATACCGGAACCCTCAAGCGACGGCGAACCTCGTCAACCGCTGGCGAGTTCGTGCCGGCCTTCGTTCTCTCGCCGCCGGCGACGGCCGGGACACGCGCGTGATCTTCAGCGGCGGCGCGACCGGCGACGGCGCCGCGGAGGCCCGGTTGATGGCTGACTACGCGAAGTCCGTGCTCGGGTTCGACGGCACCGTGTTCCTCGAAGATCGCAGCAGAACGACGTGGGAGAACATCGCGAACGTGATCCCGCTGCTCGAAGACGTCGACCGCATCAAGATCGCCTCCCAGCCTGCTCACGCCCTCAAAGCCCGTGTGTACTTACGTCGGCAGCGCCCTGATCTTGCCGAAAAGCTCGTGCTCGCGGATGACTACCGCCCCGGAGAGTGGTTGATCCTCAAACCGCTGCTGGCTCTGTATGGACTGTGGACGCTTCGCGGCCTCGAAGGCGAGCGGAAGATCTCGCTCTAGCCGACGTCATCCTTGGAAGTCCTTGGTGGAAAAGGAATCGAGGGCTCGAATCCATTCTTGTCGGTGGTCGGTTGTAGGTTCGTTCCGTGGCTACTTCTGGGGCCGAGCTCTCGGCCGTTCTCGAGGAATTGACCGATCCGGATCGTTTGGAGGAGATCAATGCCTTAGCAGGTTCCTTGGATGGAAAAGATTCCTTGCTCGTCGCGAAGGAGGTCGGTTTCGCGATTGCTCGGCTTGAGGCATTGCGGTATCGGGCGCTGTCCCGGTTGAGCGAGGTACGCGCCGGTGTGCGGAGTGTGGTGCAGGAGGTCGCGCTGGAACTGTCTCTTGTGGACGGTTTCGCCGGTTCTCTCGTGGCGACAGGAGTGGCACTGACGTCACGGCTGCCGCGGACGTTGTCGTTGATGGACCGTGGCCAGGTGAGCGGGTTCGCGGCGCAGAAGGTGACCGAGGCGACCGCGTGGCTGTCCGATGAAGACTCCCTGACGGCGGATTCGGTGCTGGAGTCGCGTTTGCCGGAGAAGAACAGCGAGCAGGTCCGCAAGGCGGCGAGCTACGCGGCGATGAGGGCCGATCGATCCGGTGCTGAAAGACGGGCGACCGAGAGCAGGGAAGGCCGACGCCTGTCCATGGCTCAGGGGGAGACCGGAGTCGCCTCGATCGAGGTGGTGGACGGTCCCGTCGAGAAGGTCACGGCTGCCTATCAGCGAATCCACCGGGAAGCGCGGGCACTGCGGAACCAAGGTGACACGCGCACGATGGACCAGCTCCGCGCCGACATCGCGCTGGACCTGCTCCTCGGCGGTCAAGGTGGTGTCTCGGAACGTACCGAAGTGTTCCTGTACATGGACCTCACCACGTATCTGGGGCTGAACGACGACCCGGTGAAGATGGCCGGGCACGGCTACCTTCCGGCGGGGTTGGGCCGTCAGATCGCCACCGGACCGAACACCGTGCTCCGGCGGATCATCACCGACCCGCTCAGCGGTCAGGTCCGAGACCTGGGCAGAACGCGCTATCGCCCCGACGCGGCAACGGCCGAGTTCGTCCGGGTGCGAGATCGCGAGTGCCGAAGACCCGGTTGCACCCGGGCCGCCCACGCCTGCGAACTCGACCACTCGATCCCGTGGCAGTTCCAAGGCGAGACGAACGTGGCCGATCTCGTCACCTACTGCACTCGTGACCACCGGTTGAAGGACGAACCCGGCTGGATCTACCGCCTTGACCCCGACGGCAGCCTCGCTGTCACCACACCCACCGGACAGACCCACACCAGCACTCCGCCGCCTCTGCATGAACCTCGGCCGGAGGTGCTGCCGTTTTGAGTCGTTGCCGAAATGCGGCGACGGGGTCGGCTTCGGGCGGCGCCCGGATAGCTGGGTTTGTATTTGGTGGTGGGTGCTTACTCGAGCTGTTGCCGATAAGCGGCGACGAGCAGGTAGTCGAGAGCCGGTCAGGCCCACGCCAGTACGCGCCACCTCTGTATGAATCCAGGCCGGGTGTTGCCGTTTTGAGCTGTTGCCGGAATATGGCGACGGGGTCTGCTTTCTGGCGACGCCTGGGGCAGCTGGGTTTGTGTTGGCGGTGGATGCTTGCCCGAGCCGTTGCCGAAATGCGGCAACGAGCAGGTAGTCGAGAACCGGGTAGGCCCACGCCGGTACGCCGCCGCCATTGCACGAACCCCGGCCGGGGGAGCTGCCGTTTGAGTCGTTGCCGAAAAGCGGCAACGAGCACGTAGCCGAGAGGAGATGGTCGTTGACTCTGGTGTTGCCTTGGTCGGGATAGTGGGGTCGTGCCGAACCTGTGATCGGCTACCTTGCGGGCGTGGACATTCAGGTGCTTGAGGGCGCGCTGGTCGAGGCGCAGACGGACGCTGTCACGGGAATGGACAGGCGTGCGTTCGGGGAGTTCGTCGGGCCTCAGGGTGAACTGGCGTCGTACGCGCTCGGCTGGACCACCGGGTCAGATCCGCACGTCGCTCACCTGTCGGTCGGTATCGGCGCGGGCAACCCCGGTGGCGGGACCTTTCATGCTGTCGTCTTCGAAAACGACGGTGGGCACGCGTTCTCGCTGACCGACGACCCGTTCGAGCGTGTGCCGCAGGGTGGCCCGGACTTGACCGCGAACGAGGCGCGCGCCCATGAGGACCTGCCGTTCGTCTGGTGGGTCACTGACCAGGTCATGCAGCGCGATCGGCGGGCTTGGTGGATGCGGCACTGGCTGCTGCGCACCACCAGTATCCAGACCGTCGAGGTCTTCGAGCGCCGCGAGCCGATTCTGCTCGTCCAGCACGACGCCGACGACGGCATGTGGCAGCTCATCGGCGCTTCCGACGCGGACTTCGGCACCGGGAAGATCGGGCACCTGCATCACGCCATCGACGAAGACCCGACCCTGATCGACATCCTCGACCTGCCACCCGGCGGCAGCGCGACACGTACGGGCGCCGGAAGTCCTTGGACCGGCCGCTACCGCTGAGCGACACTCTCGGCCGAGACAATTCGGCTGCGACCGCCGCGGTGGCCGGGCGCCATGGTCGTGTGCGTCCCGGACACCTCCGCGGGGGACTGGCAGGCGGTATTCGATCTGGTCAAGTCGCGCGGTTGGAAGTGGGAGTTCCGTCAGGGCGCCACGACGTCGCCCTTGCCTCTGGTCGCAGAAGCGTTCGTCCGGCCGTTGGATCGGGTGAGGCTGCTGGCCGACCCGCTGAAGCGATGACAGCGACACAGCATCAGAAACCGATGGGCAGTCCCGCGTAGTTCTCCGCCAGCCCTGCCCGCCCAGCCTCGCTCCGAGCCAGCCAGCGCAGCTGCGAGAGCTGCAGCTGCCGGTCGAACGGATCGCCCGATTGGTGCAGCATCGTCGTCATCCACCACGAGAAGTGCGTGCACCGCCAAACCCGGCGCAGCGCGGTGTCGGAGTAGGCGTCGGCGAGCGTGGAGTTCCTGTCCCGCACCAAAGCGGCCAAGGCTGGGGCTAGGAGAGCGACGTCGGCGACGGCGAGGTTGAGGCCTTTGGCGCCGGTGGGCGGCACGATGTGTGCGGCGTCGCCGGCGAGGAACAGGCGACCGTGCCGCATGGGTTGCTGCACGAAGCTGCGCATGGGCAGCACGCTCTTGTCGGTGATCGGTCCGGGCGTGAGCGTCCAGCCGTTCTGGCCGTGGCCGAGCCGGGTCGCGAGTGCTTCCCAGATCCGGTCGTCGGACCACGTGCCGATGTCGGTGCCGTTGGGCACCTGCAGATACAGCCTGCTGACGGTGGCCGAGCGCATCGAATGCATGGCGAAACCGTCGGGATGCCAGGCGTAGATGAGCTCGTCGGTCGACGGGGCGACGTCGGCGAGGACGCCGAGCCATGAGTACGGGTAGGTGCGTTCCCAAGTCTGCTTCGCGGCGTCGGGAATAGCGGTGCGGCAGGGCCCGAAGGAGCCGTCGCAGCCGACGACGACATCGGCGTCCAGCCTCTGCGGTGTGCCGCCCGGGCTGGTGAAAGTGACGTAGGGCTTGTCGGTCTCAAGGTCGTGCACGGCGGTATCGGTGACCTCGTAGTGGATCTGTTGCCCGGCCGCCGCCCGCGCCTTGCCGAGGTCCTTGGTGACTTCCGTCTGGCCGTACACCGTGACGCTTCGCCCGACCAGGTCCACGAAGTCGAGATGGTGCCGTTCCTCCGGCCATTGCAAGTAGATACCGCGATGCTCATCGCCTTCGCGGTCGAGCCGGTCGGCGAGCCCTGCCTCGCGAAGGAGGTCCACTGTGGACTGTTCGAGGATGCCCGCCCGGATCCGCGCCTCGACGTACTCGCGCGAGCGGGTCTCCACGATCACCGATTCGACCCCTGCCAGATCGAGCAGATGCGACAGGAGAAGTCCGGCAGGGCCGGCGCCGACGATGGCGACTGGAGTTCGCATGACCGGAGTCTGATCGCCCCTGGGACGAACTGCTAGCGCTCGCTTCCACTCAGTGAAACTCCCAGGCTTCGGCCGATCCCGGCGGCCGCGACCTGGAGCGCGGAGACCAGCCGCGCCCGGCCGCGGCTCAGGTCCGGGACGACCAGGCCGAGCGCCGCGACGACGTCACCACCGGTGGACGGGCGGATCGGGACGGCGACCGAGCAGGCGCCTTGGCTCATCTCCTCGACGGTCTGCGCGAAGCCCTCCCGTCGGACACGCCGCAACTGCTCGCGCAGCCGCCCGGGCTGCGTGACGGTATACGGAGTGATGCGGGTCAGCGAAGCGAGCACCTGCCGCTGCACCTCCTCCGGGGCCCAGGCCAGTAGGACCTTCCCGACGCCGGTGGCGTGCAGCGGCAGCCGCCCGCCGATCCGGCTGACCACCGGCACGGACGCGTTCCCGGAGAGCCGGTCGAGGTAGAGCACCTGGCCGCCGTCACGCTCGCCGAGATGCACGGTGGCATCTGTCGCGCCGTAGAGATCCTGGAGGAAGGGCGCGGCGACCTGCCGTAGTTCGAACTGGACGGGGGCGAGCAGGCCGAGATCCCACAGCCGCCTGCCGACGGCGTAGCGATCCTCGCGCCGCTCCAGCGCGCCCAAGCCCACGAGTTCCCGCGCCAGCCGGTGCGCGGTGGGCAGCGGCAGACCGGCGCGGTTCGCCAGCTCGGTCAGCGACAGCTCGCGGTGGTCGACGTCGAAGGCGCCGAGCAGCGCGAACGCCCGCGAGACGACACCGGCGCCGGGGGTGGACAGGTTGCCTGGCATGCGCCCAGTTTCTCACTGAGTGGAAGTCAGGGCGAGTCCGAGCCACAGGCCGGCGACGGCGAGCACGATGGACGCCGGGACGGTGAGCAGCCCGAGCCGGGTGAACTCGCCCAGATCGGGCCGGGTGTCGTGCCGGTGCAGGATCCGCCGCCACAGCAGCGTCGCCAGCGAGCCGACGTAGGTCAGGTTCGGCCCGAGGTTGACCCCGATCAGCACGGCCAGCACCACCGGCGTCCCGCCCGCGGTGGCGAGCGGCAGCAGCACCAGCACCGCGGGCAGGTTGTTGATCAGGTTGGCGAGCACGGCCGCCACCGCGGCGGCGCCGAGCAGGGCGAGGAACGTGCTGGAGGTCGGCACCAGGTGGCTGAGTGCCTCGTCCAGCCCGTTGTCGACGACGGCGCGGACCACGATCGCCAGCGCGAGCACGAACGCGAGGAAGGGGATGCTCGCCGACCGCACGATCGCGGCGGGCGAGGTCCGCCGCTGCGCGAGGGCGCGGACGGCCAAGACGACGGCACCGGCGAAGGCGGCCCACGCGGGACTGACGTCCAGCAGCGACGTGACCACGAACCCGGCCAGCGTCAGGCCGAGCACCACCAGGACGAAGGCCGGGACCTTCCCGGCAGGGACCGCCTTCCCGCCACGGGGCCGGGCCGCCAGGTCGGCGGCGAAGAACCGGCGGAACACCAGGTACTCGGTGAGCACCGCCGCGAGCCACGGCAAGGTCATCAGCGCAGTGAACCGGAGGAACGAGATCCCGGTCGCGGCGACGGCGAGCAGGTTGGTCAGATTGGACACCGGCAGCAGCAACGACGCCGAGTTCGCCAGATGCGTGCAGGCGTAGGCGTGCGGTTTGGCCCGCGCGCCCATCCGCGCGGCGGTGGCGAACACGACCGGGGTCAGCAGGACGACGGTGGCGTCCAGGCTGAGCACCACGGTGACCGCCGCCGCGACGGCGAACACCGCGGGCAGCAGTCGTCGCGGCTTTCCCCGGCTGAACCGGGCCATGAGCGTCCCGGCCGCTTGGAAGAGCCCCTCGTCGTCGCACAACTTGGCCAGCACGAGCACCGCGGCGAGGAATCCGACGACCGGGGCGAGCCTGGCCACCTCGTCGACGGCGTCGGGGAACGAGATCGCCCCGGCCACCAGCACGATCCCGGCGGCGGGGACGGCGGCGACAGCCTCCGGCAGGCCGCGTGGCCGGATCACCGCGAAGGCCAGGACGATCAGCAGGAGCGCGATGGACACCATCTCGCCGGGAATGCCCGTCAGTGCGAACCTCCTCCGTGTGAAGCCGACTTCCGCAATCTAGGCTGGGTCTGGTGCGCGAGACGAACTGGGCGGGAAATCAGACCTTCACCGCGGAGCGGATCCTCCGGCCTCGCACGATCGAACAGGTCCAGGAGGCCGTCGCCGGAGCGTCCGCGGTCAAGGCACTCGGCAGCAGACACTGCTTCAACGACATCGCGGACTGTCCTGGCGGTGTCCAGTTCGATCTGTCCGCGCTTGACGTCGAGGTCGAACTCGACGCGGAGGCCGCGACGGTCACGGTGCCGGCGGCGGCTCGGTACGGCGACATCGCCGTTCAGGTGCACGAGGCCGGGTTCGCGCTGGCCAACCTCGCGTCGCTGCCTCATTGCACGGTGGCGGGCACCGTCGCGACCGCGACCCACGGTTCCGGGCGGCGCAACCAGGGTCTCGCGTCTGCCGTGTCCGGTTTGGAACTGGTCACCGCGGACGGCGGCCTGCGGACCTACGAGAGGCATGACGGCGTTGTCGTCGGCCTCGGTGCTTTAGGCGTGGTGATCCGGCTGACGCTCGACCTCGTGCCGTCCTTCGACCTCCGCCAGGACGTTTTCGACGGCTTGCCCTGGGAGACGGCGTACGAGCATTTCGAGGAGATCCAAGACGCGGGTTACAGCGTCAGCATGTTCACGAACTGGGCCCGCGACACGATCGACCAGGTCTGGGTCAAGGGGCAGGGGCAGCCGGGCACGGACTTCTTCGGTGCGCGGGCGGCGGACGGGCCGCGGCATCCGGCCCACGCGGCGGGGATCCCGGCGGACAACTGCACGCGGCAGCTCGGGGTCCCGGGGCCGTGGCACGAACGGATCCCGCATTTCCGCCTGGACTTCACACCCAGCGTCGGGAACGAACTCCAGACCGAGTACTTCGTTCCCGTCCGGCACGCCGTCGCGGCGATGGAGGCCCTGCGCGGCATCGGGCACCGGCTGGCGCCCGCCTTGCTCGTCTCGGAGATCCGCACGGTCGCGGGGGACGACCTGTGGCTGAGCCCGTTCCACGGCGGTGACCGGCTGGCGCTGCACTTCACCTGGCAGCCGGACGAGGACGCGGTCCGCGCGCTGCTGCCCGTCATCGAGGAACGCCTGGCGCCCTTCGGGGTGCGGCCGCACTGGGGGAAGCTCTTCCACCACGCCGCGGACTATCCGAAGCTGGCCGATTTCCGTTCACTGGTCGAGGAACTGGACCCGGACGGCAAGTTCCGGAGCCCGTTCGTGCGGCGCCACGTCTTCGGGGAGCGCTAGTCCGATTGCGACCACGCGGCGACGGGCAGTGAGAGGTACACGCCGACGTCGTCGATCCCGGTCGCCGATTCGATGCTCGTGCGCAACAGGTCCACTCGCTCCTGCCGGTTGTCCGCTCGGCTCGGGAACCACTTCGACCGGACCTCGACCAGAAGGTCCAGTCCGAAGCGGTCGTACGGTCCCGGCTGCCGGAAGCGCAGCTCGACGTCGCCAGGCTGAAGGTCGCCGTCGTAGGGCTCCTCGGGGCATTCCACCGCGACGGACACGAGATGCGGCAGCACCGAACCCAGCTCACGCAGCTTGGCTTCGGGAATTTCGGGGGAGTAGGTGATTTCCACGAGAGGCACGAGCTCCAGCCTAGCCGCTATCGGGGTTCTCCCGCGCCGGAACTGTTCGATGTGGACGGCCTCCGCGCCGTCTTCGGCAGGGCACTCGCCGACGAGCCCGGACAGCGCGCGCCACGGGCGCGGGTGCTGGTCGTCGACTACCTGACGATCGTGCCGCGCACCCGGCCCGCCTGTGACGGTGTTCCGCTCACCCCGGCGGCCACCGCCAGCGCGAACCACGACGGCTGCGCGGCCGTTCCCTGGATGGAGCGCTACTCGACCGCCCAGGGACGGGTTCCGTATCACCCGAACGAGGCAGGGATGGCGGCGGTCGCGGACCTGGTCACGGCGCGGATCCGCTAGCCGTCCGGGCGCGGAAGGTGCGGCGGTAGCTGTCCGGCGGCACTCCGACGGTCCGGTTGAAATGCCGCCGCAGTGTCGTGGCGGTGCCCATTCCGGTGGCCTCCGCGATGAGGTCGACGCTGTCGTCCGTGCGCTCCAGGAGTTCCTGCGCGCGGCGGATGCGCTGGATCAGCAGCCAGCGCAGCGGAGTCGTCCCGGTCGCTGACCGGAAGTGCCGGGCCAGGTTGCGCGAGCTCATGTTCGCGTGCCGGGCGAGGTCCTCGACGGTCAGCGGCCGGTCCAGCCGTTCGGTCACCCAGGGGAGCAGGCCGCCGAGCGGATGGTCGTCCTGCTCGGGCACCGGGGCGGTGACGAACTGGGCTTGCCCGCCCGCGCGGTGCGGCGGGACGACCAGGCGGCGGGCGACGGTGTTCGCGACCGCCGAGCCGAGGTCGGAGCGGACCAGATGCAGGCACAGGTCCATCGCGGCGGCCTTGCCCGCCGAGGTCAGCACGCTGCCGTTGTCGACGTAGAGGACGTCCGGATCGACCTCCACCAGGGGATGGCGGGCGGCGAGGACGTCGGTGTGCGCCCAGTGCGTCGTCGCGCGGCGGCCGTCGAGCAGACCGGCGGCCGCCAGCACGAACGCGCCCGTGCAGAGGGACGCCACCCGCGCGCCCGCCTCGTGGGCGGCGCGGACGGCATCGACGAGGTCGGTGGGCGGAGCGACGTCGATGTCGGCCCAGCCGGGGACGATGACGGTGTCGGCGCGGGCGAGATGGCCGAGCCCGCGATCCGGTTCGAGGAGGAATCGGCCGACCTTCACCGGCTTCGGACCGCAGACGCTGAGGTCGTACCAGGAACCGAAACCCGGCAAAGGGGTGCCGAAGACTTCGTGGGCGATGGCCAGCTCGAACTGGAGCATCCCGTCCGTGGCGGCGAGCGCGACCGTACTCATGTCCGAAAGTGTACGCATGATGGCGTTCCGGACACTGTCGGCGGTGGGTTCCCGTCGGCAGGATGGTCCACAGTGGATCAGTCGAGGGCAGGAGAATCCCATGGGTACGTACGACGTCGCGGTGTTCGGGGCTTACGGGCACACCGGGCGGTTTGTGGTGGAGGAGTTGCGCGAGCGGGGGTTCGGCGTGCTGGCCGTGGGCCGCGACGAGGCCAAACTCCGCGCCTTGCCCTGGCTCGATCTGGAGATCCGGCAAGCGTCGGTCGACGATCCGGCCTCGCTGGACCGCGCGTTCGAGGGCGCGGACGCGGTGATCAACGCCGCCGGGCCGTTCGCGGACACCGCCGCCCCGGTGATCGAAGCGGCGCTGCGCGCGGGTATCCCGTACCTGGACGTGGCCGCGGAACTCGAAGCGAACATGGACACCTTCGCGAGGTTCGCTGACAAGGCGGCGGGCGCGACGGTGATCCCGGCGATGGCGTTCTTCGGCGGTCTCGGCGACCTGATGGTCACCGCCGCGATGGGCGACTGGACGTCCGCCGACGAGGCGCACATCGCCTACGGGCTGAACAGCTGGCACCCCACGGAAGGGACCCGGGCGGCGGGCAAGGTCTCGCGGGAGCGGCGGAACGGCAAGCGGATCCGGTTCTCCGGCGGCCGGATCGAGCACCGCGACGACGCGCTGCCGGAGTCGGACTGGGCTTTCCCCGCGCCGCTGGGGACCCGTGCCGTGCTCGGCGAGTTCTCGATGGCCGACATCGTCACCGTCCCGAGCCACCTCGCCATTCCCGAAGTGGTCACGTACATGACCACGAACGCGGCCCGCGAAGTGGTGACGCCCGAGACGCCGGCGCCTCCCGCGGACGGCCCGTCCGCGCAGAGGTTCGTGGTCGACGTCGTCGTGCGGTCCGGTGGAGAGGAACGGCGGATCGTCGCAGAGGGGCAGGACATCTACGCGATCACGGCACCGCTGGTGGTGGAGGCGGTCCAGCGGGTGCTCGACGGGCGGACCAAGGCGACCGGGGTCGTCTCGGCCGGTGAGGTCTTCGACGCGGCCGACTTCCTGGCGGCGCTGGCTCCGCGGGTGACCGTCACCGGGTGACGCCCAGCCGCCAGCCGGGGTGAGGCAGCCGCACGGGCGGCACCTCGCCGGGCCGGTACTCGAAATGCCACCATTCGTTGTCGTAGATCCGGTAGAGCTCGAACCGGGCACCGTGATCCTCCAGCCACTGCGCGCCTTCGCGCGGCCGCACGTCCAGCGCGGTACCCCGGACGTGAGCCGAATCCTTCGGCGGCAGGACGCGCTTGTCTCCCCGCTCGGTCTCGTCGAGGAACAGGCGGAGCTGCTCGGCGGCGTCGCGGTGCCCCGAGGTGAGACCGAGCAGCGTGCGGTGCCGCCAGAACGCCTCGGTCCTGGCGGCGGTGAACGCGGCCAGGGTCCCGCCGGTGAGCCCGGCGAGGTTCTCGGCCGGGAACCGCAGCGACAGCGCCCAGCCGCAGGCGAGCCGCCGGGCGTGGCCGGGGGACCGCAGCCACGCCGGGATCAGCAGCAGTATCGCGAGGACGCGGGTGACCGCCGCGAAGACGAGTTCTTTCATGCCGTTCACAGTCGCCGCCGCTTGTGCCGGGCCGATCGCGGCGACGTGCGCGGACGCCGACGAAAATGTCACCGTTCCGCACGGTCCGCGTCGTGACGCAACGATGACAGTCCGCGGACGTTCCGCGGAAACGGGATCGGCACCATGACGTGTCATGGACGAGCGGATTCCGTCCGGCGCTGCGATAGTCGTCGGCATGCCCAGGGTGCTGCTCATCGAGGACGACCAAGCCGTGCGTGACGGGCTGAGCATGGCGCTCGGTGGCCGCGGCCACGCGGTCGACGCGGTGGCCACCGGGGAAGAAGGCCTGGCCAGGCTCGCGTCGCGGCCGCCGGACATCGTCGTACTGGACCTGATGCTGCCCGGGCTGGACGGCTTCGAGGTCTGCCGCCGGATCCGGGCCGCGGGTGACCTTCCGATCATCATGCTCACCGCGCGCAACGAAGACATCGACGTGGTGGCCGGGCTCGCCGCCGGCGCCGACGACTACGTGGTCAAGCCCGCGAGGGCCCAGGTGCTGGAGGCGCGGATCCGCGCGGTGCTGCGCCGCACCGCGCAGCCCTCGCCCCCGGTGCCCGCGCAGGCCGAGATCGAGCGGCACGGCGACCTCGGCGTCGACAGGGCCGCGCTGACGGTGACCAAGGGCGGCAAACCCGTCGCCCTCGCGCCGACCGAACTGCGGCTGCTGCTGGAACTGACCCAGGTGCCGGGCCGGGTGCTCAGCCGCCAGTACCTGCTGGAAAGTGTTTGGGAGCACGGCTATTTCGGTGATTCCCGGGTCGTCGACGCCTGCGTGCAGCGGTTGCGCGCGAAGATCGAGGAAGACTCTTCCGCACCGGCGTACGTGCAGACGGTCCGCGGGTTCGGCTACCGGTTCGGGCCGCTGTGAAGCTCGGAGGTCTGCGCACCCGGCTGTTGCTGGCGTTCAGCCTGCTGGTCGTGATCACCGCGGCGACGGTCGCCGGTGGCATCTACGTCCAGTCCCGCAACGTGATCCTCCGGCAGGCCCAGGACGCCACCGCCCGCGTCCTGGTCGACAAGGCCACCGCGCTGTACCCGCTCGGCCCGCTGCCGCCGGGTGACGGGACGCTGAGCCGGATCAGCGGCGAACTGTCCGACCGCGACTTGAGTTCCCTGGTCCTGTACGAGGACCGGTCGAACGGGAATCAGCAGGTACGGGCGCTGATCTCGCCTGATCTCCGCGAGGCGGTCCGGTCCGGGAACGTCGCCTGGCAACGGGTCGACGCCGGGGGCACGCCGATGCTGGTGGTGGGCACCAGGTTCACCGTGCAGTTTCCGGGCGGGCAGGAGCGGGCTTCGGGAATCGAGGCCTACATCGCCCGCAGCATGGTCCCGGAGGAACAGAGCATCGACGAACTCGCCACCCGTGCCTGGCTGATCGGCGGGGCGGCACTCGTTTTCGCCATCGGATTGGCACTGCTGGCCGCGCGCGGCGTCCTGCGGCCGGTCCGGGAACTGGGCGACGCGGCGCATCGGCTGGGAGCGGGTGATCTGCGGGCCCGGATCAACGTCCGCGGTTCGGACGAACTGGCCGGAGTGGCGCGGACGTTCAACGAGACGGCCGAAGCGCTGGAAGGTCACGTCAGCGAGCTGAAACGGATGGAAGCCGACGCGCGGCGGTTCGTCGCCGACGTCTCGCACGAACTGCGGACCCCGCTGGCCGCGATGACGGCGGTCGCGGACGTGCTCGAACAGGAGGCGCCGAGCCTTTCCGGGGACGCCGGTCGAGCGGCGCGGATGACCATCGACGAGACGCACAACCTGACGCGGCTGGTGAACGACCTCATCGAGGTGTCCCGGTTCGACGCCGGGGCCGCCGCCCTCGCGCCGGAAGAGGTCGACGTCGCCGAGGTGGTCACGGCGAGCCTGCGCATCCGGGGCTGGGTGGGCGAGGTGGAGGGCGACCTGCCCGCCGGGATCTTCGCCGTGCTGGATCCGCGGCGGCTGGACGTCATCGTGGCGAATCTGGTCGGGAACGCGTTGCGGCACGGGGAAAAGCCGGTCACGCTCCGGCTTTCCGAAGTGGGGGAGTGGCTCACGCTGGAGGTCGCGGATCACGGCCCCGGTCTGGCGTCCGAAGTGCTGCCGCACGTGTTCGACCGGTTCTACAAGGCGGATTCGGCCAGGGCGCGATCCGGCGGCAGCGGGCTTGGTCTCGCGATCGCCTGGGAGAACGCCCGCCTGCACGGCGGCACCCTGGTCGCGGCCAACGGTATCGAGGGCGGCGCGGTGTTCACGCTGCGCCTGCCCCGTGAGGGAGTGACGGCATGAAGAAGGCATGGCTCGCGCTGCTCCTGACGGTTTCGGTGGTCGCCGGCTGCGGCGTGCGGCCCAGCGGCGTCATCCCCGGCGCGCCCGCGCCGTCGGGCCCGGCCGACGGCGCGGTGCTCTACTTCCTGTCCGGTGGCCAGCCGGTCCGGGTGCTGCGCCCGCTCCCCGGCGGACTGGCCCCGGTGAACCCCGTCGACCTGCTCGCCGCCGGGCCGGACGAGAGCGAACGGGACCGGCTCTATGCCAGCGAAGTTCCCCTCGGCACCACGGTTCTCGGCCAGATGGCCACGCAGAACGGCCTCACGGTGACCCTTTCGGTCGGCGTCGCCGGGCTTTCGGCGCGGGCCGTCGAGCAGATCGCGTGCACCACCAGGGACTCGGTCGGCGGCAGCCCGCAGATCGTCTTGCGGGGCGAAGGAACCGAACGCGGTCCGCTGTCCTGCCCCCTGCCGGGCTAGAGGCCTTCCGGCGTGATTGCCGGGAGTGGTCCGAATCACCGGTGTCGTTCCCTCGCTTTGTCCGGATTCGCCCGCTAGCTTAGGCAAGGCTAAGCAAACGGAAACGTAGGGTGGTTTGGCGTGGAAGGGATCGAGGGCAAGGTCGCGCTCGTCACCGGAGGCGCGCGCGGGATCGGGGCGGCCGTCGTGGACGGGCTCGCCAAGGCGGGCGCGACCGTGGCGGCGGTGGACCTGACGGAAGGGCCTTCACGGGACGGGGTGACCTCGTTCGTCGCGGACGTCGGGGATCCCGAAGCCGTGGCGCGGGTGGTCGACGAGGTCGAACGCGAACTCGGGCCGATCGGGATCGGGGCGTCCGTGGCGGGCGTGCTGAAGCCGGGGTCCGTCTGTGAGACGAGCGACGAGGACTGGGCGGCGACCTTCGCGGTCAACTCCACCGGTGTCTTCACCGTGCTCCGCGAGATCTCCCGCCGGATGCTGCCCCGCCGGAGCGGGGTGCTGGTGACGGTCGGCTCGAACGCCGCGGGCGTCCCGCGCACCGGGATGGCCGCCTACGCCGCTTCGAAGGCCGCGGCGACGATGCTGACCCGCTGCCTGGGGCTCGAACTCGCCGGCTCCGGTATCCGCTGCAACATCGTCTCGCCCGGTTCGACCGACACCGACATGCAACGTCTACTGTGGACGGACGAAAACGGCGCGGACCGTGTCATCGCGGGAAATCAGGAGCAATACCGTGTCGGCATACCGCTGGGCCGGATAGCCGAACCGGCCGACATCGCCGACGCCGTCCTGTTTCTGGCTTCGGAGCGCGCGCGGCACATCACGATGCAGAACCTCTACGTCGACGGCGGCGCCACGCTTCGCGGGTGATCTCGATGACGCAACGAAGACTTTTCGGGCCCATATGATTAGGTTAGGCTAACCGAAAAGGTGTGTTCGGCGCGTCCGGGGGGTCACGGTCCGCGTCGGCAAAGGGTACTGCGACACAACAAGAGTGCCTGCCTGATCAGTAGTATTTGCGAAAGGGAATCCTGTCGTGTCCTCACCTGCACCGGCCCGACCAAGGCCGGTCCACCAGGCGGCCGATCTGCTGGCGGCGTACCTGCCCGGATCGTTCTACTACTCGTCCGCTCGAGGATCGCTGCTCGCCGACGGGGTTTACTCGCCGGTCCACGCGGCGCCGGGCAGGCGTGCCCGCGCCGCGGCCGAAGTCCTCGACGCCGCTCTCGTGGCGGGAGTGACCGAACCCGTGGTGGCCGGGGCGATCGGGTTCCGGCCCGACGCCCCGAGCAGCCTGGTGGTGCCCGCCGTGGTGCGCCGGGCGGGCCCGCCGCGAGCCGGTGGACCGGTGGCGCCGCTCGGCGGCGGGACCTGGTCGGTCTCGCCGCGGCCCGCGCCGGAGGTCTACACCACCGCGGTCGCCAAGGCGCTGGACGAGATCCGCGACGGTGATCTGCGCAAGATCGTGCTGGCCCGCTGCCTCGACGTCACCGGCGGCGACCCCGTCGCCGTGCCGCGCCTGCTGGCCCGTCTCGTCCACGCCGACCCGGCGGCGCACGCCTTCGCTGTCGACGTCAGCGCGCCCGGGGATCCCGCGCCGCGCACCCTGATCGGCGCGAGCCCGGAACTGCTGGTCTCCCGTCGCGGCCGGATCGTCATGGCCAACCCGCTGGCCGGATCGAGGCCGCGCGTGGCCGACGACGCCGAGAACTCCCGGCGCGTCGCCGATCTGCTGGCGTCCGAAAAGGACCGCGCCGAACACGCCCACGTCGCCGCGCAGGTGGCCGAGGTGCTGGGCCGGTTCTGCGTCGACCTCGACGTCCCCGCCGAACCCGAGGTGATCGGCACGCCCACGATGTGGCACCTCTCGACCCGGATCAGCGGACGCCTCGCCGACGCGGGCGACGCCGGTTCGTCCGCGCTCGCGCTGGCCGAAGCGCTGCATCCGACACCCGCCGTCTGCGGTGTCCCGACCGGACTCGCCCGCGACACCATCGCGGCGCTCGAACCCGAAGATCGCGGCTACTACGCGGGTCTCGTCGGCTGGACCGATCAGGATGGTGACGGCGAATGGGTCGTCACCATCCGCTGCGCCGAAGTCCGCGACCGGACCGTCCGGCTCTTCGCCGGCGCGGGAGTGGTGGCGGGTTCCGACCCGGCGGCCGAACTCGCCGAGACCGGCGCGAAGTTCGGCACCATGCTGCGGGCGCTCGGACTGGAGGGAGCGGCGTGAACCCGGACCACGTGCCCTGGCCGCCCGAAACCGCCGCGCGCTACCGGGCTTCGGGACACTGGCGCGGCCAGACCTTCGGCAAGCTGCTGACCAGTCTCGCCGAGGCTTACGCCGAACGCCTCGCCGTGATCGGCGAGACCGCGCGCTGGACCTTCGCCGAACTCGACGAGCGGGCGCACCGGCTCGCCGCCGGGTTCGCCGGAGCCGGGATCCAGGCCGGTGACCGGGTCGTCGTGCAACTGCCGAACGTGCCCGAGTTCGCGTCCGTGGTCTTCGGACTGTGGCGGGCCGGGGCGCTGCCGGTGTTCGCCCTGCCCGCGCACCGGGCCAGCGAACTACGGCACTTCGCCGAACAGAGCGAGGCCGCCGCGATCCTGACCGTCGGCGAGCACGAACGGTTCGACCACGCGGCGATGGCCCGTACTGTGGCGGCCGAAATCCCGTCGGTGCGCGAGGTCTTCGTCGTCGGTACGGAGAAATTCGCGGCGCTCGAAGCGACCGCACCGCGTGCCCTGCCGGATCCGGATCCCGCCGGTGTCGCGTTCCTTCAGCTTTCCGGCGGCAGCACCGGTCTGCCCAAGCTGATCCCGCGCACGCACGACGACTACCTCTACAGCGTCCGGGAAAGCGCCCGGATCTGCGGCCTGCGCCCGGAAAGCGTCTACCTGGCGGCACTGCCCGCCGCGCACAACTTCCCGCTCAGCTCACCCGGTCTGCTCGGCGCCCTGCACGCGGGCGCGGCGACGGTGTTCGCGCCGCGGCCGGACGCCGACACCGCGTTCCGGCTGATCGAGGCCGAGGGCGTGACGATCACCGGGCTCGTGCCGCCGCTGGCCGCCGCGTGGGCGCAAGCGGCCGCGAGGACCACCCGCGATCTGTCCACTTTGGACGTTCTCTTGGTCGGTGGCGCCAAATGCGCCCGCGAACTGGCCGAGAAGATCGGGCCCGCGCTGGGCTGCCGCCTGCAGCAGGTGTTCGGCATGGCCGAGGGGCTGGTCTGCTACACCCGGCTCGACGATCCGGACGAGTACGTCCTCGCCACGCAGGGACGGCCGATCTCCCCGGACGACGAGATCCGCGTCGTGAACCCGGAGGATCCACTGTCCACTTCGGACGACGTCGTCGCGCCGGGTGAGATCGGCGCCCTGCTGACCCGCGGGCCGTACACGATCCACGGCTACTACCGCGCCACCGAGCACAACAAGACGGCCTTCACCGAAGACGGCTTCTACCGCACCGGAGACCTGGTGCGGCAGCATCCGTCGGGACATCTGGAAGTGGTCGGCCGGGCCAAGGAACAGATCAACCGCGGCGGCGAAAAGGTGGCCGCGGAAGAGGTCGAGAACCATCTGATGGCTCACCCCGGCGTGCTCGACGCCGCCGTCGTCGCGGTGCCGGACCCGTACCTGGGCGAGCGCACCTGCGCCTACGTCGTCCCGGCTGCCGGTGCCGAGCCCGCCGCGGCCGAGCTGCGCCGGTTCGTGCGCGAACGCGGCGTGGCGGCCTTCAAGGTGCCCGATCTGGTCCAGGTGGTGCCGGAGTTCCCCGTGACCGGTGTCGGCAAGACCAGCAAACGCGAGCTGCGGGCGGCGCTGGCCGCCCTGGCGAAGGAGAAGTGAACGTGTCGCTGCCCAAGATCCAGCCGTACGCCCTGCCGACCGAGGCCGAACTGCCCGCCGGCCGGGTCGGCTGGAAACCCGACTCCGCCCGCGCCGCGCTGCTGGTGCACGACGCGCAGCGCTACTTCCTCGCGCCGTACGAGGGATCCCCGATCCCGGAGATGGTCGCGAACATCGCCGCGCTGGCCGCCGCCGCGCGCGCGGCGGGCGTTCCGGTCTTCTACACCGCGCAGCCCGGTCACCAGGCCGCCGAGGACCGCGGCCTGCTCACCGAGTTCTGGGGCGACGGCATCGGCGCGGTCATCGAAGACGACCCCGCGGCCGCCGACGTCGTGGACGAGATCGCCCCGCGACCGGGCGACGTCGTCCTGACGAAGTGGCGCTACAGCGCGTTCCAGCGCAGCACGTTCACCGAGCAGCTCGCCGAAGCGGGCCGGGACCAGCTGCTGATCACCGGCGTCTACGCGCATATCGGCTGCCAGGCCACCGCTGTCGAGGCGTTCATGCGCGACGTCCAGCCGTTCCTGGTCGGCGACGCGGTCGCGGACTTCTCCCGCGAACGCCACGACCAGGCCTGCGAGTACGTCGCCCAGCGCTGCGGCGCCCTGACCACCACCGCCGCCGCGCTCGCCGCGCTGGCGCCGATCCACGCCGGAGCCCAGCAATGAGCCTCACGACCGAAAAGATCCACGCCGACGTCGCCGAACTGCTCGGCTGCGACCCGGCCGAACTGAATCCGGAGACCGACCTCACCGACCTCGGCCTCGACTCGATGCGGATCATGGGCCTGGTCGAGCAGTGGCGCACCGAAGGCGCGGAGAACCTGGAGTTCGCGGACCTCGCCGAGCAGCCGACCCTCGGCCACTGGACGCAGGTCCTCACCGGGAGCGCCGCGTGAGCCGCGCAGACCACCGCCACCGGCACCTCGAACGCATCGCCGAGGTCCGCGAGGGACAGCACGCGGAGAAGGTGCCGTACCCGATCCGCGTCCGGCAGGCCGAAGTCGTGCGCACCGAGATGATCGGTTCCGGACTGCTCCGCGTCACCCTCGGCGGGCCCGGGACGGCCGGGTTCGAGGCGCATTCGCCCGACGAACACGTCAAGATCCTGTTCCCCGAACTGGACGCCGAGCCGAAGCTGCCGGTGCAGGACGGCGACATGCTGCGCTGGCCGAAGCCGTCGCCGACGTCGCGCGAGTACACGGTCCGCCGCTACGACCCGGAATCCGGGGAGCTCGATCTCGACGTCGCGCTGCACGAAGGCGGACTCGGGTCCGGGTGGGCCGAGGACGTCACACCCGGCACCCCGGTGCACGTCGCCGGTCCGCCCGGCGGGCTGATCGTGCCGCACACCTACGACCGCTACCTGCTCGCCGGTGACCTCACCGCGCTGCCCGCGATCGCGCGCTGGCTCGAAGAACTGCCGCGCACCGCCGCGGGCTGGGCGTTCATCGAGGTCACCGACGCGAGCGAGGAGATCGAGCTGTCCGCGCCCGAAGACGTCGAGGTGCACTGGCTGCACCGAGGCGACGTCGCGGTGGGCGCGTCCGACGTGCTGGCGCGGGCGGTCCAGACGATCGAGGTCCCCGCCGGTGAACGGCTCTACGCCTGGGTCGCGGGGGAGGCGGCGCAGATCAAACCGCTGCGCCGCTGGCTCAAGAACGACCTCGGGCTCGGCAAGGACGACCACGACGTCACCGGCTACTGGAAACGCGGGGTCGCCGACTTCGACGACGAGCACGACCACTGATCCCCACCCCACCGAAATAACGAGGAAACCCATGCGCACCACAAGAACCCGTCGGCTCACCGGAGCGCTCGCGCTCGCGTTGACGGTCGCGACCGCGACCACCGCCTGTGGCTCCGGCGAAGACGGCAAGCCGGCCGAAGGCGGTCAGACCCGGGTGTTCGCCGCCGACAACGGCCAGATCACCATCCCGGTCTCGCCGAAGCGGGTCATCGCCACCGGCTACGCCGTGCCCGCGCTGCTCGAAGCGGGCGCGCCGCTGGTCGGGGTGTCCAGCTGGAAGCGCGGTATCCCGCTGTTCAACGAGCAGGAGCGCAAGAAGTACGACGAGCTGGCGAAGGTCGCGGGCGAGGCGGCGTCGGAGACGAACTACGAGGCGATCGCGCAGGCGGATCCGGACCTCATCGTCATCGGCGTGCCGAAGCCGGTGCTGGCCGACATCGACATCAAGCGGCTCGAAGCGATCGCCCCGGTCGTGGCGATCGGCCCGTCCGTGCCGTCGATGTGGCGTGACCTCTCCCGCAAGCAGGCCGACGCCGCCGGCGCGGCCACCGGATTCGACGCGATCAAGACCGCGTACGACACCAAGGCCAAGGGCCTGACCGAGAAGTACAAGGCCGTGCTGCCGCAGCTGAAGCTGGGCCACGTCGGAGCGTACGGCGAGGTCGCCAAGGGCAACTTCCAGCGCGAGTTCAACGGTTCCTGGGGCACCAACATCGCCCAGGACCTCGGCGCCACCTACTACGGCCAGGTCAAGGTCAAGGGCGGCGGCTCCAAGGACGTCAGCGAGTACCCGTCGATCGAAGAGCTGTCGACGGCGTTCGCCGAGGCCGACGCGATCACCTACTCGGTCAGCGCCGACGGTGCCGTCCCCGCGCCGGTCAAGTACGTCCTCGACTCGCCGCTGTGGAAGGAACTCCCCGCGGTGAAGGCGGGCAAGGTCTACCCGTTCCGCTACACCGAGGCCGCCACCTACCGGGCCGCGACGTCCACTTTGGACGCCATCGACCAGGCGTTCGCGCCGCTGATCGAGAAGTGACCACCACCGGGCGGTCCGCGCTGCTCGGCGCCGCACTGCTCGGGCTCGTCGTGGTCGCCGTGCTGAGCGTCGGCATCGGCGCGCACGCCATCGCCCCCGGCGAGGTCGTGCGCGCCCTGCTGGGCGACGGGAATCCGAGTGACCGGGCGGTCGTCCTGGACATCCGGATGCCGAGGGC
The DNA here is from genome assembly GCF_055584485.1 of Amycolatopsis sp. NPDC102522. Classification (NCBI taxonomy): domain Bacteria; kingdom Bacillati; phylum Actinomycetota; class Actinomycetes; order Pseudonocardiales; family Pseudonocardiaceae; genus Amycolatopsis; species Amycolatopsis sp. NPDC102522. Next base: position 141,505 of record NZ_JBVJLY010000006.1, on the reverse strand, counting down.
GGTGCTCGCGATCGGGGTCGGCGCGGCGCTCGCCGTCGGCGGCGTGCTCGTGCAGGCCCTGTCCCGCAACGCCTTGGCCGAACCCGGCGTGCTCGGCGTGACCGCCGGGGCCGGGTTCGCCATCGCGGTGGGTTCGGCGTTCGGCCTCGCCGCGTCGGCACCCGCCGAACTGGGCCTGGCCGTCGTGGGCGCGTTCGGCGCCTCGGCGCTGGTGTACGCCGTCGGCAGCCGGTCGCCGTTGCGGCTGGTGCTCGCCGGGACCGCGCTGAGCGCCGTGCTGCTGGGCCTCACCCTCGGCCTGCGGCTGCTGTTCCCGGACACCTTCGACGTCTACCGGTTCTGGTCGGTCGGTTCGCTGGCAGGGCGGGAACAGGCGCCGACCACGGTCCCGCTGATCATCATCGGCCTGTCCCTGCTGGGCGCGCTCGCGGTGAGCCGTCAGCTGAACGCCATCGCGCTCGGCGAGACGGTCGCGCACACGCTCGGCGCGAACGTCGCCCGCGTCAGGACGATCACCTTGCTGCTCATCACGCTGATGGCGGGCGCGGCCACCGCGCTGGCCGGGCCGATCCTGTTCGTCGGGCTGATCGTGCCGCATCTGGCGCGGCGGGTGGCGGGCGCTTCGATCCCGTGGCTGATCGCGTTCGCCGCGCTGCTCGGGCCGGTCCTGATGCTGGTCGCGGACGTCGGCTCCCGGGTCCTGCTGCCGACCGGCGAGGTCCCGGTCGCGATCGTGACCGCGTTCCTCGGCGGTCCGGTGCTGATCTGGGCCGTCCGCAAATACGGGGCGGCGCCGCTGTGACCACACTCGTTCTGCGGCGCGGGCGGTTCTCCGCCCGGATCGAACGCCGCACCCTCTGGTTCGTCGTGGCGATGCTCGTGGTCATCGCCGGGCTGACGCTGCTCGGACTCTGCTACGGCGCGGCGTGGGCGAGTCCCGCCCGCGTGTTCGCCGCGCTCACCGGCTCCGGTGGCGGCCCCGGCGTGGTCATCCGGGAATGGCGCCTGCCCCGGGTCCTCGCCGGGCTCGTGTTCGGTGCCGCGCTCGGACTGGCAGGCGCGATCTTCCAGAACATCACCCGCAACCCGCTCGGCAGCCCGGACGTGATCGGCCTCGACGCCGGCGCCTACACCGGCGCGCTGTTCGCGATCACCGTGCTTTCGGGGACGTCGACGCAGCTGACGATCGGTTCTGTGCTGGGCGGGGTGATCACGGCGGCCGTCGTGTACGCGCTGTCGCTCGGCGGCGGGCTGTCCGGGCTGCGGCTGATCGTGATCGGGATCGCGATCAACGCGATGCTGACCGCGTTCAACTCGTGGATCGTGCTGCGCGCGGAACTCGAGATCGCGATCGCGGCGGTCGGCTGGAACGCCGGTTCCCTCAACGGGGTCGGCTGGGACGACGTCGCCATCCCGTTCGGGGTGCTCGCGGTGCTGTTCGTCGTGCTGTTCACCCGGGCACCTGCGCTGCACCAGGCCGCGCTCGGCGGTGCGCTGGCGGTCACCACCGGTGTCCGCTGGGACCGGTTGCGGCTGGTCCTGGTGCTGATCGGGGTCGGCTGCACGGCCACGGTCACCGCCGTCGCCGGGCCGATCGCGTTCATCGCGCTGGCGGCGCCGCAGATCGGGCGGCGGCTGGCCCGCACACCCGGGATCGGCCTGCTGCCCGCCGCTCTCACCGGCGCCGTCCTGCTGACCGGCGCCGACCTGGCCGCCCAGATGCTGCTCGCGCCGGAATCGCTGCCGGTCGGTGTGGTCAGCACCGTGATCGGCGGCGGCTACCTGATCTGGCTGCTCACCAAGGAGGTGCGGCGCACATGAGTGCCCGCTTGACCGCGCGGGATCTGACCCTGCGCTACGGCGACCGGATCGTTTCGACCCGGCTGAGCCTCGACGTGCCCGACCGCGCGTTCACCGCCGTCGTCGGACCGAACGCGTGTGGCAAGTCCACCTTGCTGCGCGCGTTCGTCCGGCTGCTGCGTCCGTCCGGCGGTGAAGTCCTGCTCGACGGCAAGGACGTCGGTTCCTTCCCCGGCAAGGGTTTGGCGCGGGAACTCGGTTTCCTGCCGCAGGATCCGGTCGCACCGGAGGACGTCCGCGTGCGGCAGCTGATCGCGCGCGGCCGGTTCCCGCACCAGTCACTGTTCGCGTCGTGGTCCGAAGAGGACGAACGCGCGGTGATCGAGGCGATGACCGCGGCCGGGGTGGCGGGGCTGGCCGACAGGCCGGTCCAGGAACTCTCGGGCGGACAGCGTCAGCGCGTGTGGGTGGCCCTGGTGCTGGCGCAGAAGACGCCGTACCTGCTGCTCGACGAACCGACATCGTTCCTCGACATCGCGCACCAGTACCAGCTGCTGAACTTGCTGGCGCGCCTGCGCGACGAAGGGCGCACGGTGATCGCCGTCCTGCACGACATCAACCAGGCCTGCCGCTACGCCGACCACCTCGTCGCCTTGCGGGACGGCCGGATCGTCGCCGAAGGTGCTCCCGCCGACATCGTCGACGCGGAGCTGATGAAGGAGGTCTTCGATCTCCCCAGTGTCGTCGTGCCCGATCCGGTGACCGGAACCCCGATGGTGGTGCCCTCATGCTGACCCTCACCGGAGCCCAGCTCGGGATCTGGACCGCGCAGCGCCTGGAACCCGACTCGCCGTACTACGTCGTCGGTGACGTCATCGAGATCGACGGCGATCGGCCGGTCGGCCTCGTCGCGCTGGCCGAAGCGATCCGGGCGACCGCGGAGGAGGCCGACAGCCTGCGGCTGCGCGTCTTCGAGACACCGGATGGTCCTCGTCAGCTGGTGTCCGCGGAACCGATGCCGTCGCCGCAGGTGGTGGACCTGAGTGGTGAGGCCGATCCGGAGGCCGCGGCGCACGCGCGGGTGGAAGCCGAACGGCGCCGGGTCGCCGAGGCGTGCCGGGGCATGGTGGACCGGCCGCTGTTCTCTCATCTCGTCCTGCGGCTTTCGGAGTCGCGGGTGTGGTTCACCCAGCTCGGGCATCACCTGGTGTTCGACGGCTACACCGCGGCGATGCTCGCGCGCCGGACGGCGGCTCGCTACACCGCTTCGGTCCAGGGCAAGGACGTGCCGCCCTCGACGTTCGCCCGGTTCGCCGATCTGGTCGAGGCCGATCGCGAATACCTTGCCGGGGAACGGTTCCTGCGGGATCGGGAGTACTGGCGCGAGCGGTTCACGCCGTTGCCGGACCTCGACGACGGCGGCAGCGCGTCCGGTCCGCCGGAGAACACGGTGACCGCGCGGGCGGTCCTGCCCGCTTCGGACGTGGTGCGCCTGCGTGAGCTGGGCAAACGCGCCGGGACGACCTGGGGCGACGCGCTGATCGCTTGCTACTCCGCTTTCCTGCACCGCGTGCTCGGCTGGACCGACGTCGTGTTCGCGATGCCGCTGATGTGCCGCGAAGGAGCCGCGCTGCGGACGCCGGCGATGGCGGTCAACGTGCTGCCGCTGCGGGTCACGGTGCTCCCGGCGGATTCGGGGGCCGAGCTGACCGCGAGGGTCGCGGGCGCGCTGAAGGAGATGCGCGGGCATCAGCGCTATCGCGGTGAAGACCTGCCGCAGGATCTCGCGGTGCCCGGCGCCGGGGCGCTGCTGCACGGTCGCGGCATCAACCTCAAGGCGTTCGACCTCAAGCTCGACTTCGCGGGCTCGCACGGCGTCATGCGCAACGTCGCGGGCGGGCCGCCCGAGGACATGGGCCTGTCCGTGCTCCCGACCTCCGACGGCGGGCTGTTGCTCGGCTTCGAGGTCGACGCGCGGACCCACGACCAGGCCGCCGTCGACGCCAAGCTGACCGCCCTGCGCTGCCTGATCACCGCGCTGACCGAACCGGACGGCCCGAGCGTCGGCGGCGTGGACCTGGTCCCGGCGGGGGAGCGGGACACACTCCTCAAGGCGTGGTCCACACCGGCTCCGGACGCCGAACTCCTTGGGGTACCTGAACTTCTGGCCGAACTCGACCCGAACCTGACGGCCTTGGTGTCCGGTGACGAACGGCTGAGCGCCGGGGAGCTCGTCACGCGGGTGCACCGGCTCGCCCGGGCGTTGCGGGCCCGCGGTGTCGGGCCTGACGACGTCGTCGCGCTGGCCCTGCCGCGGTCGGCGGAACTCGTCGTCGCTCTGCTGGCGGTGCTCGACGCCGGGGCCGCGTTCCTGCCGCTGGATCTCGCCCATCCCGTCGAACGGTTGCGGGAACTCGCCGCCGAAGCCGGTGCGGTGCTCACCGTGGCCCACGATCCGGAGATCGTGCCGGGGCCGCAGTTGCTGCTCGGCGAAACGGATCTGTCCACACTGGACTCTTCTCCGCTTTTGCCGGCACGCCATCCGGAACATCTCGCGTACGTCATCTTCACCTCGGGCTCGACAGGCCGTCCCAAGGGCGTCCTCGGCCGGGTCGGCGGGCTCGCGACACTGCTGCGTCATCACCGCGCGACCACGGTCGCCGAGACCGAACGCGCCGCGGGCAGGCGGCTCCGCGTCGCGCACACCTACTCGTTCGCCTTCGATTCCGCGCTCGATCAGCTGATGTGGCTGCTGTTCGGGCACGAACTCCACGTCTACGGCACGGATGTCGCCCGCGACGCCGACGAACTGCTGGCCGCTTTCGCCCGCGACGGGATCGACGTCGTCGACACCACGCCGTCGATGGCCGCGCCCCTGATCGAGGCTGGACTGCTCGACTCGCCGAACCCGCCAGAGCTGCTCGTCCTCGGCGGCGAGGCGACACCGCCCGCGCTGTGGCGCCGGGTCGTGGAGTCCGGTGTCCGTGCCCGCAACATGTACGGCCCGACCGAGGCCACTGTGGACGGTGCCGGATCCTGGCTGGACGACGGGGAACCGACCGTCGGGACAGCGGTACCCGGCACGGCGGTGCGAGTGCTCGACGCCGCGTTGCGCCCCACGCCCGCCGGATCGCCGGGTGAGCTGTACCTCGCCGGACCGCATCTGGCGCGCGGCTACCTCGGGCGCCCCGGCGCCACCGCCGAGCGGTTCGTCGCCGATCCGTTCGGCGCGCCCGGCGACCGGATGTACCGCACCGGGGACCTCGTCCGCTGGGTGCCCGGCCGCGGGCTGGAGTACCTGGGCCGCCGCGACGGTCAGGTGAAGGTGCGCGGCCACCGCGTCGAACTCGGCGAGGTCGAGGCCGCGCTGGCCGCCGTCCCCGGCGTGCGCGCGGCCGCCGCCGCTGTGCGAGGACCGAGGCTGATCGGGTACGTCGTCGGCGAGGTCGTCCCGGACGACGTCCGCGCGGAACTCACCGGACGGGTGCCGGAGCATCTCGTGCCCGCCGCGGTGGTCGTGCTCGACACGCTTCCGTTGACCTCCAACGGGAAGATCGACCGCGCCGCGCTGCCCGCCCCGCGCGCGGCGGCCGGGCGGACCGCCGCCACCGACCGCGAGCGGCTGCTGTGCGCGACCATCGCCGAGGTGATCGGCGTCGACGAGGTCGCCGTCGACGACGACTTCTTCGCGCTGGGCGGCGACAGCATCACCGCGATCAGCGTCAGCAGCAGGCTACGCGCGCACGGCCTCGACCTGCGCCCGCGTGATCTGCTGGCCCGCCGCAGTTTCGAGGCACTGGCCGCGGCGAGCGCCGAGATCGGCGGTCCGGCGGCGCCGCCGGACGAGCCGGTCGGTGAGGTGCCCGCCCCGCCGATCGTCCGCGCCCTGCTCGACCCGCATCCGGACGTCGCGACGATCGCCGGCTACACGCAGTGGACCGCGATCCGGCTCGACGAGGACCTGCCGCCCACTCTGCTGATCGAGGGCGTCCAAACGCTGCTGGACCACCACGACGTCCTGCGTCTGCATTCAGAGGACGAAATGCGGGTCCGCGAGCGCGGGGCTGTGAAGGCGTCCGACGTGGTCATCGAAACCACCGGGGACCCGGCCGAGGTCGCGGCGGAACTCGCGGCCTCGCTGGACCTGCGGACCGGAGTGCTCAAGGTCGCGCTGCTGCCGGATCACCTCGTCGTCGTGGTCCACCACCTCGCGATCGACGGTGTCTCCTGGCGTGTCCTCCTGCCGGACCTGCGTGCCGCCTGCGCCGGCGAACCGCTCGAACCCACCGGGACGTCGTGGCGACGGCACGCGCTTCTCCTTGCCGAGCAAGGGGCTTCCGGCGCTCGTCGCGGCGAACTCGACCACTGGCGCGGCGCGCTCGACGGCCCGCGGCTCGGCCACCGGCCGCTCGACCGGGCCACCGACACGGTCGCGACCGCGCGGCGCTCGACGACGTTTACCTCACCGGAACAGACCGACGCGGTGCTGAACAGCCTGCCCATGGCTTACCGCGCCGGACCGGACGACGTCCTGCTCGCCGCGCTCGTGCTCGCCCTCCGGTCGTGGCGGGGTGCCCCGGTCGAGGCCGAAACCGTCTCGCTCGAAGGGCACGGCCGGGACCAGGACGGCCTGGATCTGTCGCGCACCGTCGGCTGGTTCACCGCCGAGCATCCGCTGCGCGTGCCCGCCGCCGCGGTGGCCGCGACCACGGACTTCGACAGCGCGCTCGCGGGCGGCGACGCGGCAGGGAAGCTGCTGCGGGCCGCCAAAGAGGCCAAACGCGCCGTGCCGGATAACGGTGTCGGCTTCGGCGTCCTGCGGTATTTGGACCCGCTCACCCGGGACGAACTCGCCGCCGTCCCGCCGCCGGACGTCGTCCTGAACTACCTCGGCCGGTTCGCGGCACTGCCCGGCACCGGCTGGCGGCTGCCGGAGGAGGACCCGTTCGCGGTCACCGAGCCGGACGCCAAGTCGCTGGAACAGGTGCTGGCGTTGAACTGCTTCGTGCGTGAGGACGGAAGTCCCCGGCTCGCCGTCGAATGGACGGCGGCCAGTGCGGTGCTCGACGCCGAAAGCGTTGAGGCGCTGCAAGAATCATGGTCCCGTGCGCTGGAGGCGATGGCCGCGCACGCCGCCCGGATCGGACCGGACGGCGGGGGGCTCACGCCGTCCGACCTGCCGTTGGTCGGCCTCGAACAGGCCGACATCGACCTGCTCGAACGCCTGGGCCGGGTCGAGGACGTCCTGCCCGCGACCCCGCTGCAGACCGGGCTTTCGTTCCACACCCTGGCGCGCGGCACCGAAGACACCGACGTCTACGTGGTGCAGGCCGTCACCCTGCTCAGCGGCGCGCTCGACGCCGACCGCATGCGGGAGGCCGCGGCGGAAGTGCTGCGGCGGCATCCCGCGTTGCGTGTCCACCTGCACACCACCGACGCGGGAGAAGTCGTCCAGGTGGTGCCCGCGGAGGTCACGCTGGACTGGCGGTCCGCGAGCGTGTCACCGGAGGAAGTCGCGGCCGAATGCCGGGCCGAACTGGCCCGCCCGTTCGACCCGGCGGCTCCGCCGTTGATCCGGTTCCTGCTGCTGACGCTGAGCCCGGACGTGCATCGCCTGGTGCTCACCAACCATCACGCGCTGCTCGACGGCTGGTCGATGCCGCTGGTCGGCCGCACCCTGCTGGCCACCTACGCCGAACTCGGCGGCGGCCCGGCGGCCCCGGTCGCCCCGCCGCTTTCGGAGTACCACCGGGTGCTCGGCGAACGTGATCCGGACGCGGCGCTGGAGGCGTGGCGCGAGGCGCTGGCCGGGCTCGACGAGGGCACGCGGCTCGCTCCCGCGAGCCTGGAGTCCACTGTGGAGCGTCCCGAGCGGGTCACCGTGGAACTGGGCGGGGAGTTCAGCGAGCGGCTGCGCGCCTTCGCCCGTGAACGCGGGATCACCCCGACGACGGTGTTCCAGACCGCCTGGGGTGTCCTGCTCGCCAGGTTGACCGGGCGCCGCGACGTCGTCTTCGGCTGCCCGGTCTCCGGCCGCCCGGCCGACGTCCCCGGCGTCGAGCGCATGATCGGGCAGCTCGGCAGCACGATCCCGGTACGCGTGCGGTTCGACGCCGCAGACACCGCGGTCACCGTGCTGGAGCGCGTGCACACCGAAAGCGTCCGGCTCACCGATCACCACCACGCCGGACTGCCGGACATCCAGCGCGCGGCCGGCGTCGGCGACCTGTTCGACACGATGCTGGTGATGGAGAACTTCCCGCTCTCCAGCCGCGCCCGTACGACCCTGGCGCCCGGCCTCGACCTCGTCGGGGTCGACATCACCGACGCCACGCACTATCCGCTCACGGTGATCGTGCTGCCCGGCGACGAGTTCACCGTCGGCCTCGGCTACCAGCCGCAGGCGTTCAGCCGCGACGAGGCCGAGTCCTACGGCCGCTGGCTGCGGGCCGTGCTGCATGAAATCGTCGCCGATCCGGCGCGGCCGGTCTCCCGGCTGCGCGCGCTCGACGCCGAGGAAGAGCGTGCGATGCTGCGCCTCGGCGAAGGGCCGGAACCCCGTCGTGAACGGGGCGGCATGCTGGCGGAGTTCGGCCGCTGGGTCCGCGAGACCCCGGACGCAGAAGCCGTCGTATGCCGTGACCGGAGCCTGACCTACGCCGAACTGGACCGGCGGGCCAACCGGCTCGCGAACACCCTGATCGGCGCCGGGGTGAAACCGCAGGACCCGGTCGCGGTCCTGCTGCGCCGCGACGTCGACCTCGTGGTCGCGCTGTTCGGCGTGATCAAGGCGGGTGCGGTGCACGTCCCGATGGACCCGGACTACCCGGCCGACCGGCTCGCCTACATGCTCGGCGACATCAAGCCGGCCGCGGCCGTGTCCACTTCGGACGTCGAAGGTCTTCCGGTGGTCGACCCGGATGATCTGTCCACTGAGGACACGGATCCGGCCGTCCGGCTCGGCGATGACGCGCTCGCCTACGTCATCTACACCTCCGGGACCACCGGCAAACCCAAGGGCGTGGCGGTGCCGCATCGCGGCGTCCCGAGCCTGATCGCGCTGCAGGAGGACATCGTCGGGATCGGGACCGCCGAGCGGTACCTGCACTTCGCCTCGACGAGTTTCGACGTCGCCTTCTGGCAGTTCATGCTGCCGCTGCTGTCCGGCGGGACCTCGGTGATCGCGCCGGAGGAGGTGCGCGTTTCCGGCGACGACCTGCTGGCCTACGCCGCCGAACACCGGGTCACCGGGCTCAACCTGCTGCCGTCGTTCCTGTCCGCGATGCCCGACGACGCGACCGTCGATCCGGACGTGTTCTTCGTCGTCGGCGCGGAACGGCTCGACCCGGAGCTGGCGCGGCGCTGGGGCAACCGGCGGGCGCTGTTCAACGCCTACGGGCCGACCGAGGTCACCATCAACTCGGTCACCTGGCACTACGACCCGGCCGATCCCGGACCGTTGCCGATCGGCCGTCCGGATCCGGAGGTCCGCGCGTACGTGCTCGACGGGGGTCTTCTCCCGGTCGGCACGAACGTCACCGGCGAGTTGTACCTGGCCGGGCCGAAGCTGGCCCAGGGCTATGTCGGCCGGGCGGCGCTGACCGCCGAGCGGTTCGTGGCGGACCCGTTCGGGCCGCCGGGGGAGAGGATGTACCGGACCGGTGACCTGGTCCGCTGGCGCCCGGACGGGCAGATCGTCTTCCTCGGCCGCGCCGACCACCAGGTCAAACTGCGCGGGTTCCGGATCGAACTCGGCGAGATCGAGACCGCGCTGACCGCGCACGACGACGTGCGCGCCTCGGCGGTGATCGTCCGCGAAGACCGGCTGGTCGCCTACGTCGTTCCCGTGGACGGCACCGAACCCGACCCGGCCGAGCTACGCGAGTACCTCGCCGCGGAGCTGCCCGCGTACATGGTGCCGACGGCGTTCGTGCCGCTGGACCGGCTTCCGCTCGGCCCGAGCGGCAAACTCGACCGGGCCGCGCTGCCCGAGCCCGAAGCCCGCTCCGACGGCGGGCGTGAACCCGCCACCCCGGCGGAAGCCGTACTGCTGCGGGTGGTCCGCGAGCTGCTCGGTTCCGACGTCGGACTGGACGACGGGTTCCTCGACGCGGGTGGAGACAGCATCGCCTCGCTGCGGGTCGTGTCCCGCGCCCGTCGCGAAGGGCTGCATCTGACCGCGCGCGACGTCCTCGAAGGTGGCACGGTCACCGGAATCGCCGCGCGCTGCGGCGAACCCGAACGGGCCGAGGAAGCCCACGCTGTCGGGGACGCCCCGCTCACGCCGATCATGCGCGATCTGTTGCGGCGCGCGGGAAAGGCGGCCGACGGGTTCTGCCAGTGGGTCGAGATCTGCGTGCCTTCGGCGGACGACGTGACGCGGTGGCGCTCGGTGCTCGACGCCGTCCTCGCCCGCCACGACGTCCTGCGTGCGCATCTGGTCGAGGACGTGCTGCGCGTCCCCGACGTCGGGGCTGTGACCAGCACCGACGTGCTCACCACCGTCCGGGTGGCCGACGATCCGCGTGCGGTGCTGGACGCGCAGGTCGAGCAGATCGTGGCCAGGATGGATCCGCGCACCGGGCCGATGCTGCGGGCGGTGCTGGTGGACGCGGGCGAGGAGCGGCCGGGACGGCTGCTGCTGGTGGCACACCACCTGGTCGCCGACGCGGTGACCTGGCGTGTGCTGCTCGACGACGTCGAACAGGCCTTCCACGGCAACACCCTGCCCCGGCGCGGGCAGTCGTTCCTGGGCTGGGCGCGATCCCTGCGGGCGGCCGCGCCGCATCGAGAGGACGAAATGCGGTATTGGCAGGGGGTCGCCGCCGCGCCGGTGACCACGCTCGGCCGGACGCGGCTCGATCCGGCGCGCGACACCGTGGCGACCGCGCGGCATCACCGGATCGACGTCGGGGCGGACACCACGCACGCCGTGCTCACCGCCCTGCCCACGGCCTACCGCACCGGCCCGGACACCGTGCTGCTGACCGCGCTCGCCCGCGCGGTCGCCGCCTGGCGAGGAACCGAGGCCGATCTGCTCGTCGCCGTCGAAAGCCACGGCAGGCCGGGGCACACGCCGGACTTCGCGGGCACGGTCGATCTGGCGCAGACCGCGGGCTGGTTCACCGCCGTGCATCCGGCGCGGATCGCCCCGCCCGCCGGACCGGTGCCGGACGCGCTGCGCGTCGTCCGCGATCACTTGCGTGCGGCGGGAGACGGCCTCGGCCAGGGAATCCTCGGTGTCGAAGGCCCGCGGCCCGAGATCGCCTGGAACTATCTCGGCCGTTTCCCGGCGGCCCCGGTCACGGAAACCCCGTGGCAGCGGCCACCGGACGCCGATCCACTCGGTTCCGGTGGCGGCGTCGAGATGCCGCTGCCGTACGCGCTGACGGTGAACGCGATGGTCCCCGACGGCGGCACGCTCGGCGTCCGCTTCACCTGGCCGTCCGCGCTGTTCAGCGAAGACGGGATAGCCGTTCTGGGCGAGCATTTCCGCCGCGCGCTGGACGAACTCGCCGCCGATATTCCGGGGCCTGGCGAGGTCATGCCGCTGACGCCGTTGCAGGAGGTGATCCTGCGCGAGTCCCGGACCGCGGAAGAAGATCCGTACCCGGTGCAGGCCGCGTTCACACTGTCCGGTGACCTTGACGTCGAGGCGCTTCGGGCTGCGGTGACCTCGATGGTGCGACGGCAGCCGAACCTGAGTGCTGTGTTCCCGCCGTCGCACGAGGTCCAGGTCGTCCCCGTGGAGCCACAGGCCGGGTTCCGTGTCCGTGATGTGTCCGAAGTGGACACAGTGGACGCCGCGCTGGACGAGGAGCTGGCGGAGCCTTTCGACCTCGCGAACGGGCCGCTGTGGCGCGTCACAGTGCTGCGGCAAGGGCCCGGCCGTCAGACGCTCGTGCTGACCAGCCACCACCTGCTGTCCGACGGCTGGTCCGCGCCGCGGATCCTCGGCGAGTTGTTCGCGCTGTACGAGGGGAAGCCGTTGCCGGAGCCGGTGCCGCCGGCCCGGTACACCCGCCTCCTCGCCGCGGCCGATCACTCCGCCGACGTCCGGGCGTGGCGGGCGGAACTCGACGGCCTGCCCGAAGGTGACCACCTGCCGCGCACCGTCGGCGCCGCCGAACCCGCTCTGTTCACTGTGGACGGTCCGTTGGTCGCGGAACTGACCCGACTGGGCGCGGCACGCGGGCTCACCGTCAACACCCTGCTGCAGGGTGCCTGGGCGGCCGTGCTCGCGACCCACGCCGGGCGCCGGGATGTGAGCTTCGGGGTGATGACCGCGAACCGGACATCCGATGTGGACGGTGTCGAGGAGATCATCGGCCTGCTGGCCAACAGTGTCCCGGTCCGTGCCCGGTTCACCGGGACGGTCGCCGAGGCGCTCGCCGACCTGCAGGCGAGGCAGCAGGCGATGGCCGGGCATCACCGGATGGGCCTGCCCGAACTCGCGTCGCTCGCCGGACGCGAGCGGCTGTTCGACAGTCTGCTGGTGTTCGAGAACTACCCGGTGGACCCGGCGAAGCTGCGCGAACCCGCGCCTGGCCTGACCGTCACCGGGACGAGGTTCCGCGAACGGACGCACCACGCGGTGAGCGTCACCGTCGTCCCGGGCGAGCGCGGCTGGGAAGGCGTCCTCTACGCACGGCACACAGACGCTCGTTCGCTGGCCGACGATCTGGTCCGGTTCCTGCGGGACCTGCCGTCCTGGCTGGACGGCGACGCCGCCGGATTCGTGGGGGAGCGGTGACCGCGCGCCCGATCGACGCCGCGCTGTGGCGCACGGCGGCCGTGCTGGTCCTCGGCACGTTCATGGCGACCTTGGACAGCACGATCGTCTCGGTCGGCGTCGACACGCTCGCCGAGGAGTTCGGCGCGCCGGTCACCGGCGTCCAGTGGGTGACGACGGCGTACTTGCTGGCCGTGGTCACCGCGGTGCCGGCGTCCGGCTGGCTCGCGGACCGGTTCGGCGGCCGCCGCGTCTGGCTCACCGCCGTCGCGGTGTTCCTGCTCGCGTCCCTGCTGTGCGCGCTGGCGCCGACTTTGCCCGCGCTCATCGCTTTCCGTGTCCTGCAAGGGCTCGCGGGGGGTCTGCTGCCGCCGACCGGGCAGGCGCTGCTGGCGCGAGCCGCCGGACCGGATCGGATCGGCCGCGTGATCAGCGTGGTCGGTCTCGTGCCGCTGTTGTCGCCGGTGCTCGGCCCGCTGGCGAGCGGCACGATCCTCGCCGTCGCCGACTGGCCGTGGCTGTTCTACGTCAACCTTCCGGTCGGCGTGGCAGCGGTGATCCTGGCGCGGCGCTGGGTCCCGGCGGGTGAACCGGGCGGCAGGGGAGACCGGTTCGATTTCCGGGGCGCGATGCTGCTTTCGCCCGGGCTCGCGGTGCTGGTGTTCGGGCTGACCTGGTTCGAACAGGGGAACCCGGTGGTCGCCGGGATCGCGGTCGCGGCGGGCGTGGTGATGCTCGCGGCGTTCGTCCGGCACGGGCTGCGGGCCGAAGCGCCGCTGCTCGATCCGAGGCTGTTCACCAAACCGCCGTTCGGGGTCGCCGCGCTCGCACTGGTGCTGCTCGGCGCGTCGGTGTTCGGCACGATGTTCCTGCTCCCGCTCTACCTCCAGCGCGGCGCCGGACTGTCCACTGGGGACACCGGTCTGCTGCTGGTGCCCCAGGGCATCGGCGCGGCGGCCGGGTCGGTGCTGGTGACCCGGCTCGTCGACCGGATCTCGCCGCGCACCCTGGTGCTGAGCGGGATCGGGCTGGTCGCCCTCGGCACCGCCCCCTTCACCCAGCTCGGTCCGGGTGTCCCGGACTGGGTGATCGCGGTTTCCCTGCTGCTGCGCGGTTTCGGCGCGGCGCTGATCGGCGCGCCGGTGATGACGATCGTCTACCGCCGGGTCGAACCCGCCCGGCTGCCCCGCGCGGCCGGGGCGCTGAACCTGCTCAACACGCTCGGCGGCTCGATCGGCACCGCGGTGCTGGCCGTGGTGCTGCAGGCCCGGCTGGCCGCGCGCGGCCCGGACGTCGCAGCTGCCTTCGCCGACGCTTTCTGGTGTGTTCTCGGCCTCGCCGTCGTGGCGGTCGCCGGTGCGACGCGGCTGCCCCGCACCGGGGTGGCCGCCCCCGACAAGAAGAAAGGTCACGCGGATGCCTGACCAGGACACCCTGCCCAGCCCGGCCGAGGTGGCCATGAGCGGCGTCGTGCCGGACGAGATCGCCCGGCACCGCGAAACCGTCGCGGACGTCCTCGCCCGGCGCGACTCCCGCCTGCTCGTCGTCGTGGGTCCGTGTTCCGTGCACGACGCCGGCGGCGCGCTCGAGTACGCGCACCGGCTCGCCGAAGTGTCCGGACGGTTCGCCGACGACCTCGTCGTGGTCTTGCGCGCCTACCTGGAGAAACCGCGGACGATCGCGGGCTGGACCGGCCTCGTGCCCGACCCAACCTTGGACGGCAAGGGCGACCTCGCGGCAGGAGTCCGGATCGGACGGCGGTTCCTGGTCGACGCCGCCGCGACCGGGCTGCCGCTGGCGTACGAGTTCGTCGACCCGTTCCTGGCGCCCTACTTCGCCGACACCATCAGCTGGGGCGCGATCGGCGCGCGGACCGTGGCCAGCCAGCCGCACCGGCACCTGGCGTCGTGGCTGCCGATGCCGGTGGGCATGAAGAACTGCGTCTCCGGACGGCTGGACACGGCCGTCGCCGCGGTGCGGGCGGCCGCGCTGCCGCACGTGTTCCCTGGCGCCGCCGCGGACGGGCGACCGCGGATCCAGCGCAGCACCGGGAATCCGGACGCCCACCTCGTCCTGCGCGGCGGTCCGAAACCGAACCATCACGCCCACGCCGTCGCGGACGCCCTCGACGCGCTGACCACCGCCGTCCTGCCGCACCGGCTCGTCGTCGACGCGTCGCACGGCAACAGCGGCAAGGACCACAACCGGCAGCCCGTGGTCGTCGCGGACCTGGCCGATCAGATCTCGGCGGGCAACGACGCGCTGGCCGGGGTGATGATCGAGTCTTACCTCGCTGACGGCAGGCAGGACGTCGGGTCCACGCGGCCGCGGCCGGATCTGAGCATCACGGACGCCTGCTTGGGCTGGGAACGGACCGTTCCGCTGCTGGAGTCTCTCGCGTGTGCGAACGCGGTGCGGCGGCTGAGCGCTCCGCGGCGCGCCGGAGCGTCCCGCAATTAGTCGACTGGTTGCGTTCGTGACCCTTTCATGACACTCGCTAAAGCGCTTCGAGGGCCTTCGTCATCTCCGGCACCAGCTCGTCGCCCATTTTCTCGAACTGCCGCTTCAGGAAGGGATCCGCGAGTTTCGCCAGCCCGTGGAACTCGATGGTGGCGTGATAGCTGATGGTCGTCGTGCCGTCTTCTTCGGTCACCGTCAGATCATCGGTGGAAGTGGCGGTCTTGTTGTCGCCGACGAACACGATCCGCCCCGGTTCGAGCCGGTCCAGACGGTAGGTGAGTTCGGTCTTCTTGCCGCGGAACTCGGACACGTTGTGCCACTGGGCCCCGACGACGATCGGGCCGGTGTCCGCGCGGGTGCAGGACACGGTTCCGGGATCCCACGCCTCGGCGTGGGCGAAGTCCCGCAGGTAGTCGACGACGGTCTGGGCGGGAGTCGGGACGGTGATCGTCCGGTGCACGTGAACCACCCGGTAAACGGTACGCACCGGTACCGCGCGCCGCAGTGTGGCCAGTGTTGGGTGAGTCGTGGCGGGCTCACCCAACACTGGCCACGGCTGCGCTGTGTCACATACTTCGGCGAGACTCGATTGACTGCGGGAATTTACTTCTTCCAGACGACCGGCTTGTCCTTGTAGGCGTCACTGTCGCTGAAGGTCGCGCCGCCGACCTCGTCGCCGTCCTTGATGGCCTGGAGCCCACAGGTCTCGAAGGTCGCGCCGACGGTCTTGAAGTCCTTCTTCGCCGTCTCGGACTGGCACTTCGGGGTCTCGCCGGTGATGATCACGCCGGTGCTCTTGCCGTCCGGGCCGACCGCGCGCAGCCGGATCGAGCTGTAGGTGAGGTCCGTGCCGCCGACGTTCTCCACCGACATCCGGATGTACACCGGCGTCATGCCCTTGGCCTTGTCACCGTAAGCGGCGAGGTCTTCCTTCGCGCCCAGTTCGATCGCCTTGACCGTGATCGCGATGGTGCCGGACTTGTCGTTGCCGTACTTGAACGGCACGACGGCGCGGTCGCCGACCTTCAGTTCGCTGCCCGGCGCGGTGGCGTCGGCGTTCGAGACCGGGACGGTGCCGCTGGTGGCGGGCGAGGACTCGGGAGCCGACGACGTCGGAGCGGGCGCGGGGGCGGGAGCCGGGCTGCCCCCGTCTTCCTTGCCGCCGCACGCGGAAAGCAGCAGCACGGCCGCGCAGCCGGTGGCGAACAGGGCGATACGGTGGGACTTCATGGATCTCCTCGGACTTCTCGCCGGGTCGGCTCCGGCGTACTCGCCACGCACCGTAATCGATGCCGGAGTACGGCGGGGTGGTCCGTTCGCACCACGGATGATCACGATTCGGTTACGCTGATCGGCCCAGTCGTTGTTACTTCTTCCAGATGATCGGGTCTTCCTTGTACCCGTCACCGTCGGTGAAGGTCACGCCACCGATCTCGCCGCCGACGAGGTCTTCCTTCGGCCCGATGTCGATCGACTCGACGGTCTTCCCGCCGAATCAACTCCCGGCGTGTTTGCTACGCAAGGTAGTCACTGAAGTGGTCCGATGCTGTGGCTCGTTCACACCACAACCGATCACAAATCGCTTACGCCGATCAGCCCGTCCTGGATCGCGCGCGCGACGAGCGCGGCCTTGGTCGGCGCCTCCCGCCCGATCTGCGCGTACTTGACCCGAATCCGTTCGAGGTGCGAGTTGACCGTGTTGGGCGAGATACCCAGCCTGTGTGCGACGAAGTCCTTCGACTCGGACTGGAACCACTCGATGAGCACCTCGGTCTCGCGCGCGGAGAGGGCGGGACGCCGCTCCGAGCGGTCCCCGGCCAGCGCGCCCGCGAGCGAGGGCGGCGTGTACGACCGGTCGGCCGCCGCCGCGCGCACGGCTTCGAGGAGGTGTTCCGCGCCCTCGGCCTTGGTGAGATAGCTGAGCGCGCCGAGTTCGAGGCACTGCAGGACGGTCTCGTCGTCGGCCCGCATCGAATAGACGATGACGCGCCGGCCCGCTTCGGTGAGCCGCCGCAGATCGCCCATCGCCGGGGTGGTGCTGTTCAGGTGCAGGTCGAGGATGACGACGTCGGCTCTCGCGCCCTCGCCGATCCAGGCGGCCCGCACGTCCTCGCCCTCGGCCACCACGGTGACCGGCGGGGTGCCCGAGGACAGCCAGTGCACGACCCCGGCCCGTACGGCCGGATGATCGTCGACGACCACCGCGGTCAGTTCGCTCGCGAATGCCATTTCGCCTCCATCCACGATCGTTCTCCCAACGCGTGCCATTCGACGTCGACGGCGCCCGATCCGTTCGGTGCCGCGCGGGGTTCACCGTCGGTGATCGCGGCGACCCGGATCTCGTCGCCGGTCCGCAGGACGCTGACCCTGGCCTGCGACCGGGCGGCGACCAGCGCGGTCATCAGCGGCCCGGTCAGTGCGCGGCGCACGTCGGTCGGGACGGGCGCCGGTTCGCCGCTGACAGCCAGGGTCACCGTCAGGCCCCGCCTCTCGGCGAGGTCGACGCACGCCGAAACCTCGTGCACCAACGGATCCGGGACGTCGTCGTTCTCCGCGAACAGCCTCCGCAGCTGCGTCGCGGCGAGCGTGCAGCGCTGCCGGACCGCCTCGTCACGAGGGTCCAGGGTGCGGTCGGCCAGTCCGGCGAGCAGCGGCAGGGTGGCGCCGAGCTGACCGGCGAACCGGCTCCGCTGATCGGCCTCCCGCTGCTCGGCGAGCGCCTTGCGATGGGCCTGCCGGTCCCGTTCCGCGGAGGCCTCCGCGGCCTCGCCCGCCCGCCGGTTGACGACCCTGATCAGGGTCAGCGTCGCGGCCTGGAAGGCGAGCACGCCGAGCCCGACGATCGCCACGGCACCGATCTCGCCGCGATCGGTGGGTGCCGAACCGATCTGCCGGGAGAGGGCGAGCGTCACGTGGACGCCGAGCGCGGTCATCGCGATCACGGGCCGGTCCAGCAGCAGCACCAGCAGATGCCAGCCCGCGAGACCGGACGCCCAGTCCTCGTCGCCGAACAGCTGATCCGCGGGCATCGCCCAGATCGCGAGCGCCGAGGCGGCGAGGACGACCACCGCTCCCGGGAGCGCCACCGGCCAGGGGACCGGCTTCCAGCGCAGCACCCACCACGCCGCCACGACGAGCACCAGGGCGAGCGCGGTGAACGCGATCCGGCTCGCGGTGTCGTTCAGCCGGGCCAGGCTGAGCCCGACCTGGATCACCGCCGTCGCGAGCAGGACCGCGATCCGGCAGCCGCCCAGTACCCGGTTCGCGGTCTCATTCATGGGGCCACACCAGAGCCACCGTGGTCCCCGCGCCCGGCGCGGAGGTCACCTCGGCCCGGCCGCCCACGGCGGCCATGCGCTCGACGAGCGAACCCCGGACCCCTCGCCGCTGGGCCGGGGTCTCCGCCGGATCGAAACCGCGGCCTTCGTCCCGGACAGTCACCCGGACACCGTCTTCGACCGTCAGCCGGGCCTCGCCGACCCCGGCGTGCCTGTCGACGTTCACCAGCGCCTCGCGCACGGCCCGGACCAGCGCGAGCGCCGCCGAAGCCGGGATCGGCGGGATCGGCGACCAGTGCGTCTCGACCTTCACCGGGCTCTGCGCGAGGACGCCGCGCAACGAGGTCTCGAGGTCGACCACACTGCCGGGACCGGATTCGCCGGTGAGGATCGCGAGATCCCGGCGGGCGTACTCGGCGACTTCGGCCGGGTCCGTCGTTTCCCCGCGCTGGGCCACCGTGAGGAAGGTGGCCGCCGCCGTGTCGTGCAGGACGGCCAGATACTCCCGTTCCTGCCGTCGCCGTTCCACGGCGAGGGATTCCTCCCGTGCCAGGCGGGCCCGGCGTTCGCGGAAGTGGTCGATCCGGCGCGTCGTCCGTGACAGCAGGAGATACGCGCCCCGGGCGAGCGTGGCTTCGAGCAGCACGCGCAAAACCACCGAGAAGCCGTCCTCGAAACCGAGCGGCACCACTTCGATCGTCAGCAGGCAGACGATGGCGGGCACGGTGATCTTCGGCGGCCACTCCCATTGGAGGGTGATCGCGGTGATCGTGAGGACGTTCAGCGCCCACTGGTTCAACTCGCCCGCTTCGGGCGCTGTCAGGAACTGGGTGCCGCAGATCGCCGCGGCGCGCACCAGCGTCAGCGCGAAGGCCACCGGCCTGCCGCGGCCGGTCTTCCCCGCCAGGTGCTCGGCCACGGCGGTGACCAGTGCCAGCGCGAGCAGTCCGAAAGCGAGCGGGAGCGCGCCCGTCGGCGTCGCGAGTACCCCGAAAGCGCTGATCACCAGCAGTCCGGCGCCCCGGGCCGGACCGGCGAACCGGCCGACCACCCGCAGGAACTCCGCTTCGACGGAGGTCTCACGATCTGACGGCACGGGCAGCAGTCAAGCAGGCAAAGGGTCACCGCACCACCGCGGGGGAGGAGGCGGCCGGCCGGACGAGGACGGGCGCGCCGGTCCCCGTCGGCGGGCACCGCGTAGATCGCTTTGTCCCGGCCGTAAGCGACGGTCCGATCGTCCAGCCACTGTGGCTGGTCGTCCAGATGCGCCGGGTCGGCGAGCGGGACATCGCGGCCGTCCACCAGGGACAGCACGTGCAGCCGCCAGCGGTCGCCCTCCCGGAACTTGTAGGCGACGCGGGTGCCGTCCGGCGAAAGCGACGGGCATTCGACGTCGCGCCGCAGCGTGGTCAGCGTCCGGCTCCGGAGATCGCCCCGCACCAGCCAGGTGCCGCCAGCCGACGCGGCGGTGGCGAGGGTGATCATCGCGTCCCTCGGCGCGGTGCGGATGCCCTTGCCCGCGCGGTCGGCGCCGATCACCAGGCCGATCGCGCCGAGCGAGGACTCCTCTTCCGGCTATGCAGGGAAGGCGATCAATTCGTTAACGTGCAAGGAATTCCGGGATTCTTCCGACCCTAATCGCGAACGGATCCCCGTCAACGAAAAGCCGTTCTCGACGCTGGACAACTAACTCTGAACGGGGCCCGGGCGACCCGACGAAAGTCGGGCGTTCCGGGCGGTACGCTGCGCCTTCATGACGGGGTGGCATCAGCGCGCTCAGTTACCGGCAGAACGGGGAGAACGTTCACCGGTCTGCTGGGACCGCGGCGGCCACGCGGCAAGGTGAACCCTCGCGCGGTGGCCTACGACCAGGTGTGGCGCCGTCCCGAGACGATCGCCCGCGCACTGGCGAAAGTGGACGCGACGCCGGCGGAACTCGACACTCCACATCGGCTTTCGCAATACGTTTCGTACCGTGTCGACGGCTACGGTCACGAAGAATCGTTGCGGGTCCGGCGGCTGATCCGCGCCGACCACGACGGCACCTCCCGGTTCCTGTTCGTGATCCGCTGTTCCAGCCTCACCAGGGAACCGATGGTGTTGTTCACCGAGGGCTGTCGTCCGGCGCGGTTCCGCGCGGACGTCCCGTCGTCCACTTGCGCCTTCGAATTCGCGCTGGATCGGACACTGGCGGCGGGAGAACTGGCCTTCGTGGAGTTCGGCGTTCGATTCCCGCCGGGACAGACCGGGAAGCACGCTCAGATGGCCATCTTCCGGCCCGCGAGGGACATGGCGTTGAGCGTGGCGTTCGATCCGGCCTGTCTGCCTCGGCGATGCTCCGCGTTCTTCCGTTCGCGCAGCGCGTCACCACCGGAAGAACGCGGAGAAACGACCTTCGACCAGGAGACCAGCACTTTTCAGTTCATCACGCTGGACCCGCTTCCCGGGCAATACGGAATTCGATGGAGCTGGACCTGAAACCACCCGGTCGGGGGTATTTCCGGATTCCGATTGTGTTCATCCGGTCGATGGGTATGAGAATCGCCCTCATGCGTGCAAGGCGATTCGCCTCTCTTTCCGCCGGTGCCGCCGCCGCGGTGTGCGTGGCGGCACTCGTGGTCACCGACGGCGCGGTCGCCGCCCCCTTGCCGGGCGGACTGGGACCGTGCGTCGGTCCGGCCTGCCCCGGCAAATACCCGCCGGTGAACAATCAGGACTACGCCGGCCGGGACAACGGCATCAACGTCTATGTCGGCGGCGAATTCCAGGTACGCGAAGCCGCTGCGGAAGCCGAAGGGCGAGTCGTCGTCCTCGGCAATTTCGACATGGCGAAACGAGCGGGCGCGTCCGCCATCTACAACGTCGGCGTCGCCGGTGTCGGATCACGGGTCCCGCCGCCGGACGGTGGCGACTTCCTGACCACCGGAGGCAACGTCGGTATCGCCGCGGACCAGCGGCTGGTCGCCGACGACGGCGTCGTCCGGCACGCGGGAACCGTCACCGGGACGGTGACCGGCACGCTCGAAAAGGACCCCGACGCGGCGAAACCCTATGCCGGCCTGCGCGAAGATCTCCAGGTGGCGAGCAAGTGCTACGCCCGGGAAGGCACCACGCCGCGACCGGCCACCGGCACGGCGGTCAACCAGGGATATCGCACCCTGTTCACCGGGGACGGGAAAGCCGCGCTGCAGGTGTTCAACGTCGACTTCGACCTGACCGGCGCCACCGGCGGCATGCAGGGGATCGAGTTCGAGGGCATCCCGGCCGGGGCGACGATCCTGGTCAACATGGTGGGGGCGGCCCGGACGATCAACACCTACACGGGTGACCTGAACGACCAGGACCCGCTGAACAAACTGCGGGAACGGCTCCTGTGGAACTTCCCGGACGCCACCAAGGTGAAGATCGCCGGTGGTGCCCAGTTCCAGGGCAGCGTGCTGGTCGGCGAGCCGGGGAGCACCGCGACCGTCACCGCGTCCGGGATGAACGGCCGCTTCTTCACCACGGGTTCGCTGGTGCACAGCTCCGAGGCCACCGGTGGTGGCGGCCAGGAGTTCCACGCCTACCCGTTCACCGGCGACCTGCCCGAATGCGGCAGCACGCCGACCACGACACCGAGCAGCTCGACGTCCACGTCCACCTCCACGTCCTCGTCGTCCAGCTCGACGAGCCCGACCACGACCAGCAGCTCGCCGACGAGTAGCAGTTCGACCACGACCAGCAGCTCGACCACGCCGACTTCGACCACCTCGACTTCGACGACGCCGACCACGTCGACCTCTACGACCTCGACTTCCACCACGCCGACGTCGACCACGTCGTCGAGCCAGACGAGCAGCACCACGTCCAGTAGCACTCCGTCGAGCAGCTCGTCGTCCAGCTCCACGTCGAGCAGCAGCGCCACTACGTCGTCGAGCTCGTCGAGCCCGACCAGTTCGAGCAGCGTGTCTTCCAGCAGTGCGCCGACCACCAGCAGTTCGTCGAGCACGACGCCAGGGCCCGGGGTGACCACGTACACGACACCGGACCAGCCGGGAGCGACCACACCGGGTGGTGGGCCGACCGACAGCGGTCCGCTGGCGTCGACCGGTAGCGACATCCGTGGCCTGCTGGTCTCCGGCGGGTTCCTGCTGCTCCTCGGTGGCGCGCTGGTGGCCCTCACGATCCGGTCCAGGCGCCGCGAGTCCTAGGCCAGCGCGATGTCGATGACGTCGCGGCGGTCCGCCAGCAGGGCCTCCGCGGCAGTGCGGCCGGTCGCGGCGAGGTAGGCGTCGATGAGGCGGTTGCCCGCCGCGTAGCCGGCACCGGTCGGCAGGCCGACGGGAGTGCCGCCGTAGCGGGCGGCGGTCTCGTCGCCGTGCACCCACGCCGTGAAGTTCTGCATGCCGGTGATCTCCAGCCCGGAGACGACCTTCGCGAACACCGCGTCGTCGCGCAGATGCGGCACGCCGATGCGCGCGTAGCCGAGTTCGTCGCCGTACAATTGACGGGCGAATGCGTCGGCCAGCCCTTCGGACACGATCTGCTCGCCGACGGTGACCGTCGCCGGATCCCAGATCACGCCGCCGGGGCTGTAGCGGAGGTTGTGGTTCAGCTCGTGGACCGCCGTGGCCTCCAGCCGCGCCAGGTTCTCCGGATACGGCCAGAAGTTGAGGTGGATGTAGCCGGACACGCTGCCGTTCGCCGTCATCCCGAGGTTCGGGCCCATGAAGTGCTCGTCGCCGGGATCGCCCAGCACGGTGAGGACGGTGATGTCCGGTACCGCCAGCCCGGGCGTCGCCGCGAGCTGCACGGTGACGGCGTCTTCGAGCGCTCGCTGGATGCGGTTCCAGGCGTCGGCTTCGTGCAGGGCTTCCAGCGCTTCGAGGCAGTGCTCTTCGTTCCGGTCGAGCGGGAAACCGGAGCTCATCGCGTGCATCGCGACGAGGTCGGCCTCGCCGGGGAAGTAACGGTACAGGCCGGCGGCGGGTTCGGCCATCGCCTTGAACAGCGCGGCGCGGTCCGCCTGCGGTGCGCGGAGGGTGTCGCGCATCGCGGGGTAGGTGTCGAGGACCTTGATCGTCATGGGAGTGACGGTAAAGCCTCCAGTGGGTGGAGACTCAAGTGATCTGCGGTGAGGCTTGCTCCGGCAGCTACTTTCTCCGCGGTGCGGGGAACCGAGCCGCGTTCCACGAATTTCGAGCCAAGTGTCCCAATGGGCATCGGAATACGTAGTCGATGCTGATGAAGATCATCGCCCGGAGCCGGTTGGCGTGCCCCCCTCTTGTGTCACGCCAACCGGCGGCGAGCACCGGAATTCAAGGCGGTACGATCAGGTTAATCGAATGATCCGACTGCTTACTGATCGGTCACCTTTCCGTTGTCACCCTGGAACAGTCGCACGCCCGCCGGGTCGCGACAAGCGTTTCCTGTTGCCTGTCAACAGGAAACCCGTCGGCGGGGGAAAGGGTCCCGGACTTCTTCCACCATGATCGACTGGACAACCGACTCCCCGACTCGCCACTATGTGCAGCCACGTGACAGACAGGGGAGGTTCTGTGGACGTCAGCAAAGGCGACCTGATCAGTGAACTGAAGATTCTGCGTAAAGGTCGTGGTGTGGCAATGCCGCAGCTGTCCGAGCGGGTGGGTCCCGCTCTCCGCATGGTGTGTGAGCTGACCAAAGAGGACGGTGCGACCGAAGCCCGCCGTAAGATTTCCGAGCGGCTGACGGTACTGAGTTCCCACTTGCCCGACGATCTGCGGACGGTCGTCCTGGCCGCGTTCGGGCTGACCCCGGACGCGCGGATGCCGTTCTATCAGGACCGGGTGCATTGGGCGGCCACCAGAATCAATCGTGACGATCGGACGGCGCGTCGCCGGATCGACGACGGCATCGCGCAACTCGCGGAATTCGCGGTCGGCACGCTGCGACCGGTCACCCGGGCGAAGCGGGTGGGACACCACTGGCACACCGAGGAACTGCGGGTCGCGCTCGCCGTCGACAGGCCGGTGCCGGAAGCCTTCGAATTCCGGCGGGTGGTGGCCGATACCGACGATCTCACCGAACTCGATCTCGCGCTGACCGTGGCGGCACCGGATTCGTCCGGCGCAAGAGCGCGAAAGGAAGACCTCGACGTCGAGGTCTTCCACGGTGGGATACTCACCGGAAGGCGCATGGAATCTTCCGACCGATTCGGGTTGGCGCTCAAACTGCCCGCCGCGTTGAACCACGGCGACAGACATGAGATCGCCTTGCGATTCCGTGCCAGGATCGAGCCGCACTACGTCTGCGTCCCCAGGCATCCCTGCGATCTTTTCGATCTCCACGTCCGGCTCGGCAAAGAGCGGGCACCCCGCGAGGTCGTCCTGCTGAACAAGGCTTTCCAGGGCGACGCCCGGGATCCGATCGCCGAAGGCACGAGCATTCCGGTGAATGAAGCGGGCGAGGTCCATGTCCGCTTCGAAAATCTCGATCCGGGGTTCGCCTACGGCATCAAATGGAGATGGTCGGAGCCGTCACTTTCCTGATTTCAGGGAAGGCGGTCGAGAGTGGTCATCAGCGACAGGACCGGCTTCGGCAGCCGGACGACCCATTTCGCGGTCATCACCTTCGCCGAAAGCTTCGCCACCGGCCCCATTGTGCTGGTGAGGCCGCGTTCGGCGGCCTCCACCAGCGCGACTTCACGCCCGCTCGTCTCCCTGCCGGACAACACCAAGGCGATGACCAGGTCGAGGTGACTTTCGATGGTTTCGGGATGACCGACCCCGAGCAACCGGATCTGGGGTTCGAGTATCGAGTCCAGAATGTCGGCCTGCCGCCCGAATTCGCGGAGCATGCCGTGCGCGAGGCCCATCCCGTGCCGGGCTCGGCAGCGAAGGGGATGGTCGTCCTCCAACACCCGGACGATGTCCCGCTCGGTGTCGGTCAGCGCCGCGAGCGCACGTTTCGGATGTCCGTGCGCGAGCAGCGCACGGCCCGCGCGCACGGCCGCCGCGAGCGTCAGCGGATGGTCGCGACCATGCTCTTCTTCGTACCTGGTCTTGACTTCGCGGAGCGCGACCGCAGACCACTCCCAGGATGGCGCGGCCGGTTTCAGCTCCGACAGGTCGAGTTCGAGGATCGCTTCCGCGTGGACGGCTTGCGCCTCCGTACACTCCGGATGCCACTCGCGGCCGGCCGCGCGGTACGCGGCGACGACCTCGTCCGCGACGGCTCTGGCCTTCCGCGGTTGCCCGGCCAGGTGCAAGGCCCGTGCCCATTCCAGCTTGGCGATCGGTACGACTTCCGCGAAATCGCCACGGGGGTGGGAGAGCATCGGCTCGAGTAAGGCGGCCGCGTCAGCCGGTCTACCGCGCAGCCGCCATGCGACAGCTGTCGCCAGCACCAGCCGGAAGCCTTCGTCATCGACGACGTCATCGCCCGCGGAGGGAGCGTGTTCCGTCCAGAACTCTTGCTCGGCCTCGGAATACCGGCCCAGCTCGTCCAACGCCCGCGCGGCGATCAGTTTCGCCCGGAGCCGGACCCGCTGATCGGCTTCGGCGAGTCCGGCCGCCTTCCCGGCATGGTCCACCGCTTCTGGTTGTAGTCCGCAGCCGAGTTCCACCCGCGCCGCCGCGACCAGGTCTTCCGGGCAGTCCGGGTGGATCGCCAGGATCCTCGCGCGAATTTCGCCCGCCGCGGCGAGATCACCCAGCGCCTCGTAGGCGTCCGCGGCGGGCCGGAGCAGCCGGGCCTGGTGTGGCACCGGCCATTCCGCCACCGCTTCGGCGTGCTGGATCAGGAAGTCCGGGCGATCACCACGGTGCTGCTCCAGCCAGTCGAGCACGACCGGCTCCGCTTGGAACGCGAACGTCGCGAGCCGTGTGGGATCCTCGCGAAGCACATCGAGAGCGACGTCGTGCACTTGCCAACCGCCGTCGGCCAAGTCGGTGAAGGGTGGCAGCCGCGGTTCGGTCGCCAAGCCGAGCACTTCCGAGATCAACCGTGACGGCACCGGTACCGGCGCGAGTGCCGCGGCGACGTGGAGTACGGCGAGCGCCCCCGGATCGAGCCGGTCGAGTTCGTCCCGGACGGTCTGTTCGACGTCGTGCGGGCGTGTGTCCAACGCCCGCACTTCGAGCCCGGCACTGATCGCGTTCGCCGCGCCGCGCAGAACCCAGGGCTGACCGGAACAGCGCTCGGCGAACCGGAGCACGGTTTCCCGGTCCGCTTGATCCATCGGTGGTGTCTCCGCCGAGAAGAACTCCAGGCCGTCGTCCGGCGTCAGCCCGCCCAGTTCCAGGGCCGGTGCCCACCAGGCCGATCTCTCGACTCGGCTGGTCAGCACTGTCGCCACCTGTCCGGACGGGATCAGCAGCTGATCGAGCACGCTCGGCGGCAGGTCCACCGGCAGGTCGTCGATGACCAAAAGCGCCTTCCCCGCGGAGAACCGGTCGGCGGCCACTCGCCGGAGCCTGGTGAGCGGGACACCACGAACGTCGAGGCCGAACTTCTCCGTCGTCACGCGTGCCAGGTCGAGATGGAACCGCGAAAGGAAGTCCTCTGGAGGGTGCTGTCCGAACGGTCCGATCCAGAAGATCCCGCCGGGGTAAGCGTTTCGGCGGCTGTGGGCGTACTGCGCGGCGAGACCGCTCTTGCCGATCCCCGGCCGGCCCGTGATCACGAGCGCCGCAGGGGAGGTGTCACCAAACAGGACATCGTGGATCGCGCGCAGTTGTGGACGCCTGCCGACGAAGCCGGACGACCACCGCACCCGGGCGGGCAGGTCGGCTTCGGTCGGCGCACTGGGATCGTTGTCGGGCATCAGCGGTTGATTCCTCCGATTGTGCCTGCTCATCGAGTGGTCACGCGGCGTCAGCGACGTTCGTGGCATCCACCGATAGTGGATTCTCACCCTGCCTTGTTTCGCCACCGGATTCACCGGAAGCACGGATATTTGTCCAGATTCTGACCAACCGCACGGTGAGACGTCCAGAAAACGGGCACCGGCGTCATCTTTGACAACTTCTGGACAAAGGCTGACCAAAGCGTGATACGGCGATCGGAGTAATCGACTATGTGGTGGCCCGGCCTGAAGACTGAAACGGATGGTTGTCCGCGATGAACGATGAATACGCCGACTCATGGCAGGAGAAGCGGCCGCCGATGGTCATTCTGCTGCTGGCCGTGCTTTCGGTGGCAGGCTCGTACATCTTGCTCCTCTTCGGAGATTTCGGCAGCCACCTCACGGGTTATCTGCTGGGATCGGTGGTCTGTGCCGGATTGATCACGGTGTTCATGAAGGTGGACATGAATCGCCGTACCGCGCCGGACGTGGTGTACCTGGCGTCGGCTTCGGCCCGGTTCGGCTGGTCCGCGGTGCTGCTGGGCGGAATCGTCGCCTCCGGGGCCCACGCCTGGTCGATCGCCGCGGAACTGGCGGTGCGCTGATGACCCGGTTCATCCGCCTGCTGCCGGTCCTGCTGGTATTCGCCCTGACGACCTTTTCGCCGGTGGGCAGCGCTTCCGCGCAAAACGGCCCGGCGACCGCGTACAGCGAGGTCGCTTCGTGTTTCTCCGCCCGCGGAAAGCTCGCCGTGCTGGCCTTGGTCGACGAATCCAAGAGCCTCAAGAGCACCGACCGCGACGCGAATAGGGTCGACGCGCTGGTGAGCATGTTGCGAACGCTCGCCAGGTACGACTCGACCGGTGAAGGAACGCCGAAGAAATCGATAGAAGTGCAGCTCGCGGGATTCGGAACGTCGTTCACGGCGGGTCCGTGGCGCGAGCTGAATCCCTCGACGATCGGTGACCTCGAAGGCCAGGCCAAGGGATTCGCCGAGCGGGACACGGCCAACGACACCGATTTCGCCACGGCGTTGCTCGGCGCCCAGAACGAGTTCGTCCGCAAAGACGCCGCGAGCGGCACCCAGCCGCCCTGCCGTCTCCTGCTGTTGTTCACCGACGGGATGTACGAGCTGACCACGAAGAACCTCGATCGGCCCTATGGCGGCGGCGCGAGCCGCACCGACCTCGACGCGATCGTCGCTCGTGGCAAGGAGTTCCTGTGTGGACCGAGACAGCTGACCGACCAGCTTCGCGAGGCGGGCACGGCCATCGTCGCGCTCGGGCTGGCCAGCCGGGAACAGGGGTTCCTGCAGTCCATCGCCGAACGGGACGCACCGGGAAGCCACTGCGGCGACTCGAACAGCCCGCCCGGTAAGTACGTGGCCGTCGGTGGCCTCGAAGAGTTGCGCAGCGCGTTCGACTCCGCGATCGCGCAGGCGCTCGGCGGCACTCCTGTCCCGTCGCCGCAGCCGGTCACGGTGTGCGCGCTCGCCTCGCCCGCCGACGAACGCTGCGCTCAGCGCTTCGCCCTCGATCAGTCCCTTCGCGAATTCCACCTGCTGCTCAAGCTCGGCGGCCCGGGGATCGCGGTGGACGTGACCCCGCCCAAGGGGAATACCTTCCGGCTGACCGCCGACCAGCGAAGCCCGCTCACCGTCGGCGGTGCCGAACTCACCGTCTCCGCGCTGACCGCGTCGGATCTGGTGGTCGACGGGCGGCTGCCCGCGGCGGCGCCGGAATGGGTGGGCACCTGGACCGTCCGGTTCGTCGACACCGGCGGGACCAATCCCGCGGCGATCGCGCAGTCGCAGCTCACCGTGTTCGGTGGCCTGGTCCCGGTGATCGACCCCGAGGCACCCGAGTTCCAGGCGGGGAAGCGCACCGACTTCCGGATCCGGGTGACCGACACGGCGGGGTCGCCGCGGACCCCGGCCGATTTCGTGCGCTCCGCCAAGGTTTCCGCGTCGTTGACCGATCCGCAGGGGAAGGCGGCGGACATCCCGGTGAGCCCTGGAGCAGAAGGTTCGTACACGGCGGGCTTCGCGATGCCCGACACCACGGTCTCTTCGGTCGCGACGCTGAAAGTGACCCTCGACGTGGTGACGGCGTCCGGCCTGAGGTTGCAGCCGCGCGTGGTGACTCGGCAGGTGACGGTCAAACCTCCGTCGGCGTACCCCACGGTCACCGGCGCCCTGGATCTGCCGCCGATCCTCGACAGCGGCACGACGACCGGCTCACTGACCATCACCGGCGGACGTGGCGGCAAGGGATGCGTCTGGTTCACCCCCAGGTTCACCCGGATCCCGCCGAACACCGGGGCGATGGCGACCCGGTTCACTCCGGACGCCACCGATCCCCAGCGCTGCGTGCAGGTCGGCCCGGGCCAGAGCACGCAGGTCGCCGTCGAGGTCTCGCCGGAGAACGTGCGCAGCGGAGTCGCACAGGGGGAGTTCACCGCGACGCTCACCGCGGACGGCGAATCCCCACGTGAACTGAACGTCCCGGTGCGGTTCCAAATGGACCGTCCACCGGACGCGGTCACGCAGTGGGCGTTGTTCGTCCTGATCGTCGTGGGCGGTGTACTCCTGCCGTTCGTGCTGCTGTGGCTGCTGAATCGGTGGTCCGCGCGGTACCTCGATCCCGGCCAGATCCGCCATGCCGAACGCGAGGTCGAGGTCACGAGCATCGACGTCCGCGACGCCGCGACGGCGAGACCGCTCCGAGAGGTACTGGACGTGCAGTCGTTCAGCTACCTCGACGGCGCCCCCAGCGAGAGGTGCAAGAGCTTCGCGTCCGGCGTGCTGAGTTTCGGCCGCCGGATCCCGGTGCTGCCGTGGGCTCTGCCCCACGGAACCGTCCGGGCCGGCGGTGCCGGCGTCCTCACGGCCGCGGGTGGCGGGCGGAAGAAGGCCGACTGGGGCCGGGTCGGTTTCGACCTCGGCCAGACCTGGGTGCTCGTCATCGACCAGGTGTCACCCGATACCCAGGGGCCGCTTCGCGGGACGTTGCACCTGTTCGTGACCGACTTCCACATCGGGGCAAAACTCGGGCGCCTGCTGGAAGCCATCGAAAGGGAAGTGCCCGCCGAGGTCCGCAACTCGGCCGACCGGATCCAGCCCCGGGAAACCGGTCCCATACCGGACTCGGAGCCGGAGCCGGAACCGTTCATCCCGCCCAAATGACTCTCTAGGAGAACCTGATGTTGCAGAAGTTCCTCGTCGTCGGCGTCGGCGGATCCGGCGGGGTCACGCTGCGGATGCTCCGGGCCCGGCTGCTCGAATACCTCGCGGAACGCGGGTACGACGGCGGCCTGCCCGCCGC
The DNA here is from genome assembly GCF_055584485.1 of Amycolatopsis sp. NPDC102522. Lineage (NCBI taxonomy): Bacteria > Bacillati > Actinomycetota > Actinomycetes > Pseudonocardiales > Pseudonocardiaceae > Amycolatopsis > Amycolatopsis sp. NPDC102522. The sequence goes on along the minus strand of NZ_JBVJLY010000006.1, from coordinate 111,106 downwards.
GTGGCAGCTCATCCACATCGACGTGCCGCTCGAACAGGACCGCAGGCCGGAACGGATCCCGCTGCTGCCGCCCAGCGACTACGTCGGGCTGGCGGTCGAAGGGCTGACCTATCGGGACGTCGACGAGATGTTGTGCGCGAACGGCGACCCCGTCGTCCGGCACACGGCCGGCTGGCGGCCGGATCCCGACGAGTGCAACGTCGCGCCGGAGTCCGGCGGCGGCCGGTTCCGCGCGGTGGGGCGCGTCATCCTCGGCGCGCGGATGGGCTCGGCCCACGAACGGCTCCGCACCGCGGTCAACGCGCTGCACAGTGAGCAGGCGAACGAAGAGTTCAGCGAGGTCTGCCGACGGCTGACCGGGAACGGGGTGCCCAGCCAGAACCCCACGCAGGTCGTGGTGGTCACCTCGCTCGCGGGCGGCTCGGGTTCCGGGCTGTTCCTCGACGTCTGCGACATGCTGCGTCAGCTCGAACCGAGCGTGCAGGGCCGACTGGTCTCCGTGATGTACACGCCGGAGGTCTTCGACGAGCTGTCGCCCGCGGACCGCGCCGGGATCAACCCCAACGCGCTGGCGACCGTCTGCGAACTGCTCAACGGCCGGTGGAACGGCGAGGCGTCGTCGCCGGACGAGTTCTCGTTCCTGCGCGCGGCGGGCGCGGCCGCGGTGGACCGGATCACCACCCGCGGACCGCGGATCCCGTACCTGATCGGCCGCACCAACGGCCAGGTGAACTACTCGGACCAGGGCGAGGTCTACGAGGCGGTGGCCCGGGGGATGACCGTGTGGGCCACCAGCCCGGAGATCCAGTCCAGGTTCTCCAGCTACGAGATCGGGAACTGGGCCTCGCGCGCCAACGGACCGGACCGGACGGGACTGACCGGCGACAACACCGAGATCCCGCTCAGCTCCTTCGGCTGTGCCTCGGTCGGCATCGGACTGGACCGCTTCGCCGGGTACAGCACCGATCGGCTGACCAGGGAGGCCGTCGAGCACGTGCTCTCCGGCCATTGGCGCGTCGCCGACGAAAAGGTGGTCAACGAGGAGAAAGCGCGGCAGGACCGGGTGGAGGTGTCGGTACGGAGCTTCCTCTCCAACTGCGGCCTCGACGAACAGGGACCGCACCGCAACGACATCCTCGACGCGATCCGGGGCGGGCTGAGCAGCGACAAGGCGCGCGACGACGTCCGCGCGCAGATCAGGCCGAAGCTGCTCGACCGGGTGCGGGCGCAATGGCCGTCGAGGGCCGACGCGCGGCTGGTGGCCAAACGCGTCACCGAGCGCATGACCGAACAGTGGACGACGGAGTTCGCCGCCTGTGAAGCGCGCTACTTCGAAGCCACGACAGGGTGGATCCGCGATCTGCAGAAGGTGATCCAGAAGCACACTGCGGACTTGCTCGCGGCCGAAGGCGGTCCGGTGGCGGTCGACGTGCTCCGGCAGGTGAAGACCGAGCTGACCGAAATCGTCGTCAAAGAGCTGGTCGACGAACTGAACAGCCAGAAGCGCATGGTCAGCGAGATGAACAGCCGGGTCAGCGCGGCGCTCTCCGGCACGACGACGATGCCCGCCGACCACCCCAAGGTGGCGCAGGCCGTCGACGCGGCCATCGACTGCTTCCACAACCACACCGAAGTGCTGGTGCACGAACTGGCGATCGAGCTCATCCGCGACATCGGGGACAACCTGCTCGATCCACTGAGGACGGCGCTGGTCGCCGGCCTCGACAGCCTGCAGGCGGATCGCGCGGGTTCGTCCGTCCAGCCGTCGCCCGTGCCGGGCTGGCCGGTCGAGGACGCACCGGTCCCCGGTTCCTACTACCCCGCGGGCAACGAGCTCGTGCTGGAGCGGGTGAGCTCGTACCCCGAAGAGTTCACCCGGCTGCTGCGGGCGCAGTCGAACGACGAGAACGACGGTAACGCGATCATGCGGGCACGGACCGCGGTGATCACCGGGCAGGACCAAAGCGCCGTCGAGACCACGAAACGCTGGGTGCCTCGCGACGTGCGGCTGCGGCAGGCGCAAAGCCCGTCCTCCGCCAAGTTCAAGACCGGACTGGCCCTGACGGCGCTGCGGGAGCGCGCCCGCGACTGGATCCGGCGCCCGGACACGCCGATGGCCCGGCACCTCGGCCAGACCCTGGGTACCTATCTGGCGGAGAAGGGCGACCGGCGGCAGGAACACGAACTCCGGCTGGAGAACTTCCGCAACCTGCTGGCGCAGGCGGTGAAACTGTCGCGCCCGCTGATCGCGATCGACGCGCCCGCCCTGATGCGGGTGCACCAGCGGTCCCTCGGCTACCGCGAGGTGATGACACCGCTGCCGTTCCCGAACGGGCATCCGGGGCAGGACGCCGCACGCAAGGTCTTCGCCTCGCACAGCGACGCCGACTTCGGGCAGCTGCTCGGGACGCGGGACACCGAGCGGATCGACATCTTCACCTTCCTCGACGCGCCGGTGCAGCCCGCGGTGATCTCCTCGCTCACGCGTCCGATCGCCGCGCAGTGGCAGCAGGAGAAGAGCCAGCCGAACATGGCGGGCTTCTGGACCTGGCGCCGGGCGAGGGGGCTGCCGTGGTTCGTGCCGTGTCCTCCCGGCGTCCGCCGCAACATCGTTCGAGGCTGGTTCCTGGCGCGGTTCCTCAACCAGATCAACTGTGAGGGCGGCGATCTGCGCACCGTGCCCACCGGGGTGTGGACCCCGGACGGTTACGTGAAGTTCCCCTTCCCGTTGCTGGGCAAGAAGATCCGCAAGCTCAACGAGTGGCTGCCCGCGGTGCTAGAGTCCGTGGCCCTCACGGTCGTCGGCGTCGCCGATTCCGCGCCGTACGAACGGCTGATCCAGCTCGGCGAATCGCTGGAGCAACAGGACGAACTCAGCGACCGGGGTGAACTCGCGCGCTGGTTGGAGGACGGGCTCACCGGGGCGGGCGCGCCCATTCCCGAACCGGAGGTCGCGGGAACCAGGCACGACCCGCCGGAGGACCGGGTGAAGTTCGCCCTCCAGTACGTGCAGAAGTACCAGGACCACTACGACTCGTTCCGCGATCTGCCGCTCAACGCCGCGTCGGCGCTCGGCGTCTCGCGTGCCTGGGAGATACGGGAAGACATTTGGAGCGCGCTCGCGACCTTCCACGACGCCGTGGTCAACGGTGAAACCATCGATCCGTCCGATGTGGGGTGAGCCGGTGCGGACCATCACCGTCGTCATCGGAGCAAGGGAAACCAGGGAGGTGCTGCTGGCCTGGGGAGCGGCGGGTCTCGTCCGGCCGTTTCTGTGGTGGGAGGAGGAGAAAGAGGGCAGGCACTGGGTACGCCACAGCGACCAGGACACCGAACCGGTACCGCTGCTCGACGCGCTGGCGGCGGTCAAATACGACCGCGTGCGCCTGCTCTGCCTGCAAACCTTGACCGGAAGCGAGAGCGACTCCGGAGCGGTCGCACTTTCCTTGCGTGTCAAGGGCCTCGTCGAGCGTCATCTCGGCCGCGGCCAGCGACTGTCCACAGTGGGCGTCCTGGTGCCGTCGACTGGGGTGGCGAAGGTGCCCCAATCGGTGCTGTCGAACCGGTGGGACACGACCGCGGTCGTGGTGGACCAGGACGGCGTGGATCCCCTCCACACCAGCCGCGAGATCCACACCGCCGGTGATCTGGCCGCGCACGCCGCCCTCGCGGTCGCCACCATCGGGGGGATCTGGCCGGGGATGGACGACGCCCCGTTCGACGACGACGTGGCGGGTGCCGGGCACCAGGAACCCCGCGTTCGGCTGGTGCGCGCCCACGCGCGTGCCCTGCGCGGCGACGGCATCGCCGCGGAACTCGTGCGAACGACGCTGTCCCACCGCCGTGATCCGGAATGGGTGGCGCTCCGCGCGAACGCCGTGCCCGCCGCGGATCCGGACGGGATCGTCGAGCGTGCCACCGTCGAGTTCCTGGACGGGCCGGGAATACGGGTGCGCCGCACGCCGTACACCGGCCGAGGTCGCCGTCCTCTGCGGATCACACCGGGGCAGGTGCTCCGGCTGCTGGGGCTGTTCGTCCGCGGGCGGATCCCCGAACTGCGCCGGGAACTCGGCTCGGTGGTCGTCGACGGGGCCCATGACCGGGTCAGGCGGTTCGCACTGCGGCTCCAGGTCGAAGCGGAGACCGGTGTGGTGGTGGGACTCGACGACCGGAACCTGGACACGGGAAAGCTCCCCGATCTCGAGGTCACCAAGGGCACGGTGGACCTGGCGCGGGCGTTGCTCTCCGACGTCGCGAGGCACGCCAGGCCAGGCGGATTCACCGCCGAGTGGACGCGCTTGCGGCAGCTTGCCTTCGGCCTGGCCGACGCGGGAAGACTCCCTGACGGCTGTGTGGAACCGGTGTCCGGCGCGCGGCGCCAGGTGCTCGGCCCGGCGTCGATCAGCCCGGCTCCGCCCGCCTCGGAGAAGTCGCTGCGCGAATGGCAGGACGAACGGCCCGGTTCGCTGTTGTCAGGTATCGGCACTCGCCTGTTCGACGACGCGAACGCCGCGAAGAACGCCTTCTTGGCCGCGTTGAAGCGCCTGCGTGAGGCAGCGCCGGCTTTGTCCGCGAGTTTCACGCTGACGAAGCGACTGTGGTGGGCCTGGCTGGTGATCTGCGTGCTGACGCTGACCGGGACCGTCGGCGGCCTGATCGCCGGCTTCTCCGAAAGGCTCGACTGGTCGCAGGCCGCGCTGCTCGCCGGCGGTTCCGTCGCGGGTCTCGTCGTCTGCTCGGTGATCGTCATGACCTACGGGCTCCGCCTGTGGCTGTCCGACGCGCGCGGGTTCATCCGGATCACGACCGACTACGAGGACGCGCACCGTGTCGCCGAACACGAGGCGGCCGAACTGATCCGGCTCACGACCGCGTGTGGCGAGTATCAGGAGGTGGCCATGACGATCGCGATGGTCACGCATTCCGGCTGCGACGGTACGGCGGCGCCGACCGTGACCCCGGCCGACCTCGCGGCGCTGCCCCGGCCGTGGGCGTTCGGGGTGGCGGCGGCCGAGATCGCCCCGTCGAGGCTGGCCCGGCTCACGGCGATCGTCGGCGGCCGGGCGTTCGCCGGCGGCTGGATCTCCGCCCTGTACGCGGAGATCGTCGCGAAGTCGATGTCCGCGCTCAAGTTCGACCGGGGGCTCGCCAAAGCGGATCCCCTGCCGGATCCGGACACCGAGCCCGCCGCCCGCCGGGCACTGTGGACGGACCTGCGCAAAGGCGCGGCGGAAGAACTCCTCGTCGAGGAAATCCGCGCGCACGTCATCGAAGAGCTTCCCGGCGAACGACTCGAAGAGCTGTTCCCGACCGTCTCACCGGTCGACGGCGAACCGACTCCGGCTCTCTCCTTCTTCACCGGCCTCCGAGCCACGGGGGAGACGGGCGAAGGGACGTTCAACACCCGGTACTGGAACGCGGGATCCGGCTACCGCGCCGTCACGAACGCGACACGGGTCTGGTTGCCGGAAGCGCTGGGCCCGGAGCACACGGCCACTTCGACGCCGATCGGCTCACCGAACCTGGCCGAGGACCCCGTCACCGCGCATTCCGCGCGACTCGACGCGACCCCGCCGATCGTCTGGTCCGATCTGGCCCTGTTCGCCTGCGAGCCACTCGCCGACGAACCGCCCGCCCCCGAAATCGTCGGCGACGTCGGCTGATCCGGACATCAAGGAGCATGGGAATGACCGACCACGATCGATCCGCCGAGCGGCAGTACGACGTCTGCCTGTCCTTCGCCGGGCAGCAACGCGACTACGCGAGGGAAGTCGCCGAGCTGCTGGAAGCGGAGGGTGTCAAGGTCTTCTTCGACGAGTACAAGACCGTGGACATGTGGGGCGAGGACACCTACACACATCTCGACGAGGTCTACAACTACCAGTCCAGGTTCTGCCTGTTGTTCGCCTCCGCGGACTTCGAGCGCAAGGTCTGGCCGAACCACGAACGCGTCTCCGCCCAGGCACGCGCCATCCGGAGCGCGGAGGCCTACATCCTGCCGATCCGCTTCGACGACACGAAGATCCCGGGGCTCCGGGAGACCATCGGCTACCTCGACGCGAGGGACGCTTCACCGGCCACCGTGGTGAAGATGCTCATCGCGAAAATGAGGCGCACCCCGGTCCTGAAGACGGTCAAGGGGACCATTCTGGTCCTCGCCACCGAGAACCCGGACCTGGATGTCGATCGGATCCTCGAGATCGCCCTCACCCGCGGCCGGGTGGAGGTCCCGCCGGAGTTGCGGTCGCGGACGGCTTCCCGGAGCACGGTGATGATCCCGGTGTCGGAGCGGACGGCGGCGGAAGTGCTGTCCACCGTGATCCCCGCGCTCGAATCGGTCGCCGAGGAACGGCTCGCCCGGCTGTCCGGCACGACCTTCCGGATCGGCGTGCACGAGGGCGAGGTGCCCGCGGGCGACGGCTTGCGGTGCCTCGACGTCGTCGCGACCGAAGCCTCGGTCACCGCGGCCGTCGTGGACGAAACACTGGCGGCCGCGCCCAGGGCCGACTGCGTGGTGGTCGCCTCGCAACGCATCCACGACCACGTGCTCCGGACGGGACGCGCCGGTGCGGCGAGCTACCGGCAGGTGACCCAGCCGGACGGCAGCGCGCTCTTCCTGCGGGTACCCGGCTACCCGAAGCCTCCGGTTCCCGGGGAACCGGAGGACACGGCGCAGGGCAAGACGACGAACAACGTCTTCTTCAGCCAGGCCACCATCGATCACCTGGGCGACAACCACTACGGGGGCTCGAATGGCTGACGACGAGGACATCGCCCCGGAGGAAGGATCGGACGAGCCGGCGGCCGACGCCGAACCGCAAGAATCGGACCCCGAGCCTGCTCCGCAGCCAGCATCCGAGCCGACACAGCCGGACGATGCCAAGGAAGGCGCGGAGGCGGAACAAGAGCCGGCCACCGACCCTGCCACATGGAAGGAGCTGAACCACAACTTCGACGAGGCCCTGCGGTCGTTGCTCGGTGACGGCGGGTTCCGGTTCGGCGGGACCGGCACGAACAACATCTTCTTCGGGACGACGTCGGTCGCGACACTCGGCGACAACCACTCGTCCGAGGCCTCGGGCCGCTTCGGTCCGGCCTTGCGCAGCGGGCCCGTCTCGTCCGCGATGCTCGACCAGATCCGGGCGTCCTTTGTGGAGCCTGCGGGCTACCAGCGGCTGAGACAGGCACTGGAAGAACGTCAGTTCGTGTTCGTCAGGGCGCGTAGCGGCTCCGGGAGGACGACGACCGCGCTGCGCCTGCTCGACCAGACTTGCCGGACCGGGGTGCGCAAACTCGATCCCGACACGAGGCTCAAGGCCTTGGGCGCCAACGATTTCGAGGACTCCCACGGCTACCTGCTCGAATCGTTCGACCCGGATCAGGCGGCCGGGCTCCGCCTGTTCCACGCCGAAAGGCTCAGCCAGTTGATGCGGGACAAGGGTTGCATGATGATCGTCATCGTCGGCGAGACCGCGCCGCTGCCCGCGGGCGAATTCGGAGAGTTCGTCATCGAGGAGCTCGGCGCGATCGAACCGCAGACCCTGCTGACCCGGCACCTCAAGTGGCACCTGCGTGGAGCGCCCACCGAGGGCACGGCCGACTCGCTGCTCAACCGGCCCGAAGTGAAGGAGATCATCGCCGAGATCACCGAAGACGTGCCGCCACGAGAACTCGCCGAACTCGGTGAACTGCTGGTCCAGGTGGCGCATGACCGCATCGGCCTGGACGGGGTCCGTGAGCGGTACTCCCGAGTGGCCAGGGCCAGTTTCCTCGAATGGTTCGATCGGGAGTCCGACCCGGAGCAACGCGCCTTCGAGATCGCCTTGGCGGTGCTCAACAACGAGACGGTGACTCTGGTGTCCGACGCGGCGGCCATCCTCGCCAAGCGGATCAAGACGGTGGAGGTCCCGCGCCGCTTCGACCGGGCGAAACCGTTGTTCAAAACCCCGCTCCAGAGCCGGCTCGCCGCTGCCAAGGCCGAAGTCTTCCAAGACACCTTGCAACTGAAGTACGGAGACGTGGCGGTCCGGAAGGTCCGGTTCAACGACGACCGATTCCCGCGATGGCTGCTGGACCATGTCTGTGATCAGTACAGCGAGGAATTCGAGATCGTCCGGGAATGGCTCACCGAGCTCGGCGAGCAGAACAACGATCGGCTGAGGATGCGGGCGGCGGTGGCCGTCGGCCTGTTGAGCGGTTACGACTTCCCTTCGATCTACAGCAAGATCATCAGCGAGTGGGCGACGGCTGACAGCTACGCCCCGCGGTGGGCGGCCGCGGCGGCCTTGCAGTTACCCAGCGGGGACCCGGCACTGGGCCGGGTGATCAGCAGGCTGCTCACCGATTGGATCAAGAAGCCGGACATGCCGATGGCCTTACGGAGGACCGCGGCGCAGGCCCTTGGCACGACCGAGGCGATGAGCGCGGACAAGGTCCTGACCCTGCTGAAGTACGCGGCGCGGCAGGGGGATTTCGTTCTCTCTTACGCGATCTGCGAGAGCCTCTGCCGGCTCTTTCGGCAGCCGGAACGACGGCCGGCGGTGCTGGAAACCCTGCTGAACTGGACAGCGGACGAGAGATTCCCGTATCGGCGCGAGACCGGCCTCAGGGCACTGATCTTCATCTCTCGCTGCCTGGACGACGTGGAAGTGGCCGAGAGTGTCGAGGAGTGGCCGATCTTCCTGTGGGTGGCAGATCAGGACGCCGGGCAACGCGAACAGATCATCACGCTGTTCGGCCGGGTCCTGATCGCTGCGGGATTTCTGCACGGCGGCTATTCCAGGATCACCAACTGGGTCCGGCGGGCGCGGCGAGATCAGACGCTCCGCGTGCCGCTCGCCCGTTTTCTCTACGACGTCGGCAAGGAATCCGACGAACTCGAAAGCATCCGCGAACACCTCGAATACTTGGCCACCGCGAAGCGGAGCCTCGCCGGAACCGCACGGACACTACTGCTCCATTTCGACGAAAGGACCGTGAGATGAGTGAAGAACCGGCTGACGACGGCAAGGTCGTGCACACCATGGACGTCAGTCGGGCGAGCCTGCGCAAGGTCAACCCGGCCTCGTCGGGGCATACGGCCATCGTCTACCTCACCAGGCGCGGTACCTACGAACTCGCGACCAGCAAGCTGACCATGGGCGAACTCTGGCTGGACACGCCGAGCGAGATGTATACCGTCGACCTCACCACCCACGCCGACATCCTCTCGCTCGAACTGCCGTCACAAGAGGAAGCGTTCCGCTTTCCCGCCACCGTGCACGTCAGCTGGCGGGTCTCCGACCCGATCATCGCGGTGCGGACCGGGCTCAACGATCCGATCGGTCAGGTGCAACGCGTCCTCGAAGGACAGCTGCGCACGGTCACTCGCAAGTTTTCGCTCACCGAGAACCCCCAGGCGGAGGCCGAGATCAACGCGAGCTACCAGGGCAAGCCGATCGTCGTGTCCCCGGCGCTGGTCATCGAGAGCTGCTCCGTGCTGATCGATCCCGAAGCCGGCCAGCGAAGGCACGTGGAGGAACTGCGGGTCACCGCGCACGACCGGCAACTGTCCATGCTCAGAGAAGAGAACGATCTCGCGCTGAAGAAGCAGCGCATGGACATGTACATCGAGGCGTTGCGCGCCGACAACATGAGCATGCTCGCCCTGGTGCTCGCCGGACACGGCGAGGACGCCAAGGCAGTAATCGAACTGGTGGTGCGGGAAAAAGATCGGAACTCGGAGAAGGCGCGCGACGTCCTGGACATGCTGATCGAGAAGAAGCTGGTCAACCGCCACGACGTCAAGGAGATCATGAACGAGGCGGCCAAGACGGTTTCGGAGCACATCGGCGACGTCAACCCGCTCGCCACGCGCAAGACGGTCGCGGTCGACGAGAAGCCCCCGCCGACACGGGTCACGAGCCGCCGCGTCGAGGTCGACGACGATGATGACGACGAAGACGACGATGCCTGATGCCGTTCTCGTGAACCCGATTTCGGGCCTTCCACTGATCGGCGGTCTCTTCGGTCTCCTCGACGAGGCCGCCGACCGGCTCGGGTTCGCGCTGTGGTTCAGGATCTTCCTTGGCTTCGTCTACGCGGCCGCCTTCGGCTACCTCATCGCGTGGCTGCTCGTCACGTACGTCGTGCCGTGGGCGGGCTCGGCCCTGCGCCGGCCCGCCAGGAAGGTCGGCGAGGGCCTGCGGTTCGTCCTGCTCGTGCCGGACTGGGCGCTCAGCCGTGCCTTCCGGCGGTCGGGTCACATCCCGCCGCAGGTGGTCTACGACTACGGCGGCGTGGTCATGAGATTCGTCGACCGGTTACAGGAGGTCATCGAGCGCGGGCTGCCCAAACTCGCCGGCAGCCGCGCCGCACCGCGCTGGCAGCTCCTGGTGTTCGTGGCCGTCTGGTTCCTGGTCTGGGGCACTTCGCTTCCGCGTTAGGCCATGAGGGGGCGACCCTGAGACGGGACCAGGGAAAATCCCGGATGTCCCGAGCTCCGCCCGCCCCTAACCTCGTGATCATGATCCGACGGATACTGCTGACGCTGCTCGCCGGCGCGGCGGTCTTGCTCGTGCCCTGGACCGTCTACCTCGCGCACACGCTGCCCGACAGGTACGACACCGGCCAGTGGCGCGCGGCCTGGGTCGGATTCGACGTCGCCCTCTTGCTCTGTTTCGCCGCTGGAGCGTGGCTCGGGCTACGACGCCGCCGGGCGGCCGTGCCGCTGCTGTCCGCCACGGCGGCGATGTTGTGCTGCGACGCGTGGTTCGACGTCATGCTCGGCTGGACGTCGACCGAGCGGTGGACCAGTATCGCCCTTGCCGTCTTAGTCGAGGTCCCGGTCGCCGTCCTGCTGGCCCTCGCCGCGCGTCGCCTGTTGAGCGAGGCCATGCCACAGCGAGTGGTGACTTTGCGCGACATCATGATGCGGGAAGACCCGAGGTACCAACAGGTGATGCAGGAACTTCCCGCCGGCTCCGAGCAGGTGGCGCGGAAGTCCGGCCTGGAGGCGGAGGAAGTCGCCGAATGCCTGAAGACCCTGCAGGACACCGGTTTCGTACGCCGTGACCGGAAAGGGAACTGGATTTCGATCCCGCAAGACCTGCGTGAGCCGAGGCCGGACGACTACGACGGCGCGGACCGGGAGCGCGTTAACGCGTTCCTCGACGCGAAGTACGCGAACGAGGTCGCCCTGCTGTCCTGGGCGGCCGCGCACCGCGACGAGTTCGGCCCTTGGTCGACGGCTCAGCGGACCTCGACGCGGTTGACCGAAGCGGAATTCCGCGAACTGGAAGCCGAGTACCGCGAGCTGATCACGCGGTACTGCCAACGCCGTCGGCGGCCGGCGGCGGAAGAGAAGGAACTGTCAGTGCGCTTCTACGCGTTCCCGCCGCCGGTGACCGTGCCGTCTTAAGGGTGCCGCCAGGCCAGGAACGTCTCCAAGGTGGTCAGCCGGTGCTCGCGCACGGCCAGTTCGATCTCCCCGGCCGGGGCGTTCCGGTCGAACAGGTCGAGGATCTTCTGGTGCTCCTGCACGGATTCGTGCGCGCGGCCGGGGACGAAGCTGAACGTCGACGTGCGCAGCCCGGCCAGCCGGTTCCAGCCGCGGTTGACCAGGTCCAGCACCTGCGGATTGGGGCAGGTGCCGAACAGGACGCGGTGGAAGTCGCGGTTCAGGGCGGTGAACCGCGACGGCTCGAAGTTGTCCAGGCAGGCCGTCAGTTCCGCGTTGAGTCCTTTGGCCTCGTCGAGCACCTCGCCGGGCAAGGACGGCGCCGCCAGCGCGGCGGCGTAGCCCTCGACCAGCGCGAGCGTCTGCATGGTGTGCTGGTAGTCGCTCTCGTCGACCATCGCGACCTGGGCGCCGATGTTGTGCTCGTAGGTCACCAGCCCTTCGGCCTCCAGCCGCCGGACCGCCTCGCGGACGGGCACGGTGCTGACCCCGAGTTCCTGCGCGATCTGCCCGAACACCAGGCGGTAGCCGGGGGAGAAGGTGCCGTCGTCGATCCGTGCCTTGATCCAGTGGTAGGCGATCTGCGACTTGCTCTTCGGGGTCGAGTTCACCGCGTCGCCAGCGGTCACGAGTAGTGCAGCCAGACTGATTTGATCTCGGTGTACGCGTCGATGGCCCACGGACCCATCTCGCGACCCCAGCCCGACGCCTTGTACCCGCCCCACGGCGCGGCCATGTCCGGGATCGGCGGCATGTTGACGAACACCGCGCCCGCCCGGATACCGTTCGCGAACCGCTGGGCGACCCCGAGATCGCGGGTCCACACGGTGGCCGCGAGCCCGTATTCGGTGTCGTTCGCCCGTGCCAGGAGTTCGTCCTGATCGTCGTAGGCGGTGACGGCGAGGACCGGGCCGAAGATCTCCTCGCGCATGATCGTCATGTCGTCGGCGACACCGGCGAACAGGGTCGGCTTGTAGAAGTAGCCGTCGCGGTCCAGGGTCTGGCCGCCGGTGACGAGGTCCGCGCCCTGTTCGCGACCGGTCGAGACCAGGAAGTCCACGTGCTCGCGGTGCTTCGCGGACACGAGTGGCCCGAGCTGGGTGGACTCGTCGAGGCCCGGGCCGAGCTTGAGACCCTCCAGCCCGGCGGCCAGCTTCGCGACGAACTCCTGTTCGCGCTTGCGGTCCACGAAGAACCGGGTGTACGCCGCGCAGACCTGCCCGCTGTTCAACGTCGCGCCCGCGAGGTTGCCCGCGACGGCGGCATCGATGTCGGCGTCGCGTGCGATGATGCTGGGGGCCTTGCCGCCGAGTTCGAGGGTGAGCCGTTTGAGGTTCGACTCCGCGCTGGCCGCCGTGATCAGCTTCCCGACCGCGGTCGACCCGGTGTAGGACAGGTGGTCGACGTCGCCGTGCCCGCTCAGGAGCGCGCCCACCGCGCCGTCACCGGTGACCAGGTTGACCACTCCCGGCGGGAACCCGGCTTCGGCCACCAGTTCGACCAGCCGGATGCTGGTCAGCGGCGTGACCTCGCTGGGCTTGATCACCACGGTGTTGCCGGTGGCCAGCGCGGGCGCGAGCTTCCACACCAGGATCATCAGCGGGAAGTTCCACGGCGTGATCAGCGCGTTCACCCCGACCGGCTCCCGGCGGGTGTAGTGCAGCGTGTCCGGGAAGGACACCGGGTTGGTGGTGCCCTGGATCTTGGTCACCCAGCCCGCGAAGTACCGCAGGTGCTCGGCCGCGCCGGTGACGCTGACCTGGCGGGAGATGCCGATCGGCTGACCCTGGTCGCGCGTTTCGAGCGCGGCCAGCTCCTCGTGGTGCTCGTCGACCAGGCTCGCCAGCTTGAACAGCAGCGCGGCCCGCTGGACCGGCAGCAGTCCCGCCCAGGCGGGATCGTTCAAGGCCTTCCGTGCGGCTCCGACAGCGGCGTCCACGTCGGCGGCAGACGCGGTGCCGACGTCCTCGATCACCTGGCCGGTGGCCGGATCGTACGTCGGCAGGGACCCACCTCCGGCGGTGGTCCACTGTCCGTCGATGAACAGGCGTGTGGCCATGGCTAGCTCCTCCTCGACCGGTGTGTGATCGAGTATCGGGCGCGCCGGGCTCCCCGGTCTTGCCCGCCAGGGCACGCCGATTGTCGGCCAGCGAACCGAATCCGCCGGACGTCCTCCCACCTTGCGAGGGTGGGGGACATGGACGTCATCGTGGTGGGAGCGGGTTCGGCCGGTTCGGTGGTCGCCAGGAGACTGGCCGACTCGGGAGCGTGGGTCACCCTGCTCGAAGCGGGCGGGCCGGACAGCAACCCGGCCATCCACGACCCTTCGCGGGCGGGGGAGCTGTGGCACGGCCCGGAGGACTGGGACTACTACACCGTGCCGCAGCCGCACGCGGCGAACCGGCGGCTGCACCTGCCGCGCGGCAAGGTGCTCGGCGGGTCGCATTCGCTCAACGCGATGATCTGGGTCCGCGGCGCTCCGGCCGACTACGACGGCTGGGACCTGCCCGGCTGGCGGTGGGACGACGTGCGCCCGGTCTTCGAACGGATCGAGAAGGACCTGCTCGACGTCGTGCCGAACGAGCCGCTGCACCCGATCCAGCAGTCCATTGTGGACGCGGCCGTGCAGACCGGCCTGCCGTTCAACCCCGATTATAACGGGGACGAGCTCGACGGCGTCTCGGTGCAGCGCGTCACCACGCGCGACGGGAAACGGCTCAACACCTGGCTCGCCTACGGTCAGCCCGCCGCCGAGCGGATGACCGTCCACACAGGAGCGCTCGTACACCGGTTGCTCTTCGAGGGCGACAAGGTGACCGGCGTGCTGGCCGAGGTCGACGGCGAACTGCGCAAGGTCTTCGCCGACGAGGTCGTGCTCGCCGCCGGCGCGCTGGCCTCACCGGCGATCCTGCTGCGCAGCGGGGTGGGGCCGGTCGACGAACTGGAGGTACACGGGATCGACGTCGTCGCCGAACTGCCGGGCGTCGGGAAGAACCTGCACGACCACCTGCTCGCTCCGGTCATCTTCGCGACCGACAGCCGTCAGGTCGACCCGCCCGCGCCCGGCCGCTCGGTCACGCAGACGCATCTGTTCTGGCGCAGCCGTCCGGGGCTGGCGGTGCCCGACACCCAGCCGATCCACTTCAGCGTGCCGATGTACGAGTCGTGGATGACCGGCCCGGAGACCGGGTTCTCGCTGATGGCGGGCATGGTCACGCCGCGCAGCCGAGGCAGTTTGCGACTTGCGGGGCCGGACCCGGACGACATGCCATTGATCGATCTCGCCGCGCTGGAGGATCCGGCCGACTTCGAAAGCCTGGTCGCTTCGGTGGAGCAGTGCCGGGAGATCGGCCGGGCGGCCGCACTGGCGGAGGGCTGGGGTGCCCGCGAGCTGTATCCGGGGCCGGACACCGACGTCCGCGAGTACGTCCGGCGGACCGCCATCACCTACCACCACCAGGTCGGGACCTGCCGGATGGGCACCGACGCGGACTCCGTGGTCGATCCGGAACTCGCCGTGCACGGCATCAGCGGGCTCCGGATCGCCGACGCGTCGGTGCTGCCGCGGGTGACCACGGGCAACACCAACGCGCCGGCGGTGCTGGTCGGCGAGCAGGCCGCACGGTTCATGCTTCGCGGATAGCGCGGCGCAGCCAGGAGGCCCGGGCGGCGAGCGCGGCCCGGGTCACCTCGCTGTCCGGGGCGAACCGGTCGAAACCGTGGTACGCGCCCGCCCAGACGTGCAGTTCGGTGGGCACGCCCGCCTGCCAGAGGCGTCCCGCGTAGTCGACGTCCTCGTCGCGGAAGATCTCGGCCGCGCCGACCTCGATGAAAGCGGGCGGGAGCCCGGCGAGGTCGGTCGCGGTCGCCGGGACCGCGTACGGCGAGGTCTGTCCCTTCAGGAGGGATCGCCAGCCGAACTCGTTGGCTTCCCGCCCCCATACGCCGCGTTCCGCGAATTCCACTGTGGACGCGGAGTCGTTGCGGCTGTCGATCATCGGGCACAGCAGCAGCTGCCCGGCCAGCGCCGGTCCACCGCGATCCCTGGCCAGCAGGGCGATCCCGGCGCTGAGACCGCCGCCCGCACTGCCGCCGCCGACGATCAGCCGGGCCGGGTCGAAACCGAGTTCGGCGGCGTTCTCGACCATCCAGGTCAGGCCCGCGTAGCAGTCTTCCAGCGGCGCCGGATGCGGATGCTCGGGGGCGAGCCGGTAGTCCACCGTCACCGCGACGAAGCCGAACTCTTCGACGAGCGCGACCATCCGGGGCAGGTCGGCGAACCGGTCGTCCAGCACCATGCCACCGCCGTGGATGTTGTACAGCCCCGGAGCGCCTTGAGCGCCACGGGGTTTGACCACGGTGACGACGACATCGGTACCGGGAACCGTCCTGTCTTCCCAGACGAGATCCCGGTCGCCGATCGCCTCGGCGCAGCTCAAGTTCATCTCGGCCATGGCCTGCCGCATTCCCGGCAGCGACTCCGCGCTCAGTGGCGGTCCGGAGGGCAGGCCTTTGAGCGCTTCGGCGAGTTCGGGGTCGAAGGCCGTCACGGTCCCTCCGGGTCGACGATGTCCTGGTCCGCCCAGTGCGGCGCGACGAGTTCACGGAGTTCGTCCGCGCCCACCCGCTCGACGAGGTCCACGGCGCCCAGGTTGTCCTTGAGCTGCTCGGTACTCGTCGCGCCGAAGAGCGTGGTCGTGTTGGCCGGGTGGGTGAGGGTGAAAGCCAGGCACAGCTGCGCCGGCGTCGCACCCAGTCCGCTCGCGATCTTCGCGAGTTCTGGGGCGGAGGCGGCGATGCGCTCGCGGATGTCGCCGGGGTCGCGGCCGACCTGACGGGCGCCGCTGTTCTTGCCCAGCAGGACACCGCCCTCGAAGATGTCCGAGGACTGGAGCGTGACCCCGAGCTCGCCGAAGACCTTCTTGAAGGGTTCACCGTCCGGAATGGACCGCCGGGCGACGCTGTACTTCAGCTGCGCGATGGCGGGTCCGGGCACGTTCTCCGCCGCGGCGAAATCGTGCAGGGCCTGGATCGTGCCGGCGGACCAGTTGTTCACGCCCCACTGTCCGATGAGCCCGGCCTCGCGGAGTTCGTTCAGATCCAGTACCAGCTGGTGCAGGTCGGTGTCCTCGCGCCGGAGATCGCCCAGCACCACCAGATCGGCGTGGTCGACGCCCGCGCGGAACAGCGCGTTGTCCAGCTGGTCGCGGAGGCCGTGCTCCGGATAGCCCTCCAGCCAGAGCTTGGCGGAGAGCAGGTAGTCCTCCCGCCGGAGCCCGGCCGCGCGGACCATGGCGGAGAACAGCACGTCGGTGTAGACCGCGGTGGCGCCGGGGAAACCGTAGACGCCGACGTCGAACAGCGTGATGCCGGAATCGACCGCGGCGCGGACCAGGTTCACCGCCTCGCGGAAGTCCATCCGGTCGTAGGTGTGCCACGAGCCGAGCGAGAGGACACCGGTGAGCGGGCCGTCGCGGCCGACCCGGCGCTGGGGGATGACAGGCATTGAGGTCTCCTAGGGAAGGCGGGGATCGATGACGGCTTTGAGCTCGCTGAGCCGCGACATCGACTCGACGCTCTTGGACGCTTCGGAAAGGCCGACAGGCGCGCTGAACAGGTCGTCCCAAGGCATCCGGTCGGCGAACGTGCGGAAGAAGTCCACCGAACGGTGGTAGTCGGCGATGTCGCCGTTGAGCGAGCCGACGACCGTGAGTTCCTTGCCCATCACGGTGCCCAAGGCCACGGGGGACGGCATGGGGCCGGTGGACCCGACGATCGCGATCGTGCCGCGCTGGGCGGCGAAGGCGACGGCCTCCTCGCCGATGGTCGGCCCGCCCGCGAAGTCGAAGACGTGGTCGGCGCCGCGGCCGCCGGTGAGTTCCTTGACCCGTTCGACGCGGTCTTCGGCGGTACCGTCGACCGGGATCGTCGCCGTCGCCCCGAAGCGTTCGGCGGTCTCCAGCCGGTCGGCCGGGCCGCCGATGGTGATCACGTCGCCCGCGCCGGAGATCCGCGCGACGGCGGTGGCGAACACGCCCAGGGCGCCGGCGCCCTGGACGACGACCGTCGCACCGGGACGGATCCCGCCGGAGCGGGAAACGGCCCGCAGCACGGTTTTGCCCGCGCAGCCCGACATCGAGGCCCAGGTGTCCTTGACGTCGTCCGGCAGCAGGAGCTTGGCCGCGCCGGGCGTCACGTAGCAGTACCGGACGAGACCGCCGGTGGCGTACGGGAAGACGTCGGAACGCTGGAGGAAGCCGTACCCGCGCTTCTCGCAGGCGACAGGTTCGCGCAGGATCGTGCAGCCGTAACACTTTCCGCAGGTCGACTCGGACCAGCCGATGCGGTCGCCCTCGGCGATCTCCCGGCCGAGGGTGTCGGTGGTGCCCGGTCCGACGGCCACCACTTCGCCGACCATTTCGTGCCCCAGCACCATCGGGAGCATGCCGGGGAAGGTCATCTGGCCGGACCAGATGTGCACGTCGGTGCCGCACAACGTAGTGCAGGTGATCCGGACCAGCGCGGCGCCGGGTTCCGGCTCTTCCGGTAGCGGTAGTTCCCGCAAGGTGAGCGCGGAGCCGTGTTCGGTGAGCACCGCCGCTTCGGTTCTGTTGACCATCTTTTTAGTCTACAGTCGTAGGAGAAAAAGTCCAGATCCTGGAGGAAACCATGCCGTCGCAACGTATTCGCCCCGCTTCACTCGTGGTCCGCGGCGGCCCTGTGCTCACTCTCGACCCGGCGGGCACCGTCGTCCGGGCGATGGCCGTGCGTGACGGCCGGATCGTCGCCGTCGGTGACGTCGCCCTGGACCACATCGGCCCGGAGACCGAGGTGATCGAGCTGGCGGGGAGAACCGTCCTGCCCGGCATCAACGACGCCCACTTGCACGCGACCTGGCTGGGTGCCCGGTGGCCGGACACGCTCATCGGTGGCGCCGGATTCACCGGGGGAGAAGAGAAAACGGTGCGGGACTCCGCCGAACGGCGGGCCGCGATCCTGCGTGCGGGCGAGCTGTGCGCGTCGCTCGGCATCACGAGCTACACCGAGCCCGGTCTGGGCCCGGGGGAGACGGGGTGCTTCGGCGCCGAGGTGCTGGAGGAATACGCGGCGCTGGCGGCGGAAGGGCTCCTGCGCGCGAGGGTGACCGCGCTGCGCCTGTTCGGCCTGCTCGACGGTGCCAGTTCGCTGGAGGACTTCGAGCGCGGGCTGACGACACCGTCACCCGCTGCGGATCCGTTGTGGCTCACCGTGCCCGGCGTCAAGATCTTCGCCGACGGCATCCCGCCGATGCGGTCCGCGTGGACGCATCACTGCTATGCCGACGGCTCTCACGGTGCGTTGCTCGTCGACGGCGACGACGATCCAGGCCGCGCGGGCAACCTCGCCGCGATGATCCGCCTCGCCCACGACGCCGGGCAGGTGGTCGCCGTGCACGCTACGGGCGACCGCAGTATCGAAGCCGCCCTCGGGTCGCTTCGCCGCGGTGACCACCTGGTGCACGGGGATCTGGTGACGGCGGAACAACTGGCGCGGATGGCTTCGGCGGGGGTCGGCCTGACCGTGCAACCCGCGATCGCGGTGGCGATGCGGGGGATGCTGGCGGACGCGCTCGGCGCCGAGGTCGGTGCCCGAGCCTGGCCGCTGGCGGAGATGCTGGACTCGGGCGTCCCGCTGACCTTGAGCAGCGACGCGCCGGTGGTCACGCCGGACTGGCGGGTGCACATCGTGGCGGCGGCCGGGATGCTGGAGGCGTCCGAAAAGGACTCCGCGCTGATGGATCGGCTGCTGCGCTGCTACACGGTCGCGGCCGCCGAGCAGGACGGTGGTGCGGAATGGAAGGGTTCATTGACCGTGGGCCGTGTCGCCGACTTCTGTGTGCTGTCGGCGAATCCGCTCGAGGTCGCGTTCGCGGACCTGCCGGACGTCGGTGTCGAACTCACCGTGTCCGGCGGCCGCGTCGTCTACTCAGGTGAGCAGTTGCCCGCCGTCGACCTGGAGGCTCACCCCGGTGAGATGGCCGGCGTCGGCGGAGGCGAGGAACAGGACTGACGGCACCACGTCGGCGACGGAAGCGATGGTTCCCAGCGGAATCCTCGCTTCCCAAGCCGCGCGGGCGGCGGTGTCCGAGGCGAAGCCCGCCGTCATCGGGGTCAGCACCGGGCCCGGTGCGACGGCGTTGACCCGGATGCCGTGCGGTGCCAGTTCGAGCGCGGCCGAGCGGGTGAGCGCCTCGACCGCGGCCTTGGTGGCCTCGTAATGACCGAGTCCGGGGGTCGGCTGCCGGGCGCCGATGGAGGTGATGTTGACGATGGCACCCCGGGTCCCGGCCGCCAGCATGTGCGCGCCGACCGCGCGCGTCATCAGGAAGGTGCCGCGGAAGTTCACCCGCATGCACAGGTCGAAGACGCCGATGTCCAGCCCCACCAGGGGACCGCCGCCCCCGGCGAGGCCGGCGTTGTTGACCAGGACGTCCACCGCGCCGAACTGTTCGGTGATCAGCGCCAGGGCCGCGTCGACCGAACCCGGGTCGGAGATGTCGAGTTCGACGTGTTCCGCGCCGAGTTCGCCGGCCAGGTCGTGGGCCGCGCGCGCGTCGACGTCGGCGATGACCACGCGGTCACCCGCGGACTGGAAGGCTTCGGCGACCCCGCGGCCGATGCCACTGGCGCCGCCGGTCACCACTACGAGTCTCTTGTTCATTCTACGATCGTAGACTAAAACTTGTTTCTGTTGCCAGAGAAAGGAAAACTCGTGCACGAGAAGCAGAACGGACTGGGCTTCGCCACTTCGGCGCTGAGCCTGGGCTCCTGGAACACCTGGGACCGCATGGAGTTCGACGACGCGGTGCGCCTGATCCGGCACGCGCTCGACGCTCGCGTCACGCTGTTCGACGTGGCCCACTACAACATGGGACCGCATTCCGAACAGTCGCGCACGGATCTGATCTTCGGCGAGGCCGTCCGCGCGGCAGGGATCAAGCGCGACGAGTACCAGCTGTGCGGGAAACTCTGGCTCTGGGACTACCCGAACACCGGTTTCGCCGAGCAGCTCACGACTTCGTTCGACCGCGTCGGCGTCGACCACATGGAAGCCGTCGTCGTCGGCGACTACTTCGAGCGGCCGGACATCCCGCGGATCGTCACCGAGGTGGCCGAACAGATCCGGCTCGGCCGGTTCGACGTCTGGGGTGTCAACAACTGGCACGCTTCGGATCTCGACCTGGCACTGGACTTCGCCGCTGCCGAAGGGCTTCCGGCGCCGGCTTTCGCCCAGCTGAAGTACAGTGTCGCGCGGCGTTCCATGGCGGAAGGCCCCTTCTACGGCCCGCATTTCGAGGCCGGTCGGCTGACCTTGCAGGCGTCGGATGTGTTCGAGGGTGGGGTGCTGCTCGGCAAGACACCGGAACGGAAGATCGGGGCGGACATGGGTGGGATCCGGGAGTCGATCCGGGATGCCGCCTCGCGAGTCGCCGCCGTGGCCGGGGACTTCGGCGTGAGTACTTCGCAGCTGTCCCTTGCTTTTTGTCTCGCCTACGGGCCGGTGGCGAACGTGTTGTTCGGGGTGAGCCGGATGGCTCAGCTGGAGGACAACCTCGGTGCGGTCGCGCTGGCCGCTTCTCGTGGTGCGGAGGTGCGGGCGGCTCTGGAGGATCTCTGGCTGGACCGCTCGGTCGCCGCCGATGGGACCTTCTGACGCCGTCGGTGATGTTATGAACGGGACTTTCATCGCAAATTTTGCGATGAAAGTCCCGTTCATAACATCGGTCGGGTGGCCGACGCGGCGCGGGCAAGGAAGCGATGTCGCGAAAGCCACTTTCGGGACATCAGACGTCCCCAAAGTGGCTTTCGCGACACCTCCGCGCCCCCAACCTCCGCGACCCCACGCCTCGCAAGTCCGTGAAGGCTCCCTTCCCTCGGCTCAGCCGAGGGAAGGGAGCCTTCACTACCTTGAGGGTAGGAAAGGAGGCCTTCACGGAGCGCGTCAGGCCAGGAACTCCAGCACGGCCGCCTTGAACTCCGGGCTCCGCAGCGCCCCACCGTGATCCCCGGGCACCCGCACGAGATCAGCGCCCGAGACCAGCTCGACCAACGTCTCGATACCCTGGCTCACCGGATCGTCCACCCCCGCCACGAACCGGGTCGGAACAGAGACAGCACCGGCGACAGGAGCGAAAGGCTCCTCACGTAGATCCTCGATGCACCGGGCGAGCGCGGCCGGATTCCGTCCCGGCGCGGTGATCATGTGCGCGATCATCCCCGTCAGCGGATCCGCGGGTGCCTTGCCACCATCGGCGAAGGCCAGCGCGGCCGCGACATCGACAGCGCCGAAGGGTTCGAACGGGCTCACCCCCGCCAGCACGAGCCGCCGGACCGGAGCCTGCGCGGGCAGCTCCCAGGACAGCCGGGCGCCCAGCGAATACCCGACGACGTCCACTTCGGACAGATCGGCGACGAGCCGCGACAGTTCGCCGGTGATCGCGACAGCACCCAGCGAGCCCGAGGGAGCCGGGCTGGAACCGTGCGCGGGCAGATCGGGTACGAGCACCTCACGGCCCGCGGCGGTGAGCGCGGCGGGCCACCCCGTGGTGATCCAGTCGGTGTGCCCGTCGGAGGCGAATCCGTGCACCAGCAGCACAGGCGGTCCCGAGACGGTTTCGGGAGCGAATCGGCGCACGGCCAGAGAAGTAGTGGCAGACAACGGAATCCTTTCTCAGGTGCCGGAGGGCCGGCGGGTGCGCAGACGCTGCATCTCGCTCAGTGTCCGCGCGCGGGCGTCGACGGCGATCCGCAGCGACGATCCGATGAGGTTCAGCAGGAACACGCACACCATGATCGTCACGCCGGGCGCGATCACCAGCCAGGGCGCCTGCACCAGGTACGACCGGCCTTCGGCGATCATGTTGCCCCAGGTCGGGGTCGGGGGAGCGATGCCGAGACCGAGGAAGCTCATCGCGCCGTCGACCAGCATCGCCGCCGCGGACAGGATCACCACCTGCACCAGCGCCAGCGGCAGCACGTTCGGGAACACGTGCACGACAAGGATCTTCCACTTGCTCATCCCCGAGACCCGCGCCGCGCCGATGTAGGCCCGGCCGGCGATGCCGAGCACGCGGCTTCGGATGACGCGGGCGGTGAACGGCGTGAAGATCACCGTCAGCGCGATCAGTTCGGTCCAGATGCTCGCGCCGAGCGAGATCGCCAGCGCCATCGCGAGGATGATCGCCGGGAACGACATCCAGGCGTCCATGATCCGCATCAGCACCGCGTCGGCCGTTCGGAAGAACCCGCTGATCAGCCCGATCACCAGACCGGTGAAGGCCGCGCACAGGGTGATCAGGGCGGACAGCCCGAGCGACGCCCGCCCACCGGAGACCAGTCTGGCGAGCACGTCACGGCCGAACGAGTCGGTTCCGAGGAGATGCGCGCCAGAAGGCGGCAGCAGCCGGTTGACGGGGTCGGTCGCGCTGACACTCGGCAGGAAGAACGGCAGCACGATCACCGTCAGGACGAGCAGCGCCAGCACCACGGTGCTGATCACCAGCATCCGGTTGCGCCGGAACACCTTGGCCGCGCGACCGGCAGGGGGTTTCTCCCGCACCGAAGACGTCCTTTCCACCAGTGCCACGCTCACGAGACACGCACCTTCGGGTCGAGCAGCGCGTACGACAGGTCTACCAGCAGGTTGACCAGCACGAACAGCACCGCGACGAACAGCGTCACACCCTGGATCAGCGGGAAGTCGCGAGTGGACACCGCGCCCATCAGCAGATGGCCGAGCCCCGGTACGACGAAGATGGACTCGATGATCACGATCCCGCCGACCAGCATGGCGAAGTTGCTGCCCAGCTGGGTGATCAGCGGCATCAACGCGTTCGGCAGGACATGCTTCGTCATGACCTGCCGCTCGGACAGCCCCTTGACCCGCGCGGTGCGCAGGTACGCCAGCGGCAGCTCACCGAGCAGGCTTTCGCGCAGGGTGAGCACGAACAACGCGGTCTGCCCGATGACCAGCACGGTCAGCGGCAGCACCAGCGCGGGTACCGCCGTCGCCGGGGCGGTGAACAGGTTTTCGTAGCCGCTGGAGGGGAACCAGCGCAGCGTCACCGAGAACAGCAGCACGAGCATCAGCGAGATCCAGAAGTCCGGCATCGCCATGCCGAGCGCGGACAGCCGGTCCAGCGCGCGGGCCACCGGATTGCGCGGCGACACCGCCTGCCAGGAGGTGATCGCGACCGAGAGGAAGAAGCTGATCACCGTCGACAGCACGGCCAGGGTCAGCGTCGGCAGGATGTGGTCGGCGACCACGCCGAGCACCGGCGCGTGATAGGTGATCGACGTGCCGAAGTCGCCTTGCAGCACGTTTCCGGCCCAGCTGAGGTACTGCTCCCACAAGGGCCCGTCCAGCCCCATGCTCTCCCGCAGGGCGTCCACATCGGACGGTCGCGCGGTCGGGCCGAGGATGGCCTGCGCCGGGTCGCCGGGGATCAGCCGGATGACGAAGAACATCATCGTCCCGACGATCACCAGGATGATCGCCAGATCGCGCAGCCTGCGCAGCAGCAGACCGGTCATGACGCCAGCCAGGTGTTCCAGAAGACGCGGTAGAAGTCGCCGTAGCCCTTGAGCTTGGGGGAGTAGGCCGCGTACAGCCTGGACTGGCTCAGGGTGATCACCGACAGCTGCTTCCAGGTGAACGCCTGCAGCTTGTCCACGACCGTTTTCGCCTGCTCAGGCGTCGTCGAGGCGTTGAACTCGGCCATGAGCCCGTCCAGCTCGGGAGAGGTCGAACCGTTCAGCGTGCCCAGGGTGAGCGCGGGCATCTGCGCGGGCGAGGTCAGCGCCGAGTCGAAGAACAGGGTGGTGATGTCCCAGCCGCCCGGTTCCTTGGTCAGCGTGCCGAGCATGGTCGCGAAGTCGAAGGTGTCGATCTTGGTGTTGATGCCGATCTTCGACAGGCTGTCCTGGATCAGCACGGCCCACTTGCCGAACTCCGGGTACGAGTTCGTGGTGACGATGCGGATCGTCGCGCCGGCGGTGATCCCGGCCTCGGCCAGCAGCTGCTTGGCCTTCTCGGGGTCGTGCTTCTTGTAGACCTCTTCACCCGCGGTGGAATAGAACTGCTTGTTGTCGGGCGAGGCGAAGGCACCGGTCTCGAGGGTGAGGTCCTTGCTGCCGCCGGTGGCCGCGTTGATCGCGGGCTTGTCCAGCAACAGGTTCAGCGCCTCGCGAGCACGGGGGTCGGCGAACTTCGAACCGGTGTTGAAGTTCGGGATCACCACGTTGTCGTTGCCGCCGGGCAGGTTGTGCACGACCACGGCGGGGTTGTTGCGCAGCGTCTCGTACTGGTCGTTCGTGGGCATGATGTGGTCCCACTGCCCGGTCTGCAGGCCGTTGATCAGCGCGTCCTGGTCGGAGACCACCTTGTAGGTCACGGTGTCCAGGTACGAGTGCTTGGCGCCCGCCTGCCCGCCCCAGTCCTCTTCGGACCGGGACTTGTAGCCGGAGTACCGCTCCAGCACCAGTTCACGGCCGATGTCCCAGCTCTTCAGCTTGTACGGCCCGGTCCCGATCGCCTTGTCCTGGGCGAAACCGGTCGGCGCGACACCGGTGAGGTTCTTCGCCTCGTAGATCTCCGTGCCCGCGCCGGCGAGTTCGTTGATCAGCGGGTACCGCGGCTGCTTGAGCTTGATGGTCACCGTCGCCGGGTCTGCCGGGGTGATCGCCTCGATGTCCGGGGTGACCAGCTGGCCGGTGCGGTGCACCTGTTGCCACCGCTTCAGGCTCGCCACGACGTCCTCCGACGTCAGCGGGTTGCCGTCGTGGAAGGTGACGCCCTGGCGCAGCTTGAAGGTGTAGGTGAGCCTGTCCGGGCTGGTGGTGAAGTCCTCGACCAGCATGGGCCGGGCGGTGAAGCCCTTGTCCACCTCGAACAGCTTCTCGTACATCATGTTGCCGATATGCGCGGTCACCTGGCCGGGGTTCGCGACCATGTCGAGGGACTGCGGGTCGGTGGGCACGGCGACGTTGAGGTTGCCGCCGGGCTTCGGGGGCCCGTCCGCGGCGCCACCGCCGGCCTGCCCTCCCATACACGAGCTGAGCAGCAGGACGGTCGCCAAGCCGAGGGCGGCCGAGGTCAGGGTTCGTCTCATGGGTTCCGCACTCCAGTGTGGGGGTGGGCGGGCAGTTCGGGGTTCGCCGCGAGAAGACGGCGGGTGTACTCGTGCCGGGCGCGGAGCCGGATCTCGTCCGGGTCGCCGATTTCGATCAGTTCGCCCTGGTACATGACGCCGACGCGGTCGGCGACCGAGAGCACCAGGCTGAGGTTGTGCGTGATGAACAGGAAGCTGAGCGCGCGGGTGCGCCTCAGTTCGAGCAGCAGGTTCATCACCTGGCCCTGCACCGAGACGTCGAGCGCGGAGGTGGGCTCGTCGGCGACGATGAGGTCCGGTTCGGCGGCGATCGCGCGGGCGATCGAGACCCGCTGCCGCTGTCCGCCGGAGAGTTGCGACGGCAGTTTCTTCGCGGTGTCCGAGGGGAGACCGACCTCGTCGATCAGCTCGGTGACCCGGCGGTCCAGTTCGGCGCCGCGGAGGCCGGTGAGCTCCCGCAGGGGTTCGGCGATGATCCGGGCGGCGGTGTGCCGGGGATCGAGCGAACTCTGCGGGTCCTGGAAGATGAGCTGCGCACGGCGGCGGAACGCGCGCTCTTCGCCGTCGAGCCCGGTCGGCGTGCACCGGTGCTCACCGAAGGCGATGGTGCCCGCGGTGGGCGGTTCCAGCGCGCTCACCAGGCGGCCGAGCGTGGTCTTGCCCGAACCGGATTCCCCGACCAGGCCGAAGAACTCGCCGGGCGCGATCTCCAGTGAGACTTCCTTGACCGCGTGCACCTCGGGCTCGCGGTTCAGCGAGAACCGGCCACGGCGTCCGTACACTTTGGACACCGAGTCGATGACGAGCGCGGTGCCCTCGCCGGCGTTGTCGGCCTTGGCGCGGTTCAGCGTCCTGGTCTCTGTCGCGACCGCAGAGTCGCCGTTCATCGCGGCTTCGAGCAGGGCTTCGGAGATGGTGGGGAAGCCGTCCCGCCTGCTCACCCCGAGCTTTGGGACACAGTCGAGCAGCGCCTTGGTGTACGGATGCTTCGGCGCGTGCAGAATGTCCTCTTTGGACCCGAGTTCGACCAGTTCGCCGCGGTACATCACCGCGATCCGGTCCGCCACCTGCGCGGCCACGCCCATGTCGTGCGTGATGAAGACGCACGCGGTGCCGTGGTCGCGGCGGACGCGGTCGAACAGGGTGAGGATCTCCGCCTGCGTGGTCACGTCCAAGGCCGTGGTCGGCTCGTCGGCGATCAGCAGGCTCGGGTCGGCCATCAGCGCCAGTGCGATCATCACGCGCTGCTGCATCCCGCCCGACATCTGGTGCGGATACAGGGAAAGCACGCGGTCGGTGTCGGTGAGGCCGACCTCCTTCAACAGGCCGCGAGCCTTCGCGTCGGCCTCGCGATGCAACGGCGTGCCCTTGCGCGCGGCCTGGCGCGGCAGGGAACCAGGCTTGCGATAAGCCTCGATCAGCTGCTTGCCGACCCGTTGACTCGGGTTGAGTGAGTCCAGTGCCTCCTGAAAGATCATCCCGATCCGCGGGCCGCGGTAGGCGCGCATCTCGTCGGCGGACAGGCGCGTGAGGCCCACGCCGTCGACGGTGATCTCACCGCGGGTGAACACCGGCGCGACGAACTCCAGCAACCGGATGATCGACAAGGCCGTCACCGTTTTACCGCTGCCGGATTCGCCGACCACGCAGAGTGTCCGGCCTTGTTCGAGGTCGAACGAAAGTTCGCGCACCAGTTCGCGTTCGGTTTCGTCGGCGATGACGCCGACGGTCAGTTCTCTTAATTCGAGCAGGGTCATGAATCCCCTTTCCCGAGCCCGCCCGAAGCGGACCGCACAGCCGGGGAACGGGCCTCCGGCGGGGGTAGTTCTACGCATGTTGACACTGGGCGAGTGCGCTGTCAATGGGTATATTCTACGAATGTAGGAAGTTGATATCCGGCAGGTTTTTCCTGGTGGTGGGCGAAAACTTGCACTGGATTCTTTTGTCTACGTCTGTAGACTCTCGGCCGAAACGAGCTTAAGGAGGGCACCCGTGAGCGGGTCGACCAACACTGCCGGTCCCGAGCGGATCGTGGACATCGCCGTGGGCTACATGGCGGCCAAGCAACTCTTCGCGGCGAGCCGGATCGGCCTGTTCGCGGCACTCGCCGACGGGCCGCTGACGGCCGCGGAACTGGCGGAAAAGACCGGTAAACCGGAGAAGATCACCCGGATCCTCGGTGACGCCATGTCATCACTCGGCCTGCTGTCCCGTGTGGACGGAAGTTACGAACTGGCCGCCGACGCGGCGGAATATCTCGGCGGCGGGGGCCTGGACCTGGCGCCGTTCCTGACGTTCCTGGACTCGATCAGCTACCCCCATTGGTTGCAGTTCGGCCACACCGCCGACACCGGCGAACCCGGCAAACTGGAGATGGACGACGCGCGCTGGGGCACGTTCATGTCCGGCGTGATGACGTATAACGCCCTGCACGCCAAGATGCTGGCCGGCGCGTTCGATTTCGGCTCCCATCGAAATCTTCTCGACCTCGGTGGGCTCTCGAGCGCGTTCGCGGTCGAAGCCATGAAGGCCAACGAGGAACTGCACACGACGTTCGTCTTCGACCCGGGCTTCACCGAGTCGGTCACCACGGCGGCGGCCTTGGCGGGTCTCGCCGACAGGGCGACCGTCGTCGGGGCGGAGACGCCGACCGCGCGTCCCGAAGGCGAGTTCGACCTGGTGATGGTCAACCACGTCGTCCACCGCTTCGACGCGAAGCAGAACGCGGAGATCCTGCGCAACGCCCGCGCCGCCGCGTCGTCCGGGGCCACCCTGCTGTTGCTCGACTTCTTCCTTGACGACGACGCGGTCCAGCGGCCGATCGACGCGCTGCACGCGGGGGAGTACCTGGTGATCGACGGGACGGTCGTCTACCCGGAGGCCGAGGTCCGGGAATGGCTGACCGACGCGGGCTGGCGGGTCACCGACCGGCTCGCGCTGCCGGGCAGCCCGCGGGTGCTCGTCGCGGAAGCGGTGTGACGGTGACCCTCGATCCCGCGGTCAAGGAGCTGCTGGCCCGCAGCGCTTCGGAGGAGGCCCCTGCCGGACCGCTGACGGCCCCCGAGTTGCGAGCCGCTTTCGCCGCCTCGTGGCGACGTCCCGACACGGTCGAAGAGGTCGCCTCCGTCACCGACCACGTCCTGCCGACCGGTGTCCGCGTGCGGATCTACCTGCCTGAGGTCGCCGCGCCGGTGCCGGCGTTCGTCTGGATCCATGGCGGCGGCTGGACCATCGGCTCGATCGACGAGAACGAGGTCGCGTCGCGGGCGGTGTGCAACGCGGCCGGGGTCGCCGTCGTCGCGGTGGACTACCGGCTCGCGCCGGAGAACCCGTACCCGGCGGCCCCGGTCGACTGCTACACCGTCGTCGAATGGCTGGCCGCGGGGGGCGCCGGAGACGCGGTCGACGCGGGGCGGATCGCGATCGGCGGGGAGAGCGCCGGCGGCAACCTGTCGACGGTGGTCTCGATGATGTCCCGCGACCGGAGCGGCCCGCCGCTGGCCGCGCAGGTACTGATCTGCCCGGTCTACGGGCACCCGGACGACGGCTTCCGGTCCTACGCGGACTTCGCGGAGGGGTTCGGCATGACCGCCGGGGCGATGCGGTTCTTCTTCGAGCAGTACGTGTCGGACCCGGCGCAGCTGAACGATCCGTACCTGCTGCCGTTGCGTGCCGAGAACCTGACCGGGCTCCCGCCCGCGCTGGTGCTGACGGCCGAGTACGACGTCCTGCGGGACGAGGGGGAGGAGTTCGCGCGGCGTCTGACCGACGCCGGGACCCAGGTCGAGATGACGCGGTACTCGGGGCAGATCCACGGCTTCTACGGGCTGTACACGGACCTGCCCGCTTCGCCGCGCTCGCACAAGCACGTGGCGAGCTTCCTCACCCGGGTGTTCGACCGGCGCGTTTAGTCCTCTGAGGGTCCCTTCCCCGCGTTCAGCGCGAGGAAGGGACCCTCAGAGGCGCCAACGCTGTGCGCACATACCGATCTCGCGTGCTTGAAGGCGGAACTCGCGTGATTGAAGGCGGAACTCGCGAGTTCCGCCTTCAATCACGCGAGTTCCGTCCTGAATCACGCGAGTTACGGCTTTGATCACGCGAGTCGCGCCTGCGGGACCGGTTGTTCGCACTACGTACTACCGCATCGAGAGGACTGAATGCGGGAGTACGCGGTGTCAGGGGCGGGTGAGGCGCGCGAAGAACGACTCGAGGTGCTGCCCTTGCAAGGCGATCGTCGAGAACTCCCCGGCGACCAGGCTCATCACGTTCGCCCCGGCGTTGATCAGCACGATCTCGTCGACCAGCTGCTCGTCGGGGGTCTCGGTGACGATGTCGCCGTCCTCCCGGCCCTCGGTGAGATACCGGTGCAGCAGACCCCGCCACGAACGGATGTGCTCGAGGTACTTGTCCTGCAGCTTCGGGTTGGTCAGCGAAAGCTGCCAGAAGGTGAGCAGGACGCGCCCCGCGGCGATGCGGTCCTCGTCGATCGGCATCGACGACACGCACAGCTCGCGAAGCGCTGTCAGGCCCCGTAGTTCGTCCAGTTCCACGTACTCGCGCATCATGCCGAGCGCGCGTTCGTAGGTGGCCTGGATGATGTCTTCCTTGCTCGGGAAGTACAGCTTGAGCGCACCGTTGGCGAAGCCTGCGGCCGCCGCGATTTCGCGCATGGTGGCGGCCTCGATCCCGCCCTGGGTGATCAAATCCCAGGTGACGTCGACGATGTGGCTGCGCCGCTCGTCGTGGTCGATGATCTTCGGCATCGGCAGACCTCCCGCACTGGTTCTTCTACCAGTGTAGGAGATCAGGCGCGGTGATACACGCGGTGCCCGGCGAACCACGTTTGCGTCACCTTTGTCTTGACGAGCGCGGACGGATCGGTTTTGAACGGATCGCGGTCCAGGACGACGAAATCGGCAGACTTCCCGGGCACCAGCGAGCCCGTGACGTCGCCCAGCCCCATGGCGCGGGCGGCGGCGAGCGTGAAGACCTCGACGGCTTCGGCCAGGGTGATCGCCTGCTCCGGCCAGAGCGCCCCGGGGAACGTGCCGGTCGGGTCCTGGCGGGTGACGAGGCCGTGGATGCCCTCCCACGCGTTCGGGGACTCGCTGACCGGCCAGTCGGAACCGCCCGCGACCAGCGCGCCTTCGTCCAGCAGTGACCGGTTCGGCTGCATCCGCCCGGCCCGCTCATCGGGCAGCACCTCGGCGATGGCCGCCGGGATGACCCCGGGGACCCACAGGAACGGCGAGATGTCCGCGGCGACACCCAGCGAGGCGAAACGCGGGAGGTCGTCGGGGTGGACGAACTGGCCGTGCGCGACCTGGAACCGCGCTTCGGTGAACCCCTCGCCGCGGACCTTTTCGACGGCGTCCAGCGTGGCGCGCACCGACGCGTCCCCGGTGCAGTGGACCTTGGCCGAGAGCCCCGCCGCGGCCGCGGTGCGCAGCCAGCCCGCGAGTTCGTCGCCCGGCATGGTGGTCGCGCCGTGATGACAGGCGCCGTGTGCGGCGTCCGGCAGGTACGGCTCCAGGAAGGCGGCGGTACGGGTCGGCGGCACGCCGTCGAGGAAGATCTTCACGAAGTCCGGCCGGTGGTGCTCGCTCCGGTACTGCCCGGCGACCTCCAGCAGCGGCGCGCCGATCGGGTCGAAGCCGAAGATCGGGTCGTTGATCAGCAGGGACGACACGACCCACGCGTGCAGTTCGCCCGCGTCGTCGAGCGACTTCAGCGCGCCCAGGATGTCCGCGGAGACGCCGGCGTCCTGGAACGCGGTGACCCCGTACGAATGCAGCGTGCCGATACCGTGCCGCGATGCCGCAATGTGCTGATCCGCGGAAAGTGTCCGCGTCTCGCTGAGCGCCCGCTCGACGGCGACACCGGCGGCCTCGAGCAGGACGCCGACAGGCTCGCCGGTCGCGGGGTCGCGGACGATCTCACCGCCCGTCGGATCGGGCGTCGTGTCCGTGACGCCCGC
The DNA here is from genome assembly GCF_055584485.1 of Amycolatopsis sp. NPDC102522. NCBI lineage: Bacteria > Bacillati > Actinomycetota > Actinomycetes > Pseudonocardiales > Pseudonocardiaceae > Amycolatopsis > Amycolatopsis sp. NPDC102522. The sequence goes on along the minus strand of NZ_JBVJLY010000006.1, from coordinate 79,543 downwards.
CAGTTCCAGGGCCCGGCTGCTGACCCAGCGGTTGTGCCTGCTGTCGTCCGAGAGCATGACCGGACGTCCACCGGCGGCCTCGTCGAGCGCGTGCCGGGCCGAAGACCTCGAAAGGGTGCTGACCAGAGTGGACGCCCAGGCGCCCCCGACCACCCATTCGTCCGGTCCGAGGTTCGCGGCCCACGAGCGGACCGCCGCGAGGATGTCGTCCAGGCCCGCGTCGAGGCCGAAGTTCAGTTCGAACAGGGCCGCGCGCCCGGCGAGGGCGTGGTGGTTGTGCACATCGACCAGGCCGGGCATCACGAACGCGCCGTCGAGGTCGACGACCTCGGTGTTCGGCCCCCGTTCGATGTCCTCCAGGGACAGCACCCGGCCGTCCTTGATCGCCAGTGACGACGCCCAGGGCCGGGCACCGTCCACTGTGTACACCGTGGCGTTGGTGAGGATGAGGTCGGCGGTCAAGGCTCAGCTCCCGGCGGGGTCGTAAGCCTCGGGGTGCACGGTGGTGCTCAGCAGCTTGCCGTGCGCGCCGAAGGTGAAGTGGGTCGGAGTGTTCCCGGTGGCGTCCAGTCCGAAAAGGACACCGTGCGAGCGCAGCCGCTTCGCGTCACGGTGGTCGGCGACGGTCACGGAAGCGCACGGGATCACCTTCTCCCGCCAGGCGAAGACGTAGATGCCCGGCCGCAGTTCGTAGACCGAGTTCTCGTCGGTGTCCGCGAGTCCCCTCTCCGGTCCGGCCAGGCACTGCCAGGTGTACCAGTGCGGGCTGAGGTACACGTGCTCGTAGGCGTGTTCGGTGCTGTACACCCACAGCACCCGGCGCCCGACCAGGGACGTGGTCGGGGCCAGCGACTCGCCGCTGGGCTCGATCCCCCCGATCGTGGCGGCCACGAACTGCTGCGTGACCCGCGGCGAGGTGTCGCCGATCTTGCTCAGCACGAGCAGCGCGCGGCCGCGGCGCAGGTCGAGCAGGAGGGTGAACGCCTCTTCCTGCCGGGCCTGCGGGTGGAACTGGACGTAGTACAGGTCGTCGTCGACCAGGAACGTCTCGCAGCGGTCGGTGCCGGTGCCGTGGTAGGTCCATTCGATCCGGGTACCGGAGAAGCCAGCGGTGAACTTGGTGCCGTCTTCGCAGGCGAGTTCGAAGGTGCGGCCGTGCAGGTCGCCGACCGTGGGGGCCTTGTTCGCGTCGAAACCGGGGGCGAGGCCGTCCAGCGGCAGCCAGGTGGACGTGTCGGACAGGGTCAGTTCGGGCATCGCGGGAGTCCTAGTGATCGTGGGCGGAACAGTGATCGTCAGCAGCGCCGGACGGCAGGTCGAGGGCCGGGTTTCGGTCCAGGAAGCCGTAGGGGCGCAAGGAGAAACCGGAGTAGTCGACAGGCATGACCGGCCAGTCCTCCGGGCGCGGGATGTGGGTCGGGCCGAACACGTGCCACAGCACGAGGTCGGTGTCGGTCAGGTCCCGGTCGGCGGCGGTCCAGGCGGGCAGTCCCGCCCCGCCGGGATGCGCGTTCGGCCGGTCGCCCGCCGGGAAGCGTTCGTCGGCGCGGTACGGCGTCGCCCACAGGTGCCGGGTGGCGAACGTCGCCCGCTGGTGGACGGTCGATTCCGGCTGCGCCATCAGCGTCGCGGACGGCCGGGGGACCAGCTGGTACGCGGTGGGCGTGCCGAGCCGGTTGGTCCGCTCCGCGCTGCGGATCTCCCAGACACGCGCCTTGGCCGGATCCGCGTGCCGCCGCGCTTCCAGCTCGGTCCGCAGCGGGGTTTCCTTCCAGGTGAAAGCGTTCCCGTACGGGTTCTGCTCACCCATCGGCACCCGTTCGACGTCGACCTCGACGAGCGAGTTGCGTTCGCCGTCGATCGCCACGTCCAGCCGCGCGCAGAACAGGTGCTGGTGCACCGGCGCGAACAGGCCGGGCGCGATCTCATTGGCGTGCGGGTGTTTCGTGCCCGCGGGCGCGGCGCCGGCGAACACGATTCCGGTGGCCTTCGCCTCCAATTCCACGGTGCCGTCGAGGTAGAGGTACCAGAAGAAGCCGTAGTCGTAGTTGCCGATGGTGGAGATCGACGAGATCACCAGCCGCCGCGAGCGGCGGACCTCGGCGCGGCCGTCGAGATCCGTGTGCTTCCACAGGATCCCGTAGTCCTCCTCGTGCATGCAGATCGCGCGCGGGATCTCGACCGGGTGACCGTGGTCGTCGGCGACGAACGCGGGGAAGTAGTGGATGACACCGAGGCAGTCGCAACCCAGCCGCAGGTCGTTGCCGTTCTTGCCGAGCAGGTACTCGCCCGCGTCGAAGTAGCTGATCCAGAACCGGCCGGGCGCGGTGTCCCCGTACGGCACCACCATCTCCGGTACCGACGCACGGTGCAGCACCGACCGGTCCTGGAAGCTGATCTGGTGCAGCGTCAGTCCTTCGCGGGCGTTGAAGCCGACGCGGAGTTTCCAGCCTTCCCAGGTGACCTCGTTGCCGTCGACGGTGAAACTCGGCCCCTCGGGCTGAGTGATCTCGATCGGCTTGAGCGTGGTCCGGGCCGGCACGTCGCCGTAGCGGCCGTGTTCCGGCGGGACGGGCACGTCGCCCTCGTCCTCGACCCGCAGCACCCGCTGCTCGGTCAGGTTGATGTGCACGATCAGGCCTTCGACCGGATGCGCCCACGGGCTGTCGGACTCGTCGTCGCGCAGGAACGTCAGCGAGCGGATGACGCGGCCGGTCTCGTCGGGGCGACCGAAGAACCCGGGCGCCAGAGGAGCGCAGAAGGCGTGCTCGATCCGGTCGGCCAGCCCGCGCCGCTCCATCGCGGCCCGCCATTCCGGCGACGCCTTGGTGATCGACGCGGCGAGGTCGTACTCCTCGAACAGGTACGCGGGCTGGCCGTCGCCGCAGTCCACGGTGGAGAGCACTTCGCGTTTCGCCAGCGAAACGACCACGTCGCGAGCGTGCCCGGTCGCGGTGTCCAGCAGCGTGTACTGGACGCGCCGGTCGGGGGCGGCGTCGCCCTTTTCCGGCTCGACCGGCAGGACCGACGGGAACCGCGTGGTCGCGGTCAACTGGCCCTCGTCGGCCAGGATCGCCCGGCCTGCGGTGAGTTCGTCGGCGGTCAACGGGTCGAGCGGATGCGGCCTGGTCATGCTTCGCAGTCTTGCCTCTTCGCCCCCGGGTGAAAAGACCGCGAGGCCGTCATGCCGCTTTCGACAAGAAGGATGCACTGACGGCCAACCGCCGTGAAAGGTCCGGACCGCAGGATGGCGCCATGGGACTGGAGCTCGCGGGCAAGGCCGTGCTGGTGACCGGCGCGGCGTCCGGTATCGGCCTTGCCTGCGTCGAGGCGTTCCTGGCCGAGGGCGCGCGGGTCGGCGCCCTCGACCGGGCACCCGTGCCCACGCTCGCGGACGGCCTCCTGGCCGTGCACGCCGACGTGACCGATGAGCCGTCGGTGGTGGCCGCTGTCGACGCGGTGGCCGGCCGGTTCGGCGGGCTCGACGTCGTCGTCGGCTGCGCCGGGATCTCCGGCCCGGTGGGGACGCCGGTCACCGAAACCTCGGCGGAGGACTTCGCCGCGCTCATGGCCGTCAACGTCACCGGCCAGTTCCTGCTGGTCAAACACGCCGCGCCGTGGCTCGCCGCGTCGAACGGCTCGGTCGTGCTGCTGGCCAGCGACTCGGCGTTCACCAGCGCGCCCGGCATGGTGCCCTACTGCGCCTCGAAGGGTGCCGTGGTCGCGATGACCAGGGCGCTCGCGGTCGATCTCCCCGGCGTCCGGGTGAACTGCGTCTGCCCGTCGGTGGTCGACACCCCGATGGCGCGCGGTGATCTCGGCGAGGTGCTCGACGATCCCGCGTTCCCGGTGCAGGCTCCTGACGAAGTCGCCTGGCAGGTGCTCCATCTCGCGTCCGCGCGTTCGCGGGCTGTCAACGGCCAGGCCGTGCTCGCCGACTTCGGCGTCTCGGCCCGCTCCGGTTTTCCCGCTTAGAAAGGACTCCGCTGGTGAAGAAGGTTGTCGCGATCACGGGTGGCGGTACCGGTATCGGTGCCGCGGTCGCCCGCCGTTACGCCGACGAGGGTGCCCAGGTGGTGGTGCTCGGACGGCGGCTCGAACCGCTGGAAAAGGTGGCCGCCGAAACCGGCGCGCACGTCATCGCGTGCGACGCCAGCGATCGCGAAGCCGCCGAGAGCGCGGCGGCGGAGATCGTCGGCAAGTTCGGCAGGCTGGACGTCGTGGTGGCCAACGCCGGCGGGCACGGCCTGTCTTCGGTGGTCGACACCGGCGACGAGGAATGGGAACTGGCGCTGCGCTCCAACCTCTCCAGCGCCTTCGTGTTCTGCCGGGCCACGCTGCCGTCGCTGGTCGAATCCGGCGGTCAGGTGGTGATCGTGTCGTCACTGGCCGGGCTGTTCGCCGGGCCGAACGTCGCCGGCTACACCGTCGCCAAGCACGCGCTGATCGGGCTGACCCGCTCGATCGCCCGCGACTACGGGCCGAAGGGTGTCCGCGCGAACGCGGTCTGCCCCGGCTGGGTGCGCACTCCGATGGCGGACGGCGAGATGGACCAGTTCGCCGAGGCCGCGGGCTTCGACGGCGGACACGCCGAGGGATACCGCCGCGTGACCGCCGAGGTCCCGCTGCGCCGTCCCGCCGAGCCGGAGGAGATCGCGTCGATCGTGCGGTTCCTGGGGTCTGCGGAGTCGTCGTACATCACCGGTGCGGTGATCGTGGCGGATGGCGGCGCGCACGCTGTCGACCTGCCGACGCTGGCCTTCGAACGGGCGGGTATGGGTTCTTAGCCGCTAGACGCGCGTGAAGGCCCCCTTCCCTACCTTGAGGGTAGGCAAGGAGGCTTTCACGGACTGTCGAGTGACCCTCCCCGGTACTGGGGAGGCTGGGCGTGTCGCGAAAGCCACTTTCGGGACGTCTGATGTCCCCAAAGTGGCTTTCGCGACCTGGCTGGCGGGGACATCGGGCAGGGCGTCCCACCAGGCCGTGAAGGCCTCCTTGAGGGACCCAGAGTCCCTCAAGGAGGCCTTCACGGACTTGCGCGCGTCAGGATTCGCCGAGGTAGGCCGAGTGCAGCGTGCCGGGGGAGTCCAGCAGGTCCTGAGCGGAACCCGCATAGGTGACCCGCCCCGAAGACACCACCAGAGCATCGCTCGCCACCCTGAGAGCCAGATGCGTGAACTGCTCGACCAGCAGGATCGCCGCCCCCTCCTCGGCGAACCGCGTCACCATCGGCAGCAGTCGCGTGAACACCACCGGCGCGAGCCCCAGCGACATCTCGTCGATCAGCAGGAACGACGGCCGCGCGGCGAAGGCGCGGGCCAGCACCACCATCTGCTGCTCGCCCCCGCTGAGCAGGGCCGCCGGCGAATCGCGGCGTTTCTCCAGCTCGGGGAAAAGCTCGAAAAGTTCGTCGGCCCGCGCGCGGGTGCGCGCGGTCAGCATCAGGTTCTCCAGCACGGTCAGCCCACCGAACACCGCGCGACCCTGTTCGATATGCGCCAGACCTCGGCGGGCACGGGAGACCCGCGACTGCTTCGTGATCTCGTCCGGTCCGATGTGGACGGTCCCCGACGCGGCGGGCACCACGCCGGAGACGGCTTCGAGGAGGCTGGTCTTCCCCGCGCCGTTGGGGCCGACGAGCGCGGTGATCCGGCCCGGCTCCAGGGTGAGGTCGACGTCCCGGATCACCGGCCCGGCACCGCGGGTGACCGTCAGTCCCGCTATCCGCAACGCGTTCACAGCATCTCCGTTTCACCCATGTACGCCTTGAGCACGGCCGGATCCGCGAGCACCTCGGCCTGGGGGCCGGAGGCCAGCACACTGCCGAAGTCGAGGACGGTGATCGTGTCGCAGACCGAGCGAACCAGGTCGAGGTCGTGCTCGATGAGCAGCACCGACACCCCGAACCGCGCGGGGACCTGCCGCAGCCGTTCCCCGAACGCGACGTGCTCTTCGTGCGGGAGTCCGGCGGCCGGCTCGTCGAGCAGCAGAACCCGCGGCCGCGCCAACAGATGCCCGACGACCTCGACCAGCCTGCGCGCGCCGACGTCCACTTGCGACAGCGGGGTGCGGGCGGCGGGGCAGCCGAAGAAGTCCAAGGCCTCGCCGATCTCGTCGGCGGTGAGCCGGCGCCGGGCGAGGAACTTCAGGTACGCCCCGACCGTCAGTCCCGGCGGCACGCGGTCCTGCTGGAACGTCCGCCGCAACCCGGCGCGAGCCCGGTTCGACGGCGACCCGGTCAGCGGCTTGCCGCCCAATTCCACTGAACCCTCGGCGTTGGGCAGGAATCCGCTGATCGCGTCGACCAGCGTCGACTTGCCCGCGCCGTTGGGCCCGATGACACCGAGCACCCCGTGTTCCGGCACCGCGATGTCCACTGAGGACAGGGCGGCCACGTGCCCGAAGTTCACGCTCAGCCCGCGCACGGTGAGCACCGGCGGACCGGGCGCCACGGACTCGATCTCCACGGTCCCGGCCGCGAGGTCGAGTTTCGCGGGTTCCTTTTTGGACCGCCGGTACCACACCTGCCGCACCGTGGTCCCCAGGTTCCCGCCACCGGCCAGCGCCTGCACGCCGAGCACGCCGAACACCACGAATCCCCAGTCCTGCGGGATTCCCCAGCGCTTCAGCAGTTCCGGCACCCCGACCCACAGCACCGCGCCGAACACGGCCATGTCGATCAGATGCGCGCCCGACATGATCGCCAGCACGTAGAGCGCCAGCGACTGGATCGCGGTGAAACTGGCCGGGAAGGCGAGCCCGACCTGCCCGGTCAGCAGGCCGCCGCTGATCCCACCGAGGGTGGCGCTCACCGCGAACGCGGTCAGCTTCGACGTCCGCACGCTCGTGCCGGCGGCCGCCGTGCCGCGTTCGGAGAACGCCACCGCCTGCCACGCGCTGCCCCAGCGCCCGCGGCGCAGGAAGTACACGGCCAGGCAGCACAGCACCAGCACCACGACGGCGAGCTGGAAGTAGGACCGGTCGTCGGAGAAGGCGTCCGGCCGTTCGACCGAGATCCCGCCGGAGACACCGGGGAACTGCAGCTGGACCAGCGCGAGGTCGGCCGCGGCGGCGAGCCCCAGCGTGACGACGGCGAGGTTGATCCCGCGCAGCCGCAACGCCGGGAGCCCGACGAGCACCCCGACCGCCCCGGCGGCGAGACCGCCGAGCAGCAGCCAGGTGAGGAACCCGCCGGGCGCCTGCGCCTCGTTCAGCGCCGACACCACCCAGGCGCCGACGGCGCCGAAGGTCAGCTGGCACAGGGAGATCATCCCCGCGCTGCCGGTGACCACGCCCAGCCCGAGCAACGAGATCCCGGCGACGACGGCGCTCATACCGAGGTACACGAAGTACCCGTCGAGCCCGACGCTCAGGCCGAATCCCACCGCGATCGCCACGACGGCGACCACGAACGGGATCCCGGCGCGTATCCCACGTTCAGCGAGCCGCATCCCACACCTCCTTGCGCTGCGACCAGAGCAGCAGCGCGACGATCACGACGAACGGCAGGAAGTACCGCACCACCGAAAGGCCGTCGACCTGCGCGGCCGCGCCTTGGATCAGGCCGAGGCCCAGTCCGCCCGCGACCGCGAGGTCGAGACGGCGGAACCCGCCGAGCAGGGCCGCCGCGGACGCGGGGACCACCAGCATCGCCAGCGACGTCGCGTCGTTCGACTGCGACGGCGCGACGATCGAGATGACCAGCGTGCTGACCACGCCGGTGACCGCCCAGACCGCGATGCTGAGCCGTTTCGCCGGGATGCCCAGCAGCTCCGCCGTCGTCGGGCGTTCGGACAGCGCCCTGAGCTGGACCCCCGCCGGGGTCCGGCTCAGCACGATCCGGCTGGCCACCGCCACCAGGACGGCCAGCGCGACGGTGACCACGGTGACCTGGCTGATCACCACGCCGCCGACGGTGACCGCCGGACCGTCGAGGATCGGGTGGAACGGCTGCGGTTTGTTGCCGAACAGGATGAACGACAACGAGATCAGCAGGAGCAGCACCGCGACGGTGACCGCCGAGCGGGTGCCGGTGTCCGCCTCGGCGAGCCAGGTGGACACGATCCAGCCGAGCAGCGCGCTCAGCGCGCCGCCGAGCAGGATCCCGGCGATGGTGGCGAGCCATATCGGCAGGCCCAGATCGACGGACAGGAACACCGCCACATAACAGCCGAACATCCCGGTGGCCGACTGGGCGAAGTTCACCACCCGCACCAGCCGCGACATCAGCGTCAGGCACACCGCCAACACCGCGTACAGTCCGCCGGCGGCCAAGCCTGCCAGCGCTCCCTGCAGCATCGAATCCTCCTGTTACTTCTTGGGAATCCGCAGCCAGTCGTCGGCGACGAGCTCCCATTTGTTGGTGCCGGAGGCGAGCTTGATCGGCCAGCCCGCGGTGTTGTCGTGATGGGTCTTGCCCGGCCCGAAGACGTACGGCGTGCCGACCATCGGATCGGTGATCGGCTGCATCTCGCGCAGCGCCTTGGTCACCGACTCGCGCGTGACGTCACCCTTGATCCCCTTGACGACGTCGAGGAAGTACTTCGCCGCCAGGTAACCGCCCTGGCTGAACGAGGTCAGCGGGATGTTGTTCTTCGTCATCAGCTCGCGCCAGTCCTTGTTCTGCGGGCTGGTCGAGTCGGTGAACGGGTAGAACTCGGCGGGCACGTACACCCCGGCACCGGCGTTGGTGATGGCCTTGGCGTAGTTCTCGCTGTAGACGCTGGTCAGCAGCAGCCAGGTGACGTCGTTCCAGCCCTGCGCCGCGGCGGCCTTGAGCTGGCCGATGGAATCCGGCTCGACCGGGTTCACCGTGATCGCCTTGCACCCGGCGTTGCGGGCCTTGACGATGTAGGAGGTGTAGTCGGAACCGCCGTAGGGCACGGTCGCGTCGAGGTACTTGAGCTTCTTGCCGGTGATGGCCGACCACTCGTCGATGGCAGCCTGGTACGAGGGCAGCGTGTTGCCCGCGATCTCCAGCAGCGCGCAGATGTCGTTCAGCTTCAACGTTTCCGAGCCGTAGAGCAGGGTCAGCGTCATGTCGTGGTACGGGCCGACGTTGGCCGGGGCGATGTTGGGGCTGGTGAAACACGCCGGGTCGACGCCGACGCCCTGGATGGACAGGATCTTCTGCTGCTCGTAGTACTTGTTGTTGATCTCGCACTCGATGAGGCTGGACGACCCGACCAGGGCCACCGCCTCGTCACGGCCGACGACCTCGCGAGCGGCGGCCGCCGCGGCCGCCGGGTCCCCCTTGTCGTCGAGGGCCTTGTACTCGATCTGTCTTCCGTTCACGCCGCCGCTCGCGTTGGCCGCGTCGAAGACCGCCTTGGCCGCCTGGGAGGCTTCGGGGAAGGTGGCCGCGCCGCTGAGCGCGTTGACCGAGCCGACCTTGATCGGCCCGCTCGAACCGCTTTCGGCTCCCGCGCAGCCCGCGGTGGCGAGCAGGACGACGGCGGCGAGGGCGACCAGGCGCCGCGCGGGCTTCACCGGCCCGCCGAATCGTTCGCGGCGTTGACGACGGGGACGGAGTCGACGATCTGCTCGAACGAGGTGACCTTGCCGCCGTCGAACTTCCACACATGCGCGACGCGGGCGGTGAACGAGCGACCGGTCTCGCGGTGCTTGCCCTGGTAGGTGCCGATGCCGATCACCGTGTCACCCGCGTCGGCGAGCTCATCGAGTGAGAAACCGTAGCCCTCCCAGTCGTTCGCGATCGCGCCGAAGACCTTCTCCTTGACCTCGTCCGGGCCGGTGTAGGTGCCGGCGTAGGGGAATCCGGCCGCCTCCGTCCAGGTGGTCTCGGGACCGAGCGGGGCCAGCATGCCCGGCAGATCGCCCCGGTCGCTCGCGGCGTAGTGCGCGGCGATGATGTCTGAATTGGACATTCAAGCTCCCTGATGTCTCTGGTGAACCGCGGCTGCGCTTGTGGGTGGTCAGACCGGTTGAGCGTCGGGGTAGGCGACCGAGCCGAGCGGGTAGATGTGCCCGCCCGCGCGGGAGTGTTCCGACCGGCCGTCGCCGGTCAGGCCGAGGAAGACGCCGGTGGTCTTCAGCGCGTAGCCGAGGTCGTGCAGCCACACACTGGCCACGGCGATGCGGAATTCGCGGAAGCAGAACAGGTAGAGCCCGTCCTGGAACTTCCACACCGTCGACAGGTCCATGTCACCATGGCCGCGCTGCACGCCTTCGAGGCATTGCCACGCATAGCGCTGCGACGACACGTACACGTGTTCGTAGAGGTGTTCCGGGCTGTAGCGGTAGACGTTGCGCTTGCCGATCAGGTCGCGCGACGGTCCCGGTTCCTCGCCGGTCGCCGTGCCCGCGTCGGTGGTGCCGGACCAGAACGTCTGGGAGACACGGGGAACGCCTTCGACGTCCTCGGCGCCGATCACCGAGCGCACGGCGAGCGCGCGATGCGTCGTCGTGGAGAAGACGACGGTGAGTGCTTCACCTTCCACGCTGGAATGGGGGAGATTGACGAAGAAGACGTCTTCCCGGACGGCGACCGCGTCGTACGGATCCTTGATGCCGTTGCAGGTGACGGTTTCAGCGTCCTCGAACCGCAGCGCGAGCGTCGTCCCGTCGTCGAGGGTGACGGTGAACTCGCGTCCCGACAGGTCCGCGTTCGGCAGGCGGTAGGTGGCTATTCCGGCGGCGAACTCGTCATACGTGCGCCACTGTTCCTCGGGTGCTTCGGGCATGCGGTCATCGTCGAGGCGACCGCCCTGGCAGGGCCAGCTGTCACGCGCTGGGCGGCAACAACCGATCGCTCACGGTCAAGCCGCGGCGCAGTTCGCTCGGCGAGCAGCCGAATTCCGTCTTGAACACCCGGCTGAAATGCGGCGCGTCGACGAAACCCCACTTCGCCGCGATGGCGGCGACTGGCCGGGAAGCGTGCACAGGGTCCAATAATTCACGACGGCAGTGTTCCAAGCGGCGGGTGCGGATCCAGCCCGAGACGGTCGTGCCCTGTTCGTGGAAGAGGCCGTGCAGATGCCGGGTGGAGATGTAGTGCTCGGCGGCGATCTGCGCCGGGCCGAGGTCGGTGGAGGAGAGGTTCGTGTCGATGAAGGCGAGGACGCGGCGCATCAGCTCGTGGTGCGGCCCGGCCGTCGCGCGGGCGAGGTCGAGTTCGCTGGCGAACAGCGTGGCGAGCAGATCGACCGCCGTATGCGCGAGCCGGACACCGGCCGGCCCGCCGAGCTGGTCGAGGTTGCTGCCGAGTTGCGCGAGGAAGGGCACCACCACGTTGCCCATGCCGCGCTTGCCCGACATCGGGACCGCTGTCAGCTGGCCGACCAGGTCGCGGGGGAGATCGATGAGCCGCTGCGGGAACATCACCACGAGCGTGCGGAAATCCTCTTCGAACGCCAGGGAATACGGGCGGTGCGTGTCGTACAACGCCACGTCACCGGGGCGCAGCATCGCCTCGCGGTTGTCCTGGATCAGGAGCCCGGTCCCGGAAAGGATCAGGCTCAGCTTGTAGTAGTGCCTGTCCGCCCTGGCGATGAGCTCGGGCGTCCGTTCGACGACGTGCGCCGAGGCGGTCACCTCGGTCAGTTGGACGTCGTCGGCGCCGCACGAGCGGATACGGCCGCGGAAGTGGTCCCGGTGTTCGCTCGTCACGTGCAGCGGCACGAAGGAGTGCGACACCACCGTGCGGAAATCCGTGAAATCTCGCGCGACCGTGGTGGTGGTCGGGTCGGCGGTGGCGGTGGTCACGAGGTCACCTCGCAGCATCGGGGGGTGAATTTCATATACGATAAGCGATACGATGCTGTCGGGCAATGATCGCGACGAGGTCGTGTCGTGGATCAGTCGGCGAGGCGGAACAGGAGGGTCCGAGGGTCCACGTCGACGGGCACCACCGTGCCCGTTTCGTAGCGGCCGACGTCTTCGGTGAGGACCCGTGCACTGAACGGAGTCACTCCCGGACCGGTGACGACGAGGTCGACGTCGTCCGTGGGAGTGCTCACCTCGTCGACCCAGATCCGCGTACTGGACACGACTTCGGCGTTCGCGCGGACTCCCGTCCGGTCGAGCGCGCGGTGGGTCCCGCGGGCCCTGGCGTTCTGCCAGAGGTGCGAGCCGACGGTGCCCAGCCCGCCGATCGTGAACACCACGCCCATGGTGACGACGACCAGGCGATCGTCGTCACCGGGGTCGAAGTGGGTGCTGATCCAGAGCAGGCCCGGGCCGATCAGGACCAGCACGGTCATGAAAAAGCCCATCATGCACCCGATGACGGTGAAGGCGGGCAACTCCGGGGCTTCCTTGCCGTGGCGCTCCGGAGTGGTCACCAGGGCGAGGTTACTGACCGGTTTCCCGAGCTGGTTCGGTAAAAATGCCCGCTTGTCAGCGGTTGTGCCGGGCCATCGCCACGAAAGATCGCTTGGGCTCGAACCGGTACGGTGACTCCTCGTCGTGGTGCTGTTCGCGCAGTGTCTTCACCAGGCCGTACGACGCCATGTCGTAGTCGTACTCCGGCCGGGACGGATGATGCGGCTGGCCCGGCGCGATGAACGTGTACACGTGCGCGCCCTGGATCCCCGCCGCGCCGAACACGCGCAGCAGGCGGACGATGTGGTCGGCCTGTTCGCGCTCGTCCCGCACATGGCCCGGCTTGATCCGAGGCGGGTCCTGGTCGCGGTCGACGATGTCCCAGCCCATCCCGCCCGCCTGAGCGGCGCCGGTGAAGGTACACGCGCCGAATTCCAGCACCGTCACGGGTTTGTTCCACTTCCGGAACTGGGCGAGGTCCTTTGCGTACTCCGCATCGGTGGCGAAGTACGGGTAGTAGTCGATTCCGACGATGTCGAAAAGAGTCCAGTCGACCTGCTCCGCGCCGCCGAGCGCGGCGTAGGTGATCCGGCCGCGGAAGTTCCGGCGGGCGACGTCGGCCGCCCTCGCGAGGAAGTCGGTCAGCCGTTCCATGATCTTCGGCCATTCCTCGGGCGGGATCGTGCCCAGGTTCGCGATCCGCTCCTGGAAGGTCGCGCCCGGCACGATGCCCGGCGTGAAGAGGAGGTGCTCGCAGCCGGCGACGAACTTGACGTCGTCACCGTCGCGCTGCCTTTCGGCCTGCCGCGCGGATTCGGCCAGGTGCTCGAGGACCTCGTCCTGTGGGTGGTCGTAGAGCCTCGGCTGGACGTACACCTCCATCCCGTGCCCCAGCGCGGCGGCCGTCGTTTCGGCGAGCCTGCCGATCTCGGAGCCGAACGCGGTGACGGACGGGCAGCGAAGGCCTTCGGCGACCACGCGGATCTCCTGCTCCACCTGCCGGCGGCTCCAGCGCACCCGGCTCAGCGGATCGCCCGCCGCGTGCAGGACCCCGGTGTCGTAGGCGACCCCTCCCCGAAGCCGGCGCGGGCCGCCTGTCGCCGCCTCGGCCACGCCTTCGCCGAGGCCGGCGACCGCCGCCGCTCCCGCGACGGATTTCAAGAACGTCTTCCTGCTGATCACGACTTCCCCCTTGCTAGTTACTCGACTAGGCTACTGGTCATGCAACCAGAAAATGAGTCGAGCGACCAGGGGAGGCGCTCGTTCATCGAGGAGGCCCGGCGCGGGCAGATCATCTCGGCGGCCGTCGAGACCATCGCCGAGATCGGCTACGCGAAGGCGTCCTTCGTACAGATCGCGCGGCGCGCGGGGATCAGTCCCGGCCTGATCACGTACCACTTCGCCAAACGTGAAGAGCTGATGTTGCAGGTCATGCAGACCGTGCACACATCGATGGACAAGGCGCTGAGCGCGCGGGCCGAGGAGGCCGAGAGTCACGCCGCCGCGGTGCGCTCCCTGATCGAAGGCTTCGTGTTCTACTTCGCGGAGCGGCCGAAGGAGCTCATCGCCCTCGGCCAGATCGCTTCGGCGTCAAGGGATGCCGAGGCCGCGCGGAGCTGGTTCGAGGAACAGAGTGCGAAGACGCTGGCCGAAATGGAGGACATGTTCCGCGAGGGGCAGCGGCTGGGGGAGTTGCGGGAGTTCTCGCCGCGGGTGATGGCCGTGTCGGTCATCGCCGCGATGGAGGCGGCCCCGGCCGAGTTGCTGACGAGGCCCGAGACCGATGTGGCCGGCTACGCGCGGGAGTTGGCCGACCTGTTCGTACGAGCCATGAGCCCGGCGAGGAGTTCGTAGGAGCGTCGGCGACCGGCGCTTGTCAGTTCAGGCGCGGTTGTCGTCCGTGGAGTAACGCGGTGCCGAGCGGGGTGATCGCGTGGATCATCATGTTCTTGTGGCGGTGACTGGTGATCAGGTTGGCGTCGCGGAGCGCGGTGGCGTGGCGACTGGCGGTGGGTAGCGGTGTGGCGGCCCGGCGGGCCAGTTCGGTGGTGGTGGCGTCGGTGTTGTCAAGAGCGCGCAGGACGCGGGTGCGGGTGGTCCCGAGCAGGGGGACGATCGGATCGCCGGCAGGTCGGCGTGCCGGTTCCGCCGGGGTGATGGCGCCGAGGGCGAGGGGCACGGAATAGACCAGCACTGGGGGAAGCGCCGGGTCGATGAGGGTAGTGGGGTTGGGGCCACGGCCGAAGACCACCGGCTGCAGCAGCAGGCCTCTGCCGTCGAGGCGGACGTCGTGGTCGAAGAGATAATCGATGCTCAGCAAGGGAAAGCGCCACGTCGCCGCGGGGCTCAGGGTATTCAGGACTGCTTCGACGCCTTGGTCGGCCATGAGCTGGGCGCGGCGGGTGTGATCGTGTCGCACGGCGGTGGCGATCGCGTCCCAATGCGGGGCGAGGCAGGTGTGGAAATACTCCCGCAGGGCGTGGCCGACCATCCGCAACGCGGGCGGTCTTCCTTCCGCGAGATCGACGGTCCAGGAAGGGAGCGGCCGTTCCTGTGCCAGGTGCGCGAAGTCGGCCGTCAACCGGGAACGTGGCGTGCTCAGCAGCGTGTCGATGCCCTCGGACAGGGTGCCCCCGCACGGCGGGGTCAGGAAGTCGGGCGAGGATCCTGACGCGGGAACCAGGTCCAGCAGCGGCCGCGCGGACGGCGGCAGCCTTCTCCGGGTCTGGTCTCTCCAGCCGCCCAACACCATCTCGGCCCGGGGTTTGCGCAACAAATACGCACTCATCAGGACCTCCCACATCGGATCCGGGCGCCGCGCTATCCGGATACGGGCCAGATCCTCGAGTGTGAAATGGATTCGCAGCATCCCCTGTTCCTCCCCCCGTCTTCGAAGCTACTGCGGAAAACATGATCGTTGCCACCGCGCTCGTCGAAGCCCGCCGGTGATCGATCATGTGGCGGATGTGTCGCAGATCGGTCCGACTGCACCCGAGAGTCCGGAAATCGGCCTCTGGCCAGCGTGTTTTCGGCAGGATGAAGATACTTTCCGCCTTTCTCAGGCCGTCGTAGTATTGGCGTCGCATTCTCGCGGTTCACCTTCCGTGAGTGGGGGACATCGATCGATCAGGCACCCGTGAGTGCCATTTTCGATTCGATCCGAACGGGGTATCGGATGATCGAATTCCGTGCGGCGCGGTGTCTCGCCGAATGCAATTCATCACGATTGTGAAGGAGCGTCATGAAGATTTTGACAGGAGCGGTACTGGGGTCGAGCTTGGTCTTCGCGAGCCTGTTCGCGGTGGCTCCGATGGCCTCCGCCGACTCGGCAGAGGGTGTCTCCGTGGTCCTGACGTCCCCGGGCGTCGGCGGTGTGGTCCTGAAGGGCGACTCGGTGCCGTTCACTTGCCAGAATGTCAGCGGCGGCACGTGGTGCTACGGCACCGAGTCGGCGGGAAGCGGGCAGAAGAAGTGCTACTCGCACTATCTGCACCCCAGCAGGCGCCACAGCGCGACCGCCATTTTGGGCTCCAGGCAAAGCAAGAAGACCGCGAATCGCGGGCAGTGGGCCAAGGCCGAAGTGATCGGCTCCGCGAGCCAAACCTGCAACGCGTACTACAACTCGAACGCCTGATCCAGCCGAGACTGGATGCTGCCAATGTGGCGTTGGGGACGTTCACCGTCCCCAACGCCACATTCGGGGCACCATGGTGCAGTGACGGCTGAGCCGACTAGTGACAGCGAAGGTCCCGCGACCGCCCTCTCGCTGATTTAGGTGAGCGCGGCGGGAAGCGTCTCGAAACCGCGCAGGATCCGGGTCTGCCGCCGCCGCGCCCCGCCCAGGAGCCGAAGGTCCGGGAACCGCTCGAAGATCGACCGCAGCCCGACCTCCCCTTCCATCCTCGCCAGTGAAGCGCCGAGACAGTAATGCCGTCCGGCGCCGAACGACACGTGATCCCGCGCGTTCGCCCGCTCGACGTCGAAAACCGAAGGGGCGTCGAAGATCTCCGGGTCCCGGTTGGCGCCGGCGAGCACCGTGCTGACGATCGCGCCGCGGCCGATCGGCTTCCCGCCGATCTCGGTGTCCCGCGCGCACAGCCTGCCGGTGAGCAGGACGGGCGGGTCGTAGCGGAGGATCTCGTCGACGGCGTTGCTCCACAGATCCGGATTCCCGCGCAGTTTCGAGAGTTCGTCCGGGTGCCGGGTGAGCAGGGCGATGCCGTTTCCGAGGAGGTTGACGGTCGTTTCGAAGCCGGCCGCGAGCACCAGTCCCGCGGTGGCTTTGAGTTCCCGCTCGGTCAGGCCGACGCCGTCCTCGCGGGCGGCGATCAGCTTGCTGAGCAGGTTGTCGCCGGGATTCGCCCGCAGCCTCTCCAGGTGCACGGTGAGCCACGAGTCGAACTCGGCCAACGTGGCTTCGACCGTCCGGAAGGTCCGCCACGGCAGGCCGAGGTCGAGACTCGGCGCCGCTGCTCCGCCGAGCGCGAGCACCTTGTCGCGTTCTTCCGGTGGGACACCGAGGATCTGGCTGATCACGGTGACCGGCAAGAGACCGCAGTACTGTTCGACGAGGTCGACGGGGCTCGCCGGGTCGAGGCCGTCGAGCAGTTCGTCGGAGATCGCCTGCGTGCGCTGCCGCAGCTGTTCGACCGCGCGGGCGGTGAAGACGCGGGTGACCAGCTTCCGGTAGCGCGTGTGGTCGGGCGGTTCGCTCGCCAGCAGCGACGGCGGTTCGATCGGGTGGATCAGCCCGGACTCGGACCAGGCGACGAGCCGGTTGAGCACCGGGTTGTCCGGGACGAACCGCACGGATTTGAACGCGTCGCTGGTGAGGATCTCCTTGCACGCCGGATGTCGCGTGGTCACGTGCCCCACCCGGGTGGTGGCGATGTCGCCGTGCGCGCGGATCTCGTCGAACAGCCCGGTCAGGTCCGCTCCGCCGCTCGCCTCGACGGACAGCCTGCCTTGGAGGTCGCCCCGCCGCGCCGCGGCCCGCAGGGCGACCCGGGGGATCGCGTGGCCGATGCTCCAGCGGGCGACCGGTTTGGCGATCTCCTGCGCCCGGCGCAGGAAGGTCCGTGCGGGAGCGGTCTTGAGTGCGAACATCAGGACTCCGTCCGTGCGGGGTCCTTCGAAGGTATCGGAACTACCCGTCAGTAGCCAGGTACTCGCGACATCTGCGGACCCGCGTTCCGCTCGGTAATGTTCTGCACTTCCGGCGGGCCGGGGAGTGCTTGTGGGCGGCTACGGGTTCGACATCGCGCTGGTCGCGGTGCTGGTGGTGCTCAACGCGGTGTTCGCGGGCAGCGAGATGGCGTTGATCTCGTTACGTGAGGGGCAATTGCGGGCCCTGGAGCGGGACGGCCACACGTCCGCCCGGACGCTGGTGCGACTGGCGCGCGACCCGAATCGCTTCCTGGCGACGATCCAGATCGGCATCACGCTCGCCGGGTTCCTGGCGTCGGCGACGGCGGCGGTGTCCCTCGCGCAGCCCCTGGTGCCGGTGCTGAGCTTCCTCGGCAACGCCGCCGGAGCGGTGGCCGTCGCGCTGGTGACCATGGTCCTCACGTTCCTGACCCTGGTGCTCGGGGAACTGGCACCGAAGCGGCTGGCCATGCAGAACGCGCTGCGGTGGGCGCTGCTGGTGGCGCGTCCGCTGAACTTCCTGTCGGCGGTTTCGCGGCCGGTGGTGTGGGCGCTGAGCGCGTCGACGAACTTCGTCGTGCGGGCGCTGGGCGGACGGTCGGAGGCCGATCCGGACCAGATGTCGCCCGAGGAACTGCGGGAACTGGTCTCGGCGCAACGCGGCCTGAACGCCGAACAGCGCATGATCATCAACGGTGCCTTGGAGATCCACGAACGACGGCTGCGGGAAGTGCTCGTCCCGCGCCGGGCGGTGCTGACGCTCGCGGCGGAGCAGGACCTGCCGTCCGCGCGACGGCAACTGGCCGAGTCCGGCTATTCCCGCGCGCCGGTCGCCCGCGGCGGCCATCTGGACGACGTCGTCGGCGTCGTGCACCTGCGCGATCTGCTCGGCGAACACGAAGACCTCGCCGAGGTCGTCCGGCCGGCGGTGGTGTACCCCGATTCGCTGCGGGTCTCGGACGCGCTGCGCAGTTTCAAGGCCGAGCGGGAGCAGATGGCGCTGGTGGTCGACGAGCACGGCGCTGTCGCGGGCATGGTCACGCTGGAGGATCTGCTGGAGGAGATCGTCGGCGAGATCTACGACGAGACCGACCGCGACGTGCTGGCCGTCCGCGACGGCAAGGACGGTTCGCTGGTGCTGCCCGGCACGTTCCCGGTGCACGACCTCGTCGACGTCGGGGTCGAGCTGCGGGACGCGCCGTCGGGGGAGTACGCGACCATCGCCGGACTGATCCTCGTGATCCTCGGCCGGATCCCGGAGAAGCCGGGCGACCGGGTGGTGGTGTCGGGCTGGACGGCCGAAGTGCTCGGCGTCGAGCATCACGCGATCACGCGTGTGGCGCTGCACCGTGGAGCGAATGCGGTGCGGTGAGTTGCGCCGGGCCCGCAGGGTTGGCAGCGTGCCCGGTGTCCCACCACGAAGAAAGGTGTCCCGATGCCGCAGGACCAGCCGGATTTGAAACCTCGTTCGCGCGACGTGACCGACGGCCTGGAGCGCGCGGCGGCCCGCGGGATGCTCCGCGCGGTCGGAATGGGCGACGACGACTTCGCCAAACCGCAGATCGGGGTGGCGTCCTCGTGGAACGAGATCACCCCGTGCAACCTTTCCCTGGACCGGCTGGCCAAGGCGGTCAAGAACGGCGTGCACGCGGGCGGGGGCTACCCGCTGGAGTTCGGCACGATCTCGGTGTCCGACGGTATTTCCATGGGGCACGAGGGCATGCACTTCTCGCTGGTCTCGCGGGAGGTGATCGCCGACTCGGTCGAGACGGTGATGATGGCCGAGCGGCTGGACGGCTCCGTGCTGCTGGCGGGCTGCGACAAGTCGCTGCCGGGCATGCTCATGGCCGCGGCCCGGCTCGACCTCGCCTCAGTTTTCCTTTACGCGGGCTCGATCATGCCCGGTCAGGTCGACGGGCAGGACGTCACGATCATCGACGCGTTCGAGGCCGTCGGCGCCTGCCTGGCGGGCAAGATCACCCGCGCCGAGGTGGACAAGATCGAGCGGGCGATCTGCCCCGGTGAAGGCGCCTGCGGCGGGATGTACACCGCCAACACGATGGCGTCGGTGGCCGAGGCGCTCGGGATGTCGCTGCCCGGATCGGCCGCCCCGCCCGCCGTCGACAGGCGCCGTGACGGTTTCGCCCACCGGTCGGGGGAAGCCGTCGTCGGCATGCTCCGCCAGGGCATCACCGCGCGGCAGATCATGACCATGGAAGCGTTTGAGAACGCGATCGCCGTCGTGATGGCGCTGGGCGGTTCGACCAACGCCGTTCTGCACCTGCTCGCGATCGCGCGCGAGGCGGAGGTCGATCTGCGCATCGACGACTTCAACCGGATCGGCGACAAGGTCCCGCACCTCGGTGACCTCAAGCCGTTCGGGAAGTACGTGATGAACGACGTCGACAAGGTCGGCGGCATCCCCGTGGTGATGAAGGCGCTGCTCGACGCCGGGCTCATGCACGGCGACGTGCTCACCGTGACCGGCAAGACCATGGCCGAGAACCTCGAAGGTCTCGCGCCCGCCGGGGTCGACGGCGAGATCATCCGCCCGCTCGACCGCCCGATCCACAAGACCGGCGGGCTGACCATCCTCAAAGGATCGCTGGCGCCGGAGGGCGCGGTCGTGAAGTCGGCGGGCTTCGACGAATCGACGTTCACCGGCACCGCGCGGGTGTTCGACGGCGAGCGGGCCGCCCTCGACGCGCTCGCGGAGGGCCGGATCGTCGCGCGCGACGTCGTCGTCATCCGGTACGAAGGCCCCAAGGGCGGGCCGGGAATGCGCGAGATGCTCGCCATCACCGGCGCGATCAAGGGCGCCGGACTCGGGAAGGACGTCCTGCTCATCACCGACGGCCGGTTCAGCGGCGGCACGACCGGCCTCTGCGTCGGGCACATCGCGCCGGAAGCCGTCGACGCCGGGCCGATCGCGTTCGTGCGGGACGGGGATCCGATCACGCTCGATGTCGCGAACCGGACGCTCGAAGTCGAGATCGACGACATCGAGGCACGCCGGGAGGGCTGGACGCCCAAGCCGCCTGCGTACACGCGCGGAGTGCTCGGCAAGTACGCCAAGGTCGTCCGGAGCGCCGCGCACGGGGCCGTCTGCGAGTAAGCCGACCAAGGAGGGTTCCGTGTTGAATCAAGTCGTGAATAAATAACCACATGCGACGGTTCAGCACGGTCCTCTTCGGCACGCTCGCCGCTCTGCTCTTCGTGACAGGAACAGCCTCGGCGGCCCCGCCGCAGGCTTTGGACTGGTCGGCGCCCTGGCCCGACCGGACCTACGAACCCGCCTTCGACTACGACGGCGACGGTTGTTACCCGACCCCGGCCATCGGCCGTGACGGCACCCTCGCGCCCGGGCTCGCGCTGGGTGGCGACGTCAACGGCCAATGCCGCGATCTGTCCGATCTGGACAACACCAACGCGTACTCGCGGGTGAAGTGCAACAACGGCTGGTGCGCGTACCTGTACGCGCTCTACTTCGAGAAGGACCAGGCCGCGCTGGGCCCCGGGAGCGCCGGTCACCGGCACGACTGGGAGCACGTCGTCGTCTGGGTCCAGGGCGAGTGGGGCCAGTACGTGTCGACGTCGGCGCACGGCAAGTACACGACCCGCGCGCGCGACGAGGTCCCGTGGGACGAGACCGGTAAGCACCCCAAGGTGATCTACCACAAGGACGGCATCGGCACGCACTGCTTCCGGCACGCGGGCTTCGGCGAGGAGCCGGAGAACCACAAGAAGCAGTGGCAGTACCCGCCGCTGGTCGGCTGGGACGGCTACCCGCCGGGCCTGCGCGACAAGCTGACCGGGCACGACTTCGGCAGCGCCCAGCTGGGGATCCGGGATTCGTCGTTCAACGGCGAACTCGCCAAGGCGAAGCCCGCCGGGATCCCGTTCGACCCGAACGCCTGAAGCCTGGGCAGGAGTCGTGAGTGGCGTTTCGGGCTCTCCTGAGAGGTAAGGCAAAGGTGGCGTCGGGTCTGAACCCGCGGTGAGCGAGGACGTGACTCGCGTGATCAGGAACGGATCTCGCGTGATCAGAGGGCGAACACGATGAACGGCGTCCGATCACGCGAGATCCGGCTCTGATCACGCGAGTCACGGCTCTGATCACGAGTGATCGCCGTTTGATCACGCGAGACCGCACGACCGTAGGTACCTAGGACACAGTTGGTTCTATGTGGGTTTTGGTGCGTTGGATGACCGGAAATCCACACACCTCTCACCCTGAGTGACAACTCGCGCCCTCGTCGGACACGTCGACCCGACATGTTTGCCGTACCCCTCGAATAACCCGAAACGCGACTTCGCGAACGGGTGATGCGTAGGCGGGATGGGCCCGAGTACGTAATTCACCCGATGTGCCCCTTTACTCCGGAGTAGCAGACTCGGCGCCCCGACGATTCCCGCTGCCCCGGAGGTCGACGATGACCGCGTCCCACGCTCCAGTCCGTCCCGCCCCGGCCCCCTCGGCCCCGACCCGCTCCGCCGCCCTCGTGATCGCCCGCGTGGTCGTCGAGAGCATCCGGCATTCGCTGCCCGAGCACGCGCCGCTGTTCGACGCGCGCGCCACGGAGTTCGTCGCGCTGGTACTGGAGCACGACGGGATGAACTCCGCGCTGGGGATCGCCGCCGGTGCGGACGCCTTCCGGCAGGTCGGCGTCGCCGAGTACGCCGCGGGCAAGGACCTGGCCCGGCTCTCCCGGGCTTACCACTCGGCGGGCCGGTGTGCCCTGCCCGTCCTGGCCTCGCTGTCACGGCAGCCCGGGGCAGGGGCGGCCTTGATGGACACCGGCGTGGAGGCTCTGCTCCGGTGCGCCGACGTCTTGATCCGGCTTTCCACCGCCGCCTACCGGGCCGCGCACACGCCTTCGATGGCCGAGCTGCGCCGAGACCTGCTGAAGGAGATCCTGAGCGGCCGCCCGCCGTCGAAGTGGGCGGGACTCGCGGCCGAGGCGGGCTGGGTGCCGCCCGCGAGGGTGGTCGCCATCGCCGCCGAGCCCGGCGCGGTCCGCGCCTCGTTCGGCCCGGAGGTGCTGGCCGACCTCACCGGCGAGTATCCGCACCTCCTCGTGCCCGACGACGTCGAGATCAGCGGTGTCCTGGCGGGGACACGGGCGGCAGTCGGGCCCGCGGTGGCGCCCGCCCAAGCCGCGGCGTCCCTGCGGTGGGCCCGCCGGACGCTGGAACTGGTCCGGCGTGAGGTGATCGAGGACGGCCCCCTCGTGTGCTGGTCGGACCACCTGACCACGCATTGGCTGTTCGCCGACGAGGTGCTCACCACCGCGCTCGTCACGCGCAGCCTCGCGCCGATCGCCGACCTGCCGGTGAACGAGCGCACCAAACTCGCCGAAACCCTCGAAGCCATGCTCGCCGCCCGCGGCGGGGCGCCCGAGATCGCGAACAACCTGGGCGTCCACCCGCAGACGGTCCGCAACCGTCTCCGCCGTCTCCGGGTCCTGTTCGGTGCCCGGCTCGACGACCCGCAGGAGCGGCTGGACCTGCGGATCGCACTGCGCGCGGAGCTCCTCACCCCCGAGCAGCAGGCCACCCCGATCAGGGCGGCGTGAGCGTCAGGCGGGATCGCCGGACCGGGTCACCCAGGTGGCGACCTGAACGCGGTTCGAGTAGCCGAGTTTGGTGAGGATGTGGTCGATGTGGGTGTCCACCGTGCGGCGGGCGATGCCGAGCCGGTCGGCGATCTCCTGGTTCGTCAGCCCCTCGGCGACCACGTGCGCGATCTCGGTCTCGCGTTTGGTGAGCACCTGCGCGGCCTGTTTCGGCGGCTCGGGGGAGCGCTCGTCGAGGGCGTAGGCGATGGCGTCGGCGGTGGGCATCGCGGCGCCGTCGGCGAACTCCTTGATCGCGACCTCCCAGCCCAGCGCCGCCGTCACGGTGTCGGTGTCGGTCTGCAGCGGTTCGGTGAACGCCTCGTACCGTGTCGGCCACGCGCCCACCGTGCGCCAGACGTTCATCGCCGCGCCCTGCAGGATCGCCGCCCGGTTGGGACGTCCGGTGCGTGCCGCGCAGCCGGCCAGGACGGTGAGCGTGAACCCGACGACGACGCGGTCGTCCACTCGCTCGTGCAGGCGCAGGACCTGTTCGCAGCACCGGCTCGCCACCGCGAGGTCACCTTGCAGGTACTCGGCGGCGGCGCGCGACCACAGCGCCCAGCCCCGCCAGAAGACCTCGCCCCGCCTCTCGCAGCGCTCGACGGCTTCGGCGAGGATCGCCCGGCCGCGGTCGATGTCGCCGTCGAGCCAGACGGCCAGCCCGTGGTTGTAGCTCGCCCAAAGGTCCGCGCCCTCGTCGCCGTGGGCGCGGAACAGGTCGATCGCCGTGCCGAACAGGCGCGACGCCTCGGGCATGTCGTCGCCGATCAGCGCGGCGTAGGCCCGGACGTGGAGCACGTACGCGGCGGCGAGTTCGTCGCCGCTCGTCTCGGCCTCGGCGGCAGCCCTGTCCAGCATGCACCGATGGGCGGACAGGTCTCCCTGCACCAGCGCCAGGAACCCGGACAGCCACAGCCCGTGCGCCCGCTCCGGGACACCGGGCGCCGCGACCTCGTCGAGCCGCCGGACCCACATCCGGCCCTCGGTGTTCAGCCCGCGGACGATCCAGAACTCCTTGACGTCACGCAGCATCCGCAGCCCGACGACAGCGTCCTCAGGCTCGCCGGTGCAGTAGTCGAGGGCGACGCGCAGGTTCGCGTGTTCGCGCCGCAGCCGTCCGATCCAGGCGAGCTGATCGGTCTCCAGCCACTCGGTGGCGTACCGGCCGGCGAGTTCGGCGAACCAGTCCCGATGCCGTTTCCGAACCTCCGTCGTCCCGTCCGTCTCGCGGAGCCTGTCGACGCCGTACTCGCGCACCGACTCGAGCATGCGGTACCGCACGCCGCCCGGGTACTCCTCGCGCAGCAGGATGGACTTGTCGAGCAGCCCGTCGACGACTTCGAGGACTCGTTCGCGGGGCAGTTCGCCGCCGGAACAGATCTGCTCGGCGGCGTCGAGGTCGAAGCTGCCGGAGAACGCCGACGCGCGCGCCCACAGCAGCCGTTCGGGCCCCGTGCACAGCTCGTGGCTCCAGTCGATCAGGGCCCGCATGGTCTCGTGCCGCTCCGGACGGCCACGCCGGTCCTTCGTGAGTACGGAGAACTGCTTGTCGAGCCTGTCGGCCAGCTGGCGCAGCGACAACGCCCGCGCGCGGACGGCGGCCAGCTCGATGGCCAGCGGCAGCCCGTCGAGCCTGCGGCACAGCCGGATCAGCGGTTCGGTGTCGGCTTCGGTGAGCCGGAACGACGGCGCGACCGCGGTCGCGCGGTCCACGAACAGCCGCACGGACTCGTCGTTCACCGCGCGTTCGAAGGAGTCGCCCTGCTCCGGGATCGCCAGCGGCGGCACCGGCAGGACCCGCTCGCCCGCCACGCCGAGCGACTGCCTGCTCGTGGCCAGCACCCTCACCTGGGGACAAGCCCTGACGACGGTGTCGGCGAACCAGGCGCAGCTGTCGACCAGATGCTCACAGTTGTCCAGTACCAGCAGCAACCGGCTCGCCTGCAGTGCTTCGACGACGACCTCGATGGCCGGTTTCGCCGAGCGGTCACCGAAACCGAGGACGTTCGCCACCGTCGGCACCAGCAGCGCTGGTTCCCGCAGTTCGGCGAGCGACACGAACACGACCTCGTCGGCCGTCGACTCCCGATGGACCGCCGCCACCCGCCACGCCAGCCTGGTCTTGCCCACGCCGCCCGGTCCGGTCAGCGTGACCAGCGACGACGCCGCCAGCAGGCGCCGCGCCTCGCCGGTCTCGACGTCGCGGCCCACGTAGCTGGTCACTTCGGTGGGATCGGCCGACCACCCCGAAAGCGAGCCGACCCCGTCCGCCATGCGCTCTCCCGCTATCGCCCAGACCCGCGAAGTCCGTCCGATGTAGACGGAAATCGCCCGGCTGGGGATCCTAGCGGACCGGCGTTCCCCTAGCCGGACACTTGCTTGCCGCGGCTGTGCGCCCAGCCCGCCAGCACCGTTCCGGCCGCGGCGAGCAGCAGGAACACGATCAGCCTGCCGCTCCACTCACCGGGTACCCAGTCGAACGCTCCCCATAACTGGGTCGCGGAATGGTCGAAGAGACCGCGGATGCTCGCCTGCACGAAGACGGCGACGGCCACCATCCCGAAGATCTGCAGCCCTAGATAGCCGCCCTTGCCCATGCTCCCCGCCCCCTGTTTCCCGGTCTTGGGACCAGCGTCCCGCGGGCGCGCCGCGACCACATCGGCATCGCGTCGCGCGTCTTGTCCGACCAAAGTCGAGCCCTGCCGCGACCGAGGTCGGGGCCGGGATCGTCCCGTGTCCGGCTGCGCCGCCCCTGGCGGGTCCACCATGATGGGCCCGTGATCACCGACGACGGCGCCCAGCCGCTTCTCCGTCCGTGGGGACAGGCCTGGCGCCTGCTCGCCGCGGCCGCGCTGGGTGTGGTGCTCTGGATGATCACCGCGGCGCAACTGCCGGTGGGCGCGGCGGGACCGAGGGTCGAGTGGCTGATCACCGGTGATCCGCTGCTGGCGCTCGCCGGCCTGATCGCGCTGCTGTGGCGCCGTCGCTTCCCGGTCACGATCACGCTCGCGGTCATCCTCGCCTCGACGGCTTCGACGCTGGCGAGTGGCGCGGCGTTGCTGGCGCTCTGTTCGCTGGCCGCCAGGCGGCGTCCTGCCGAAACGGCGGTCGCCGCGGTGTTGTCCGTGGTCACGGCGGTGCTGACCACCGACCTCTACCCGCGGCGCGCCCCGCCTGAGCCGCTGTGGCTGCTGATCAGCCTGCCCCTGCTGATGGTCGGCATCGTGGTGGCCGTCGGCGCCGCGATCGGCGCGCGCCGGGACGAGGTGCGTTCCCTACGGGAGCAGGTCGAAGGCGCGGAACGGGAGCAGGCCGCCCGCGCGGCCGAGGCCCGGATCGTGGAGCGGCACCGGATCGCCCGCGAGATGCACGACGTCCTCGCGCACCGCGTCTCGCTGGTCGCCATGCAGGCCGGGGTGCTGGGGCACCGCCGTGACCTGCCGCCCGACCAGGTCGCGGAGCTGGCCCGGGGGATCGCCGACGGCTCCCATCAGGCGCTGGAGGAGCTACGCGACGTCCTCGGTGTGCTCCGGGCGAGCCCGGACGAACTGGAGCCGCCGCAGCCCTCGCTCGCCGACCTGCCCGCGCTCGTCGCGGACGCGCGGGCACTGGGGCTGGACGTCACCCTGACGACCACGACGGCGGGCGAGCCGCCCGACGCGATCGCGAGGACCGTCTACCGGATCGTGCAGGAAGGGCTGACCAACGCGGGCAAGCACGCGCCGGGGGCGAAGGTGGCTGTCACCGTCGAGGGAAAGGCGGGGGACGGCTTGCGGGCGACGATCCGGGATTCCGGTGCGGCGCGGAAGGTCCCGGGCCCGCCCGCTTCGGGATTCGGGTTGCTCGGCCTCACCGAGCGGGTCGAACTGGCGCGCGGCGAACTGGACCACCACGCGGTACCCGGCGGCGGATTCGTCCTCGCCGCGCGGCTACCGTGGCCGGTCCGCGAAGGGAGCGAGTGAATGGACAGCGAGCGGGTACGGGTCGTGCTCGTCGACGACGAACATCTGGTGCGGATGGCGTTGCGGCTCATCGTGGACGGCGAACCGGACCTCGTCGTGGTCGGAGAGGCCGCCGACGGCGACACCGCGGTGACCGTGGTGGGGGAGCAGCGGCCCGACGTCGTCCTGATGGACGTCCGGATGCCAGGTCGCGACGGGCTGAGCGCGACCGAGGAGATCCTCCGTTTCCCGGAACCGCCGCGGGTCCTGGTGCTCACCACGTTCGACTCGGACGAGATGGTGCTGGGCGCGCTGCGCGTCGGCGCGCTCGGGTTCGTCCTCAAGGACACCCCGCCGCCGCGGATCCTGGCGGCGATCCGGACGGTCGCCACCGGGGAACCCGCGCTGTCGCCCGCCGCCACCGCCCGGCTGATCACCGCGGCCACCGGGCCGCACTCCTCCGACGCGCGCCGGGCTTCGCGCGACACGGCACTCGAGCTGCTGGCCACGCTGACCGACCGCGAACGCGAGACCGCGGGCGCCATCGCCGAGGGCCTGTCCAACACCGACATCGCGCGGCGGCTGGAGATCACCGTCGCGACGGTCAAGGCCCACACCAGCAGCATGCTCTCGAAACTCGGCGTCGAGAACCGGGTCCAGATCGCCCTGCTCGTCCGCGACGCGGAGAGGTGAAACTTTCTTCCGGCAGGCTGTCGAATCCGCCGGGTCCCAGTCGACGCTGTGTTGAAGATGCAGTGTCGAAAGCAGTTCGGAACCACCAAGGAGAAACCAGATGCGCACCCTGATCGCCACCGCGTTCGTCTCGCTCGACGGCGTCGTCGAGGGGCCCGGCGGGGAGCCGGGCTACCGCAACTCCGGCTGGACCTTCAACGGGATCGAGTTCGACGAAGCGGCCTACGAGCTCAAGGGCCGTGAACAGGGCGAGGCCGCGGCGATGCTGCTGGGCCGGGTCAGCTACCAGGCGTTTTCGCCGGTGTGGCCGGACATGACCGCCGAATTCGCCGGCTACAACGCGATGCCGAAGTACGTCGTTTCGACCACGCTGCGGGAGGAGGACCTCGTCGGCAACTGGGGCGAGACCACGATCCTGCGTTCGCTGGAGGACGTCGCGAAGCTCAAGGAGACCGAGGGCGGGCCGATCATCGTCCACGGCAGCGCGGAACTGAACCGGAACCTCGCCGACGCCGGCCTGATCGACCGCTACCACCTGCTGGTGTTCCCGGTCCTGCTCGGCGCGGGCAAGAAGCTGTTCAGCGACACCGACAAGGACAAGCAGAGCCTCAAACTCGTCGAGAGCGAGTCCTATGGCAACGGCGTCCAGAAGCTGGTCTACGACATCGTCGGATGATCGGACCCCGGACGAGACCAGGCCGCGCGCCCTGCGATCATGAACCGCGGTCAGGTCCGAGGAGGTCCCGTGCACAAGCCCGTCTTCGTCCAGCCGAACCTCGACGGACCGGCGGTGGAGCTTGCCGGGGTCGAGGTACACGTCGGCCGCGTGCCGCTGGTGTCGGACGTGGACTGGCGGGTGGACTACGGCCAGCGCTGGGTCGTGCTGGGCCGCAACGGCGCCGGGAAGTCGACCATCCTTTCGGTGGCCTCGACACAACGGTTCCCCAGCGCCGGCACGGCTGTCGTGCTCGGCCACCGCATGGGCGCGGTCGACCTGCGTGACGTGCGGACGCACATCGGCTTCGTCGGGGCCAACCAGCGGCTGCCCGACGCGGAGAACCACGACGCGTACACCGTGGTGCTCACCGGCTTCAGCGGAAGTGTCCTTCCGCTGTGGGACCGCTACGACGACTCGATCCGGGACAGGGCCTCGAAACTGCTCGAACTGGTCGGCTGCACCGAACTGTGCGACCGGCCGGTGCGGGTGTGCTCGCAAGGCGAACGCGCCCGGGTCCGGCTCGCCAGGGCGCTCATGGCCGACCCGCTGCTGCTCCTGCTGGACGAGCCGTTCGCCGGTCTCGACCTGCCGGGCCGCGAGGATCTCCTGATGGCGCTGGAGAACCTGACGCTGGCCCAGCCGGAACTGGCCACCGTCACCGTGACGCATCACCTGGAGGAGATCCCGGCGACGGCCACGCACGCCCTGATGGTGCGCCGCGGCAAGGTCACCGGGGCGGGGCCGATCGACGAGGTCCTCACCGACGGGGGACTGTCCGCCTGTTACGAACGGGACGTCCAGGTCCACCGCATCAACGGCCGCTGGGCCGCGCACGCGGCTCGACGTTCGTAAAGACGCTCGTCACTCCTCGGGGTTGCTTTCGGGGGATCAACATCATCTTCGCGCATCTTCCGGGCGTAGGTGGGCATCTTTCCCAGTGAGTTCGATCAACGTGAATCGATCACCGAGCGGGAGGAGATGTCATGAACGTCCAGGTGAAGCGAGCGGCCGCGGCGATGACCGTCGGGGGACTGGTCACCGGTGGGCTCCTGGTCGCGGGCGGCGTCGCCGGAGCGATGCCGAGCGACAAACTCTGCGGCGCCTCCGACGTCGAGGTGGCCGTGACGCCGGATCCGTCGCACTCGGCGGGCCACGAGGCTTACGTCCTCACCTACACCGCGGCGTCGCCGACCACGAACTGCAAGCTCCAGGGCGCGCCCACCGCGCTGACGTTCGTCGACGACGGTCAGCTGATCGACGACGTCGCCGCCGTACCGGACGCCACCGCGGCGAACGCGGCGCCGGTGAACCTGCGCGAGGGGCACCCGGCGGTGTCGCGCATCGTGCAGGCCTCCGCCGAGGCGCCGAACCCGCGCACACCGACGACGGTCACCTTCGACCTGCCGACCGGGCCGGGCGGTGTTCCCGTCGTCGCGGACTGGCCCGCCGGCGGGCCGTTGAAGGGTGCCATCGTCCAGGTCACCGCCGTCACCGCCGCCTGAATCTCGCCGATCGAGGGAGAAACCATGTCCGGCAAGCAGATCAAGCGTGTTTCCCTGGGTGTCGCGGTGCTCACCGGAACGCTCGTGCTGACGGCGGTCGTCCCGGCCGAAGCCGCCGCGAAGCGGTGCGGTTCGGCGGATCTCGCGGTCTCCTTGGGTGAGCCGAAGCAGCTCGAAGAGTCGACGGGCCAGTACGACGTTCCGCTGACCTTCAAGAACATCTCGTCGCGCGCCTGCGGCCTGCACGGGGTGCCCGGTGTCGACCTGGTCGGCCCGGGCGACCCGAACGGGCCTGTCTATCACCTGCCGCGGGTGGACAACGGCGTGCGGGTCAACGAGGTCCCGCCGGGTTCGACGGCGACCGCGACCGTCACCGTGCTGTCCCCGACGCCGGGTTCGGTCGGCAGCGGAGGCTCCACGTCCTGGACACCCTCGAAGCTGGTGACCATCCCGCCTGGCCAGACCGAGGCGTTGAGCGTGGACTGGCCGTCCGGGCTGCCTGTGCTGCGCCAGGACGCCGCCACGCGGCCGGGCAGCTGGGTCAACGGGATCCTCGCCGATCCTCTGGTGGGCTGAACAAAGAGCACGGGCGCCCCGATGCGGGGCGCCCGTGGCTTTTCAGACGGAGGGGCAGGGCCAGGCGAGCCGGACGATGGTCCCGGTGGGCGTGCTCGTCACCGAAGCCTCCGGCGCGAAGGCCCGGATGATCGGCAAGCCGCGTCCGCCGTCCGGGCGGCGGCCGTCGCGCCAGCGGCCCTCGTCGGCGACGGTGATCTTGATGTGGGCGTCTTCGCGAGTGGCGGTGACGGTCATGACGTTGTCGTCGGTGCCGTCCGGATAGGCGTGCTTGACGACGTTCGTCATCGCTTCGTAGGCGGTGAGTTTGAGATCCTCGGCCAGCTCGCGGGGAAGGCCTTGTTCGAGGGCCCAGTTCGCCAGGAGATCCCGCAACGCGGCTGCCTGGGCGGGGACGGCGGCGACCTCGAGGACCAGCTCGTCGGTGCTTTTGCGCACCGGCTCGTCGATCGGCATCACGGAGCTCTCCTCCTCGTCCGCCGCGGCCCACGACCGCCGGATCCATCGACCAGGCTAAGGCACCGCCGGAATCGGGACGCGAGTGCCGCGCGGGTGAGTGCCGCCATCCGATATGTTCGGGACTCTCGGGGTGCCGATCGTGAGGGGTGGATGACGGTGACGAGCGGAGACGGCGACAACCGGGAGGTTCCGTTCTCGGTGACCGTCGCCAGGCCGGATGGCGCGGACGTCGTCATCGCGGTGGCGGGCGAGATCGACCTGACGACGTCCGAAGACCTCAAGGAGACGTTCGAGGAAGCGCTGGAACCCGTGCCCGGCAGGCTCGTCGTCGACCTGGAAGGCGTGGAATTCTGTGATTCCACCGGTCTGGCGACCCTGGTCAGGATCAACGACCGGTGCGTCACCCAGGGCGTCGACCTGAGTTTCCTGCCGTCGCCCACGATCCGGCGATTGGCCTTGAAGACGGGGTTGTCCACGCTTCTGCCACTCGCCGGATCCTGAACGGTCCCGCGGCTCAGAGATTCGGCGTGGGCAGGGCTTTCGGTACTTCGCGGAGAGCGCTGTCGAGGTACCGGTAGACGGGGATGTGCGTCTCGACGCCGAACAGGTGCAGCAACCGCAGCACGGGCCGGGTGTCGGCGACGACCCCGGTCGTGCGGTGTTCGGAGTGGGCGCGGGCGGCGGCGGATTCGATGACCCGCAACCCGGCGACGCCGAGGAAACTGACCTGGGTGAGGTCGAGCACCGTGGCGGCGGGGAGGTCGCCCCGCAGGGCGCGCTCGAGCCGCCCGGCGGTGGCGAGGTCGATCTCGCCTGTCGCGGAGACGACGAGCACATGTTCACTCCATCGGGTCCGCCGGACCCGCAGCAGCTCGTCCGCCGGACGGGGCCGCGGAACCGCGGAGTGGATGACGGTGCGGAGAGCGGGGCCGTCTCGGCTGCCACGCGTGAACGGAATTCGGTCGGTCATGATGCTGTCTCCCGGATAAGCCGGGGACGAGACGGACAACGGGCAAGCCTGCACAATGCTGCGCAAGTCAACTCGCCGCCGCGTCGCCCTGTGAAGGAGCGGAGCCGCGGACATGCGGGTCGTTCGCGCGGGCTGGTGGACTCAACCTACGTACTACTCACCGTACGCCGTTCACTCCGCCTGGCAATACCGAGTGTGGTGATCAAGACATGATTCACGCCGGCGCATGATCACTCGCGTAAGGCCTTTTCCCAGGCGAGGCCCCATTTTTCGAGTGGATTCAACGCGTCGAGGAGCTGTTCGCCCAGTGGTGTCAGACGGTAACCTTCCCCGCCGGTTTCGACGATGCGGGCTTCGGTGAGCTCCCCGAGCCGGGTGGCGAGCACGCTCGACGACATGCGCTCGCAGCGCCGCTGGAGTTCCCGGAACCCGACGTCGCCGTGGCGCAGCTCCCAGATCACCCGCAGGGTCCACCGCCGCCCCAGCAGATCGAGCGCGGCCATGAGCGGGCGGCCGGTTTCGGATCCTCGGACCGGCCCTCCGGGACGCGGGATCGGATCCTCGGGCATGCCACCCCCTTGTGCTTCGACTTCAGAAGCAGCATAGTGATTCGAAAGTCGAAGCACCCGAGGTGGTCATGGCCCGCATCGCACCGCTCGCCCCTCCCTACGAGGCGGACGTCGAACAAGCCCTCCGGAAATGGATGCCGCCCGGCGTGGCGCATGATCCGCTGACGCTGTTCCGGGTGCTGCAGCACCATCCGGAGCTGGCGTCGCGGATGCGCGTCCTGGGCGCGGGGCTGCTCGCGCACGGCGAACTACCCGCGCTGGACCGGGAAATCGTCATCGCGCGGGTGACCGCACGATGCGGATGCCGCTACGAATGGGGTGTCCACGCAGCGGTTTTCGCAGCCGGCGTCGGGCTGACGCCGGAACAGGTCGAGGCGACCGTGTCCGGCGACGCCGGGCATCCGGCGTGGTCCGCGCGGCATCGGGCCCTGATCGCCGCCGTGGACGAACTCCATGACACGGCAACGGTTTCCGGCGACGCGTGGGCCGCGCTCGCCGAGCACTATCCGGTTCCGCGGCTCCTGGAGTTCCTGGTGCTCGCGGGCTGGTACCGGACGATCGCCTACGTCGCCAACGGTGTCCGTCTCGAAGAGGAGCCCTGGGCCGTCCCGTATCCCGATCGCTAGGGCGTGTCTGCTTTCCTCGTGTTGTCCCGTTCTCGTTTCGAGGCCTTCCACGCGGCGAGGACGCACAGGAGTGCCGCCACGAAGCCCGCCGCGGTGAGTGTCCCGGCCCAGACGGCGCCGGTGCTGGCGAGAAGGTAGAGCTGGATCGCGGCGGTGCCCGTGTAGACGACCGCCAGTCCCAGCCACAGCCGTTGCGTCATCATCTCCCGTCTCCGTTCGCCCGGTACGGGAGGTCAATCGCGGCGAAGCGGGATCGGGTTACAGGCTGTTCGAAAGCGGTCGTTTCCTGGCCTCAAGCGCCGGTCGCGCGGAAGAAGTCCACCAGCCCGTCCCAGGACCGGGAGTCCCGCCGCCGTTCCCACCAGGTCCGGAACGGTGTCGACGCCATCGCGTGCCGCGTGTACGACGTCATCATCGCGCGGTACACGTTTTCCGCCTGGTCCCACGTCAGCCGTTCCTTGCGCCAGGACAGCACCAGCCGCATCCGCATGGGGTCGTCCTTCAGCGGCCGGACGACCATGCCCGGCAGTTCGGGCGCGGTGGGTTCCACGAGTTGCACCGCCTGCCCGGCGGCGATCAGGTGCCGTCCGCCGCCGTTGGGGCATTCGAAGCGGATCCGCGGCGTGAACCCGGCGCGATGCGTCGCCGCGCGCAGCGACGTCAGCGAGCCGTCCTCAGGGCCCGGCGGTCCGATCCACGCTTCGTCCGCGAGATCGGCGAGGTCGACTTCGAAACTGTCGGCGAGCCGATGCCGGGCGGGAAGCCCGATGAAGACGGGCACCCAGGAGAACAGCACCCGATGGCCCAGATGCTTCGCCAGCGGCACTTCCTGGTCGTCGGACATGGCGATGACGGCGATGTCGAGGGTCGCTCGGGCCAGCGCCTGCGCCAGCACCGCGCTCGACGGTTCCACATGGACTGTCACGTCGAGGCCCGGCAACGCGTCGTCCAGCCGCTCCACGAAGGTCGGCAGGCAGTCCATTTGGGACGATCCGAGCCTCACCGGGCCGTCGCCCAGCGCGCCGAGCAGATCGCTTTCGAACCGGTCGAACTCCACGAGCAGGGTCAGCGCGCGGCGCAGCGTCTGCTCGCCGAACGGGGTCGGGGTCACGCCCGTATGGCTGCGGACGAACAGCGGCGCGCCGATCTGCCGTTCGAGCCGCTGGAGCAGCGAGGTCAGCGACGGCTGGGACATGCCGAGCGCGGCGGCCGCCTGCGAGAGGCTGCCCGCTTCGGCGATGGCGCAGATCGCCCGCAGGTGCCGGATCTCCAGGGCCATAGACGGAGTCTATCGCCGCCGGTCATTACGCCGGACGCCTTCGCGGTGTGAGGGTGCGGCGAGGACTCCGACAACGTGAAAGGGGAGCCGATGACCGGCGACCGAACCCGGCCGGATCTGCGCGCGCTGCTGGCCGCCAAGGGGTTCCGTAACTGGATCCGCGAAGGCTGGGAGCCCGCCGACACCACCGTCGCGGTGCCACCGGGCACCGCCGAGGCCGCGGCCGCCCATCGCGGCAGGCTGTCCGCGGAACTGCCCGGACAGCGGATCGCGCTGGCGGCCGGCCGGGCCGCGGTGCGGTCCAACGACACCTTCCACGGCTTCCGCGCCGACAGCGACTTCGTCTGGCTCACCGGCTGCCAGCGCGAAGGCGCGATCCTGGTGCTGACCCCGGCGGGGGACAGCCACCACGCCACGCTGTACGTCCCGCGCCCGGCCGAGCCGGACGAGCCCGACTTCGTGGGCGACGCCGACACCAGCCCGCTGTGGGTCGGCACCGCCGCCGGACCCGCCGCGTACGGCGACGCGCTCGGCATCGAATGTCGTCCGTTGGAGGATCTCCCTCACGGCTTGCGCGGGCGGAACCCGAGCTTCCTGGTCGGTGCCGGGGTCGATCCCGCGCTCGACGCGTACGGCTTCGGCCACAGCGAACGGCTCCGGACGACCCTCGCGGACTCGCGCCGGATCAAGGACGAGTGGGAGATCGGCCAGTTGCGCGACGCTGTCGACGCCACCGCGCTCGGCTTCGCGGACGTGCTGGCCGCGCTGCCGGAGGCGGTCCGCGGCGGCGGGGAACGCTGGCTGCAGGGCACCTTCGATCGGCGTGCCCGCACTGAGGGCACCGGCCCCGGCTACACCTCCATCGTCGCGGCCGGGCCGCACGCGCCGATCCTGCACTGGACGCGCTGCGACGGACAGGTGACCGAAGACAGCCTCCTGCTGCTCGACGCGGGAGTCGAGCTGGATTCCTTGTACACGGCCGACATCACCCGTACCTTCCCGGTCTGCGGGGAGTTCACGACGGCCCAGCGCGACGTCTACGACCTGGTGCACAAGGCACATCTCGCGGCACTGGCGGAGGTGCGCCCGGGCCAGGACTTCGCCGCCTTCCAGACGACGGCGCTCGGCGTGCTCGCGTCGGGGTTGCACGATTGGGGCCTGCTTCCGGTTTCGGTGGACGAGGCGCTGTCGCCGGACGGGCAGCAGCATCGGCGGTACATCGTCTGCGGGACCGGCCACTTCCTGGGGCTGGACGTCCACGACTGCGCCTCCGCTAGTCCCGGCGCCTATCGCCAAGGCGCGCTCGCCGAGGGCATGGCGCTGGCGGTGGAGCCCGGTCTGTACTTCCACGCCGGCGACCGCACGGTGCCGCCGGAACTGCGCGGCCTCGGCATCCGCATCGAGGACAACGTCGTGGTCACCGGATCCGGGCACGACCTGCTCTCCGGTGGGTTCCCCTCGACCGCCGACGAGGTCACCGCCTGGGTCCGGGCCGCCAGGAGCTGAAGGGAGCTTTCCCCGCATGGCATGCGGGGAAAGCTCCCTTCAGCTCAGTACGAGATCGTGTGCCCGGCGAGGATCCGTTCGGCCGCGCCGGTCGTGGACAGTCCCGCGGCCGGCCGGTCCTCGGTGAAGTACTCGCGGAAGTCCTGGCTG
This sequence comes from Amycolatopsis sp. NPDC102522, assembly GCF_055584485.1. Taxonomy (NCBI): domain Bacteria; kingdom Bacillati; phylum Actinomycetota; class Actinomycetes; order Pseudonocardiales; family Pseudonocardiaceae; genus Amycolatopsis; species Amycolatopsis sp. NPDC102522. Next base: position 43,509 of record NZ_JBVJLY010000006.1, on the reverse strand, counting down.
AAGTCGCGGGTCATCAGCGCGATCGTGCGGTTCCAGTTCCCGCCGTCCGGCCCGTTCGAGGCCCACAGGTCCAGCAGGGACGAACCGACCCGGCCCTGCACGGTGTCGCCGGCGTCCCAGCCGGGCGTCGAAGCGTCGTTCCGGAAGCTGTAGGAGCCGCCGTTGTCGTAGACGTAACGGTAGTCGCCCAGGGCGTAGGCGGCGACGGCGTCGGCGAACCCTTCGGTCCACGCGCACGATTCCGAACTGTGCTTCTCGATGTAGTGCGGATTGCAGTCGTCGACCACGGGGAAGCCGTGCCCGTAGAGCTGCCACTGCAGCCAGTGCCCGGCTTCGTGGAGCACGAGATGCTTCGAATCCGGCATCGTCGCGCCGAGGAAGACGTAGTTCGTGTTCGGGTAGTCCCAATAGCCGCCGTCGGCGACCTTCGGATCCCAGACGAACGTGATCTGGTCACAGCGGCCGTCGGACTGGCGGCTCGACCAGCAGGACGAAGCGGGGTTCGCGCGCTTCCAGTAGAGGACGTTGAGCGTGTCCACCACCTTCCACGCCCGCTGCAGCGTGGACGGCACCTTCACCGTGCCGAGGTCCTGGGTGCTGGACACGTTCGTGCGGCGCGTGGAGTCGAAGGTGTAGTCGGTGGTGTTGTTCGCGGCTTTGACGACCCGCCACATCGACGTGCTGCTCGACCGGAACCTGACGTACGCCTCGGCCAGGGAAGCGGTGTGGCAGGCGGCGAACCGGCCGTCCGACGCGCCGGTGATCCCCGCGGCCAGCCTGCTCGCCGCTCCGGAACCGGTGCGTCCCCAGAGCTCCCAGTTCGCGTTCCGCGCCACCTGCGTGCGCACGGGTTTGCCGGTCCCGGCCTCCGCGTCGAGATGGTCGAAGGCGAGTGTGCCGGTGAGACAGGCGTTCGCGGACGCCGTCGCCGGGGCGGTGGCCACGGCGACGGTCAGCCCGAGGGTGGTGACGAGCACCGCGCCGAACGCCCGAAGTCGTCGGCCTGCGGATCTGCGGATCAGCTGCACGGGAATCTCCTCGCTCGAGGGAACCGACGGTGCGCCCGTGACCCTGTGTCGACGGTGACACACCGGTTGGTGAAGGAGTTTCATCGCGGCCGGAGCCGCCCACCATCGCGTCGCCCCATCGGCCACGGCTATGCCCTCCCCGTCGGGAGCCGTGTCATGATGTCCGCGAACTCGATCGGCAAAGCGAACGATTCGCCCTCCGGTCGTACGGTTTGACGAACGACAGGGTTTGACGAACGACAGGGGAACGGCAGTGGAGGACGAGACGCCCTCGATCCGGGACATGCTGGCGGTCAACCTGCGCGCGGCCAGGGCGGCGAGGGGGCTTTCGCTGTCCGAGCTGTCGCGGCGGTCGGGCATCGGCAAGGCGACGCTGTCGCAGCTGGAGTCCGGTGGCGGCAATCCGACCATCGAAACCGTGTTCAGCCTGTCCAGGGTCCTGGAGGTGGCGATCTCCGACCTGCTCGACCACCGGGCGGGCGGCGCACTCATCGTGGTGCGCGGCGCCGACGTCGAGGTGCTCAGCGGCGAGGGTGTCGATCTCCGGCCGCTGCGGCGGATCGAGACCGGTGAGGGCGTCTTCGAGGTGTACGACCAGGTGGTGCGCGGTGACGCGCCGCAGCGCTCCCAGGGGCATGTCGGGATCGAGCACACCGTCGTGCAGTCCGGTTCGCTGCGGGTCGAGGTGGCGGGCCGGACCGTCGAGGTCGGCCCTGGGGATTACGTCGCCTTCGACGCCCGCGAGCCGCATTGCTACACCGCTTCGGACGGGCCGGTGCACTCGGTCCTGCTGCTGCAGTACCGCGCCGACGAACGGCTCGACGGCAGGCCGCATCCGGTACTTAAGGGCTGACCCCTCCCGAGCTATTGACACCTCTCCGGGAAGGAACCTAGTCTCCGATCGTTCGCTATACCGAACGCTGGAGGGTCGATGAACCGAACGCGCGTGGTGGTACTCGGCGCGGGGATCGTCGGCGCCGCGTGTGCCCGTGAGCTGAGCCTGGCGGGCTTCGACGTCGTGGTCGTGGATCGCGGCCGTCCCGCCGGAGGCACCACCTCGCACGGCGAGGGCAACATCCTCGTCTCCGACAAGGGGCACGGCGCCGAACTCGAACTCGCGAAACTTTCGACAGTGCTGTGGCCTCAGGTCGTCGCCGAGATCGCCGACGAGGACGCGCGTGCCGCTTCGGCGATCGAGTACGACCCCAAGGGCGGCATCGTGGTCGCCACCACGGACGACGGTGCCCGCGCTCTCACCGCGTTCGCCGCTTCGCAATCCGGGGTCCGCGCGGAACCGTTGTCCGCCAAGGAACTCGCCGACGCCGAACCAGCGCTGACCCGTGAGGTGACCGCCGCGTTCCACTACCCGGAGGACGCCCAGGTGCAGCCCGCAGGTGCGGCGCTGGCCCTGCTCGGGTCCGCGCTGCGCCACGGCGCCCGGTTGCGGTCCGACACCGAGGTCGTCGGCGCGTCCGTCCACAAGGGACGGATCACCGGCGTCCGCGTGCCCGGCGAGGTCATCGAGGCCGACGTCGTCGTGAACGCGGCGGGCCCGTGGGCCGGTGAAGTTTCGGCACGGCTCGGCGCCCCGATCGCGATCCGCCCCCGCCGGGGCGAGGTGCTGGTGACCACGCCGATGCCCGGTGTCATCCGGCACAAGGTCTACGACGCCGATTACGTCGGCGCGGTCGGGGCCGATTCGAGCGAGCTGCAGACCTCCGCCGTCGTCGAGTCGACCTGGGGCGGCACCGTGCTGATCGGCTCGTCCCGCCGCCGGGTGGACTTCGACGACACGATCCGCCCGGAGGTGCTGAGCGCCATCGCGGTCAAGGCGCTGCGGCTGTTCCCGGCGCTCGCCGACGTCGCGGTGATGCGGGCGTACGGCGGATTCCGTCCCTATGTGGACGATCACCTCCCGGTGCTCGGCGAGGATCCCCGGCTGGGGAACCTCTGGCACACCACCGGGCACGAAGGCGCCGGCATCGGGCTGAGCGTCGGCACCGCGCGGTTGCTGCGCGAACTGCTCATCGGGGCGGAACCCGCGATGCCCGTCGAAGAGTTCACTGTGGCGCGCCCGGCGGTGCTGGCGTGAGCGCCCGGCCGATCCGGATCACCGTCGACGGCGAAGCCCTGACCGGGATCGCGGGCCAAAGCGTGGCGGGAGTACTGCTCGCCGCGGGCAGGATCTCCTGGCGCACCACGCGTTCCGGTGCGCCACGCGGCGTGTTCTGCGGGATCGGGGCGTGCTTCGACTGCCTGCTCACGGTCAACGACGTGCCCGACGTCCGCGCGTGCCGCCGTCCGGCCGCCGACGGCGACGAGATCCGTACCCAGTCACGGGAGGAGAACGCGTGAGCCGGCATGTGGTGATCGTCGGCGCCGGGCCCGCCGGGCTCGCGGCCGCCGAGCACGCCTTGCGGGCCGGTGCCCGCGTCACGGTACTGGACCAGGCGGAAACGCCCGGTGGCCAGTACCACCGCATGTCGCCGGAGGACTACGCGGCACGGCATGGCGGACCGGAATTCGACCGGCGTCGCCGGATGCTCGCGCATCCGCGGTGCCGCTGGTGGCCCGGGTCCGCCGTCTGGGCGTTCGACCGGGCGGAGCGCCGGGTGCACCTGCTGCGAGGACAGTCCGACGGCGGTGGACGGCAGCGGCTGACCCTCGTCCCGGACGCGCTGATCCTGGCGACCGGCGCGCACGACCGCACCCTGCCGTTCCCGGGCTGGGAACTCCCGGGCGTGTACACCGCGGGCGCGGCGCAGGCGCTGGCCAAGGGGGAGCGGGTCGCGATCGGAAGGCGTGTCCTCGTCGCCGGGGCCGGGCCGTTCCTGCTGCCGGTCGCGGAATCGCTGCTGGGTGTCGGGGCCGAGGTGGTCGCGGTACTCGAAGCGAACCCGCTCTCGACCGTCCGAAAAGGATGGTCGGCCCGCCCGTGGCGTCTGGCCGCGCACGTCGGCAAGGCGGGCGAACTGGCGCGGTACGCCGCGGCGCTGGCCCGCCATCGCGTCCCGTACCGGTTTGGCCGGACCGTGATCGAAGCCCGCGGCGCCGACCGCGTCCGCGAAGTCGTGACCGCCGGGGTCCGTGCGGACTGGTCGATCGTCCACGGCACCGAGCGGACGTACGAGGTGGACGCGGTCTGCGTCGGACACGGCTTCGTGCCGCAACCGGAACTGGCCGTCGCCGCGGGCTGCGCCCTGGACGGTGGTTTCGTCCGGGTCGACGGTGCGCAGCGGACCACAGCGGACGGTGTCTTCGCCGCGGGCGAGATCACCGGTATCGGCGGCGCCGTCACCGCCGCGGCCGAGGGCGCGGTGGCGGGACACGCCGCCGCCGGGGGAGAGCCGTCCCCGGCATTGCTCCGTGCGCGCGACCGGGCCCTCGCCTTCGCCGGGCGACTCGCCACGGCCCATCCGATCGGCCCGGCCTGGCGAGGCTGGCTGCGCGAAGACACGATCGTCTGCCGCTGCGAGGAAACCACGTACGGCGAATTGACGCGGGCGGCCGAGGACGCGGCTTGCCCCGGCTCGCACGCCCTGAAACTCGGCACCCGGGCAGGTCTCGGCCCGTGCCAGGGCCGGATGTGCGGCCCGACCGTGTCCGAACTCCGCGGTGGGACCGAACGGCACCACCGCCCCATCGCCCAGCCGATCCGGCTCGGCGAGCTCGCCGCCCGAACCGAAGGAGAACCTGAATGAGCACCCCCGACCTCGGTGGCGTCGTCGTCGCGACCGCTCTCCCGTACCGGGCGGACGAGTCGGCGCCCGCCGGGCTGGCCGTGGACTACGACGCCTACGCCGCGCACTGCCGGTGGCTGATCGACAACGGCTGCCGGGGCGTCGGCCCGAACGGTTCCCTCGGCGAATACTCGTCGCTGACCGACGAGGAGCGCCGCCGGGTGGCCCGCACCGCGATCGAAACCGTGGGCGAGGACGGGATCGTCGTCGTCGGTGTGCACGGTCCCGGATCGCACCAGGCCAGGCACTGGGCCGAGGTCGCGGCCGAGGACGGCGCCGACGGCCTACTGTGCCTGCCGCCCACGATGTACCGCGCGAACCGCGGCGAGGTGCTCGCGCATTTCGAGGCGGTGGCGTCGGTCGGCCTGCCGGTGATGGTCTACAACAACCCGATCGACACCAAGGTCGACCTCACCCCGGCCTTGCTGGCCGAGATCGCGCAGATCGACAACGTGGTCGCGGTCAAGGAGTTCTCCGGTGACGTGCGGCGGGTGCTGGAGATCCGCGAACAGGCGCCGGGCCTCGACGTGATCAGCGGCGCCGACGACGTCGTGCTGGAAAGCCTGCTGATGGGCGCGACGGGCTGGTTCGCCGGCTTCCCCAACGTGTTCCCGGCCGAGTCGGCGCGCCTGTTCGAACTGGCGCGGGCCGGCAAACTCGAGGAGGCCAGGGCGCTCTACGAGCCGCTGGTCGCGGCGTTCCGCTGGGACTCGCGCACCGAGTTCGTCCAGGCGATCAAACTCGGGATGGACCTCGTCGGCCGCTACGGCGGGCCGTGCCGTCCGCCCCGGGGCCCGCTGACCGGCGAGCACCACGAGCAGGTCACCGCCGACATGCGCCGCGCGCTCGCCTCGCTGGGGGTGGCGTAGGTGCGGTCGATCCGGTCGATCACCGCCGTCGACTCGCACACCGAGGGCATGCCGACGCGGGTGGTGACCGGCGGGGTCGGCGTCATCCCCGGTGACACCATGGCCGAACGCCGCCGCTACTTCATGGCGCAGATGGACCACCTGCGGCAGTTCCTGATGAACGAGCCGCGCGGCCATTCCGCGATGAGCGGCGCGATCCTGCAGCCGCCGACCCGGCCGGACGCGGACTGGGGGGTGGTCTACATCGAGGTGTCGGGCTGTCTGCCGATGTGCGGGCACGGCACGATCGGCGTGGCGACCGTGCTGGTGGAGACCGGCATGGTCGAGGTGACCGAACCGAAGACCGTGGTGCGCCTGGACACCCCTGCCGGGCTCGTGCACGCCGAGGTCGACGTCCGTGACGGCCGTGCGGAACGCGTCAAGCTGCGCAACGTCGCGTCGTTCCTCGCCGAGCGCGACGCCGTCGTCGAGGTGCCAGGTCTCGGCGAGGTGCGCTACGACCTGGCCTACGGCGGCAACTTCTACGCGATCCTCGAACTGTCCCAAGTGGACATCCCGTTCGACAGGGCGGAGAAAGACCGGATCCTCGCCGCGGGACTGGACATCATGGCGGCGATCAACGACCAGCGTCCGCCGAAGCATCCGGCCGATCCGCTGATCGGCGGGTGCAAGCACGTCCAGTTCCTCGCTCCGGGCTCGGATGCCCGCGCTTCGCGGAACGCGATGGCGATCCATCCCGGCTGGTTCGACCGGTCGCCGTGCGGCACCGGCACCTCGGCCCGGATGGCTCAACTGCACGCCCGCGGTGAGCTGCCGCTGCACACGCCGTTCGAGAACAGCTCGTTCATCGGCACCACGTTCACCGGCGAACTGGTCGCCGAGACCACCGTCGGAGGCGTCGCCGCCGTGGTGCCGGAGTTCTCCGGGCGGGCTTGGATCACCGGCAACGCCACCTACCTGCTGGACCCCGACGACCCGTTCCCCGCCGGGTTCGTCCTCTGACCGCGTTTCGTCCTCTGCTTGCGCTCCTTGCGCGTGCGACTACCGCAATCAGAGGACGAAATGCGTGATCAGATGGACGACACGCGGCGAGCCCTGGTCGCGCGTGTCGTCCATCCAGTCACGTGAGTTCGCCGTCTGATCACGCGAGTCACGTGTCTGATCACGCGAGTCACGTGTCTGATCACGCGAGTTACGCCTTTGGCCCCGGTCCGCGCACGCGCGACTACCGCAATCAGAGGACGAAATGCGTCAGGCGGAGACCACCGTTCCGCCCTGGACGATGTGCCGGAACTTCTCCGGCTCGGTGAGGACGCCGATGTCCTCCAGTGGATCCCGGTCCACGACGAGCAGATCCGCGTGCGCGCCGGGGGACAGGGTGCCGATCTCGCCGGTCAGGTTCAGCAGGTCCGCCGCCGTCGACGTCGCGGAGCGGATCACCTCCAGCGCGGATTGGACCTCGCCGCGCAGCCGGAACTCGTGGTTCTGGTGCCGGTGCATCCCGCCGAGGAGGTCGGTGCCGTACACCAGTTTCACACCGCCGCGAGCGGCTCGCTCCAAAGCGGCCATACCCGCCCCGAGGACCTCGTCGACCTTGCGCCAGCTGGATTCCGGCAGGCCGTGCTCGCGCCCTTCCTCCTTCAGCGCCCAGTACGTGACCAAGGTGGGCACGAGGTACGCGTCGTGCCGCAGGAAGAGTTCGACACTGAGATCGTCGATCAGGTTGCCGTGCTCGATCGACCGCACACCCAGCTCCAGGGCGCGGTTCACCGCACGGGCGGTGTAGGCGTGCGCGGCGACGTAGCGGTTGGCCGACTCCGCCTCCTCGACGATCGCGCGCAGTTCGTCGGCGGAATACTGCGTCGAGTCGATCCGGTCGGTGGGGGAGGCGACGCCGCCCGAGGCCATCACCTTGATGTGGTGCGCGCCCTTGCGCAGTTCGTCGCGCGCCGCCGCGCGGACCGCGTCGACACCGTCGGCGACCCGGCCGAGACCGGCGCAGCACGGGTGGTCTTCGCTGGCGTTGGCGCCGCGGGTCCGGCTGTCGCCGTGCCCGCCGGTCTGGCTCAGCGCGCGTCCGCAGAACAGCAGGCGCGGGCCACGGAACAGGCCCTCGGCCTGCGCGTCGGCGAGACCGTAGTCGGCGCCGGAGGCGTCCCGGACGGTGGTGAAGCCCCGGTCCAGCATCCGGCTCATGGTGCGGGCGCTGTGCGCGGTCACGTAAGTGGGCGAAGACGCGGGGAGCGAACCGAGATCCGCTGTCGACGCGGTCACGTGTACGTGGGCGTCGACGAGACCCGGCAGCACGAACGCGCCACGCAGGTCCTCGGTCCGCACGTCGTCCGCGCTGAGACCTTCGCCGATCTCGACGATCCGGCCGTCGGCGCACCGGAGGTCTCCCTCGGTGTACTCGCCCTTGACCGGGTCCAGCAGGCGGGCGTTGCGCAGCAGCAGCGATCCGTTCATCGGGTCTCCTCCAGGAGTTCGCGCAGAGCCGGGACAGCCAACGGTGCCAGAGATCGGGCCGCCGCGACGGAATCGTCGTCGTAGCTGCCCTCGGCGTCGAGGATGTTGAGGACGCCGAGGGTGCGGCCGTCGTCGTCCACCACCGGCACGTTGATCACCGCGCCGCAACCGAGCCTGTCGATGAGTTCGTGATCGGCGAAGATCTCCCGCACGGCCGCGCTGTCCGGCCCGAAGTAGGGTTCCTGCCCGGTGACGCACCGCTCCAGCCAGCCCGCCGCCACCTCGACGGTCTTCTCGCCGCCGACCGGGTAATCCGCCGGGTGGCTGCTGTGCACCCGGCGCAGCGCCCGCCGTTCGGGCACCCACGCCAGCACGGTGAACAGCCGTACGCCGATGGTGGCGCGGGTCTTGTCCTCCACAGTGGACAGTGGAACGGTCACTTCGTCATCTCCTTCGCGGTCTTCACGGGCGCGCCGTGTTCGGTCAGTTCTTCCAGGGAGCGGCCGGCGGTGGAGAGGCCGAACACGACCACGCACACCACCCCGGCCGCCAGGACGGCGGTGGTCAGGCCGAAGACGCCGGCGAAGCCGAGGCTTGCCGAGGACAGGCCGATGATCGTCGGGGCCAGGATGCTGCCGACCCGGCCGAACGCGCTGGACAGCCCGGTGCCGCTGGCGCGGATCCAGGTCGGGAACACCTCGGGGGTGTAGGAGTAGACGCCGGCGTAGGTGCCGTTGAGGAAGAACGACAGCACCGCCCCGGCGAGGGTGATCGACCACGGCGCGTCCATCTGGCTCAGCCAGAACGCGCTCACCGCCGAACCCGCGAGGTACAGCGCGATGGTGTGTTTGCGGTCGAGCCGTTCCGAAAGCCAGGCCGCGGAGAAGTACCCGGGGATCTGCGCCAGGTAGATGATGATGGAGAACTCGAAGCTCTTGGTCACCGTGATGCCGCGTTCGACGAGCAGCGTCGGGATCCAGGAGAAGAAACCGTAGTAGGAGAACGTGATCACGAACCACACGGTCCAGATCACCGCCGTGCGGCGCGCCATCGCCGGGCTCCACAGGAACTTCAGCGCGCTGAACAGGTTGACCTTGGGGGTTTCCGTCGCGGGCTGGGCGTCGGCCTCGGGGACGGGCGGAAGTTCCCGCCCGGTCGCCTTTTCGACGTCCCGCTCCAGTTTCGCGACGATCTTCTCGGCCTCGGCGTGCCGTCCGTTCGCGACGAGGAACCGCGGTGATTCCGGCAGGGAACGGCGCCACCACAGCAGCATGACGATCGGCAGCGCGGTGATCAGCTGGGCGACCCGCCAGCCTTCCGGCACCGTCGGGACGATGAACCGCCCGATCAGCGCGGCCATGACGAACCCGAACGAGAAGAACCCGGCGAGCGCGCCGACGAACCAGCCGCGCCGTTTGGCGGGGACGAACTCCGACAGGAACGGCGCGATGATCGCGCTTTCGGCACCCGCACCGGCTCCGGCCAGCACCCGGGCGCCCAGGAAGACCTCGTAGTTGGGGGAGAACGCGGCCAGCACGGAGAACACCGCGTAGAAGGCCAGCGCGTACATCATGACCTTCTTGCGGCCGATGCGGTCGCCCAGCAGACCGGCGGCGATCGCGCCGAAGAGGAAGCCGAACGGCGTCGCCGAACCGATCAGCCCGAGCTGCCCGTTGTCGAGGCCCCAGGCCGCTTTCGCGCTCGGCAGGAGGAAGGCGACCACGGCGGAGTCCATACCGTCGAAGGTGTAACCGAGCCCGCCGATGAACAGGAGCAGGTAATGGGGACGGCTCAGCGGGAGCCGGTCCAGTCGTGCCAGAAGCGTCATGGGGAACGCCTTCCGTGGTTCGGGCGACGAGGAGTGCGGACAACGTATACTGCGTTTCGGCAAAACTGCAATGGTTGTTGCAAGTGGTCCGACGGGCACGATGCGTTACCGTGACGCGGTCGAGGGAGGGCGTGCGTGACAGAGACGGGAACCGACGACGGTTTCGAGGCGTGGCTTCGGGATCGGACGCCGGAACGCGGCCTGCGGCCGAAGTCGGCCGCCGTGCTCGAAGTGCTGGTCTCGCAACCGCGCCGGGCGTCGTTCGGCTCGACGGCCGAGCTCGCCCAGCTCGCCGGGGTCAACGTCGCCACCGTCACCCGCACCGCGCAGGCTTTGGGCTTCGCCGGTTGGCCCGCGCTGCAACAGGAACTGCGGGCGCGGTACCTGTCTTCGCTGAGCGCGCCGCAGGTCGCCGAAGAACACCGGGACGTCGACTCGCCCGGATCGGCGTCGCTGCGCCGCGACCTCGACAGCCTCGCTCTGCTCAACCGGCGGCTCGCCGAGGACGAGATCCGCAACGTCGCGGAGGCCGTCGCCGCCGCGCGACGCACGCTCGTCATCGCCGACGGCAGTTACGCCGCGGTCGGGATCGCCTTCGCGCACAACGCGCGGCTCGCCGGTTACGACGTCCACGCGGTCACCGCGGGCGATGCCGAACTCGCCAACGCCACGGCGAAACTCTCCTCCGAGGACGTGCTGATCGCGATCAGTTTCTGGCGGCTGTACGAAAGCACCGTGCTCGCGGCGGACGAGGCCAAGGCCAGGGGAGCCCGCGCCTTCGCCATCACCGACGCGGCCAGCCCCGCACTGGCGGGCGCCGTCGAGCAGGTGCTGATGGTGCCTGCGGAAGGCGTGACCTTCTTCCCGTCGCTGACCGCGGGCATGAGCCTGGTGCAGGCCATCGTCGCCCAGCTCGCCGCCGTCGATCCGGTCCGCACCGGAGAATCCATCGAAGCGGCCGAGGCCATGTGGTCACGGTTCGATCTGCTGCATCGCCGTCCCGGGTCGGCCGAAAGGCCGGTGCCGAAAAGGCCGACCGGTCGAGGCGACTCCGCCGGATGACCGATCCGCCGCCCCCTGCCGGGAGGCGATCCTGGTTCCAGGCCGCCGGAACAGGCGGCACGGGGACCGAGGAGGCAGCAATGACGATCATCGCGACTTTGGGTGCTTACGCCGGGCTCGCACTGCTGGCACTGATGGCGGCGACTCCGCTGCTGGTCGAACTCGACCAGCGCTTCCCGGTCACCCGCCGGGCCAAGACGGCCAAGGCGGCCAAACGGGAACACCGGGTGCCCGCCGGACTCGCTTCAGCGTGACGCAGAGCACAGAGAACCGCGCGGGCCTACCTCACGTGAGTGATTCCGAACCCGTCAAGTCGTAACTTTGTGTCGCGTTATGAAACGCTCAGTGACGTGACCGTGGATCTCTGCCTCAACGCCCAACCCGCCGACGCCTTCGCGGAATTCCGGAGGAACGTCGACGAGCTGACCCAGGCGTACATCGACGCCTGCCGTCAAGGCCGCGCTCCGGGCGACGCCACACTCGACCTTCTGCAGCGGGTCCACCGCGAGGACCGCAACTGGGTCGTCGTCCATCTGACCTTCGCCATCGCCGCGCTCGCGCATCAGCGAGCCCTCGCCCCGGCCGACGCCGTCACCCGGCCAGGTGGCGTAACGGGTGCTCCGGAGCGAGCGTTGTTAGCTTCCGCGAGTGACTGATCCGACCATCTCCGCGGTCATCGCGGTGTTCGCGGGTTTCGTGCTCGCGGGCCTCCTGGCCGTCCCGTACATCGCCGCCAGCTACCGGCGACGCGGCGAACTCGGGCTCTGGCGGGTCTTGCTGGTGTTCGGATTCCTGGTCTACGCCATGTCTTTGTGGACGTACACGTTGCTCCCCATCCCGGAGACGACGGCGTCCTGGTGCGCCGAGCACGCGTCCAGCCATCTACAACTGCGCCCCTTCCAGTTCGTCGCCGACATCCGCCGCGAACAGACCGGCGCCGGCCTCCGGGCGTTCCTGCGCAATCCCGCCGTCCAGCAGGCGGTGTTCAACATCGCGCTGTTCGTGCCGCTCGGGATGTTCGTGCGGCACCTCTTCCGGCGGGGTTTCCTCACCACCGTCGCCCTCGGCTTCGCGGTCTCGCTGTTCATCGAGTGCACCCAGCTCACCGGGGTCTGGTTCCTGTTCGAGTGCCCGTACCGGCTGGCCGACGTCGACGACCTGCTGATGAACACCCTCGGCGCCGCCGTCGGCTTCGGGCTCGCCCCCTTGCTTCGCCTGGTGCCGGGGAAGGAGCCGTCCGCCCCGCCGGGAACCCCGCGACCGGTCACCGCGCGGCGCCGTCTGCTCGGGATGGCCGTCGACGTCCTCGCGGTCGTCCTGCTCGGTACCACCGCCGGGATCGTGACGGTGGTGCTCGCGGGCGAACAGAACGCCGTCGTCACCGCGCTGATCGGCACCCTGCTGCCCGCGGTGCTCCTGCTGTTCGTCATCCCCGTCGCGGGCAACGGCGCCAGCTTCGGCCAGCGGATCGTGCTGCTGCGCCCCGCCGGTCCGGACGGCGGGAAACCCGCCCTGTGGCGGATGATCCTGCGGTTCCTGGCCGGTTCCGGCGGCTACTACACCCTGCTCACCCTGGCGTCCGCGGTGAACGGCGGGTTCGAGCCGCTCGCGAACCTGTTGTTCTTCGTCAGCGGCATCCTCGCGATCCGGCCGCAAGGCCACCAAGGGCTGTCCGGGCTGATCGCCGGCCTGAGCGTGGTCGACGCGCGCGCGACCGACGAAGCCGGGTAGTCCTGGTAACAGGATCCGCCTGACCTGGTTGCGCCGCGCCCGGGACGCCAGGCTCGGAGACGAAAAGCGACAGGGAGGAAACACAATGCGCTTTCGTCAACGTCTGGTCCTGCCAGTACTTCTGGCCGCCGTCGCCGCCGGGATCGGGACGGCACCCGCGGAAGCCAAGGGAGGCGCGGTGGACATCACCGCGCCGTCCCTCTATCCGGAAGGGGTCGCCTGGGATCCGGGCAGGCAGACCGCTCTGGTGGGCTCCGTCCGGTTCGGCACGGTCGCGGTGGTCCAGCGCGACCGGACCGTCCGCACCCTGGTGAGCGACCCCGGCATGGTGTCGGTGTTCGGCATCGCCGTCGACGCGGCACGAGGCAGGCTCCTGGTCACCTACGGCGATCTCGGGCTCGGGGAACGGTCCGCGCCGTCGCCGGTGAACCGGCAGTCCGGGCTCGGGATCTTCGATCTGCGTACGGGAAAGCGGATCGCGCTGGTCGACCTGGCCGTCGGCGACGGTGACCACGCCGCCAACGACGTCGCGGTCGATCCACGCGGGAACGCCTACGTCACCGACACCCTCGGCGACGCGCTGTTCCGCGTCGACCCGCGAGGCCGGATCACCGCGCACGTCACCAGTCCGGAGTTCGCGAGTGAGGGGTTCGGACTCAACGGCGTCGTCTGGCATCCGGACGGCTACGTGCTCACCGTCCTGTACAAGTCGGGACGGCTGTTCAAAGTGGACATGGACTCGGGGAAGGCCGCCGACGTCGTGCTGGAGCGTCCGCTGATCGGCGGGGACGGACTCGTCCTGCGCCGCGACGGCGCGCTCGTCTCGGTCACCAACGACCTCGGTGGTCCGGGACCGAGGGCGGTCCGTGTGGTGACGTCCGCCGATCACTGGCGTACCGCGGCCGAGCGGCGGATCGTGACTCCGTGGCCGGACGGGAAACCGACCACCGCGGCGGCGACCCCGTCCGGGGTCATGGTGCTGACCGGCCACCTCGACGCGCTGCTCGCGGGCGACTCGTCGGTGCGGACGTTCCAGCTTCGCCGCTTCTGACGCCCGCCACCCGATCGGGTCGATCCTGCCGTTCGCGCGAGTCATTACGCCTGGCAGCGGGCTCGGACCGGAACACTCCGCGCGGTGAACGTGGAGTCGATGGACGACGTGGCCGACTGCCTGCTCTCGGTGGCCTGGAACATCTTCCCGTTGATGGGGAAACCTCCCGAGAGCCCGGGCAACCGGACGGAAGAGGTCCGAACCCTCCTCGTCGACGCGTGTCACGGCGCCGGGATGCTGGCCCGCGAGTGGGCGGCGGAACACGGGGCGGGAACCGAGGAGGACCGCGTTCCGTTCCTGCGGCTCGCGGAGGTCGGGACGGACGCGAACCTGTTCCTGTGCATGGTTTCCGGCACGCTGGTCGCCGATCAGGAGCGGATCCGCCGCCGGTGGGCGGAGATCGAGACGCTGGTCCGCGAGGCGGGCGAACTCGCCGGGTGGATCAGGGGGCGGCCGAGGGTCCGGCCGCCCCTCCCGGCGGGGTGATCAGTCCTTTTCGAGGGTCAGGCCGTAGCGGTTGAGCACCTCCTTGACGGGCTGGAAGAAGGTGGTGCCGCCCGAGCGGCAGTCGCCGGAACCACCCGACGTCATTCCCTGTGCCTGCACGAGTTTCGTACCGGAACCCGACGAGGGGCGGCTGACGAACGAGCCGCCGGAGTCGCCCGGTTCGGCGCAGGCGTTGGTCTGGGTGAGGCCCCGCACGACGTTCCCGTTGCCGTAGTTGACCGTCTGGTCGAGCGCTTCGACCCGGCCGCACTGCCAGTGGGTGGTGATCCCGGACCGGCAGATCCGCCCGCCGACGCCGACGACGTCCGCACCCTCGATCCGCACGTCGCTACCGTCCTCGTACCGGTCGACCCGGGGCGGGGTCGAGACGTCGGAGTGGGTCACCTCGACGGTCCCGTAGTCGTTGCCGGGGAAGGACGACCTCGCGACCCGGCCGATGGTGCCGTCGACGCCGTGCACGGTGCCGCCGAGTTCGGTGCAGTGGCCCGCGGTGATCACGTAGTGGTCGTCATCGTCGTGGGCGTTGAACCCGACCGAACAGGCGCCACCGCTGAAGTAGAGACCCTGCCCGCCGACCACGCTCCACAACGGACGGGGCGCGCTCTCGACCCGCTCCACCCGGACCGGGACACCCGCCGCTTCGGCCCACGCCCGGCCCGCGGCGTCGCCGCCCACCACGCTGACGACGACCTCGTTCGCGGGCGCGTCGACATACCAGCCCGCGACCGAGCCCGGCAGTCCCGCGGTTCTTTCGTCCAATGTGGACTGGATTCTCTTCAGTTCGGCGGAACTGTGCCGCACCACCTTCGGGACCGCGCCCGCCGAACGGATCCCGGCCGAGCGGCTCGCGTCGGTGGTGCCGACGACCAGCCGGCCGGTCGTCGTGTCCAGCCAGGAACCGGCGAAAGCGGCTCCGAGCGAAGTACCGAGCTTCTGCTGTGCGGCGGCCAGCGTGGCCGGGCTCGCCGCTTCGTTCAGCGCCGAAGTCGCCGCCGAGGCCGGGGCCGCGAAGGCGGTGACGGCTGCCGCGGCTCCGATCAGGACGGTCGTGGTGCGCAGAGGACGTCGTATCACGAAAACCTCCATGTATCGCGGAATTCGTTGCGGGATGTGGAACGAGAATCGACGTTACGACAGTGGCGTCGTAAGCGAATGCCGCCATTGGAGTAGCACTGACAATTCCCCTTTCCGGCGCAAGGGGACGTGCCATTGCCGGGCTCTGCTCACTCTTGTGAGTGGATCATGCCCGATTTACCGTCCCCGATGTGTTGTCGGGTTCACGACAATCCGCGACCGGGGTGTGGCATTCGGGAAAAGGCGTGTCCGGTGCCCGTCACCTGATTGTGTGCGGCTGAACCCGTTTGCCCGCCTTGATGACGAACGGGTTTCGTTCGCATCCGTGGCGTTCCGGCCCCGTTGCGCCGAACGTGCGACTTCTGTAACGCGGCGCGCGCACGCGCTGACTGATCTTTCGGTGACCCGGAGCAGACGGAGGCTGTGGATGAAGATCGACCTGTTCAACGAGATCCAGAACCCGCGGCCGTGGCCCGAAGGACACGAGGGACTCAGGTTCTCCCAAGCGATCGAACAGGCCGTCCTCGCCGACGAACTGGGCTACGACTGCTGGTGGCAGGTCGAACACCACGGGGCGGAGGAGTTCAGCCTGTCGTCCGCGCCGGAACTGATGCTGGCCGCGCTTTCGCAGCGGACCAGCCGGATCCGGCTCGGCCATTCCGCCGTGCTCGCGCCCGGCCGGTTCAACCATCCGATCCGCGTCGCCGAACGCGCCGCGACCCTCGACCATCTCAGCGGAGGCCGGGTCGAACTCGGCCTGACCCGCTCGACGATCCCGGAATGGCGCCTGTTCGGCATCGAACCGGACGAGGCCCGCGCCCAGACGCAGCAGGCGTTCGAAATGATCCCGCGAATGTGGACTTCCGAACGGTTCTCCTGTGAGAACGACGCTTACCGCGTCGACGACGTGCCGATCTCGCCGAAACCGGTCCAGAAGCCCCATCCGCCGCTCTGGCAGGCTGCGGCGAGTCCGGCGTCGTTCGAAGAAGCGGGCAGGCGCGGGGTGGGTGTCCTGGGCACGACGATGTGGGAATCGCTGGAGCGCGCGGGAAGGCTGATCAAGCTCTACCGGGACGCGGCCGGGGAATGCGCCGATCCGGTCGGGGCGTTCGTCAACAACCAGGTCGGGTTCTTCACGTTCGTCCACTGTGCCGACACCGACGAAGAGGCGATGCGCAACGGCGCCGCCGCGGCCGCGGCCTGGTACACGGTGACGGCTCTGACGTTCTTCGAGGCAGCGAGCGAGTTCGTGCGCCTCAACGCCCGGCAGGAGCAGATCGTCGCCGCGCCCGACGGTGGCGGCCTCACCGGCGACTTCCTGCGTGGTGAGGCGACGAACGTCCCGACGGAGGCGAATCTCCTGATCGCCCGGATCCTGCAGGGCGAGTCCGTGCCGGACGACGAGATCTTCAGCGTGCTGAGCGCCCAGGACTCGCTGATCGTGGGCAGTCCGGAGACCTGCCGCAAGAAGCTGCGGGCCTACGCGGAGCTGGGCATCGACCGGATGATGTGCCTGCAGCAGATCGGTGGCATCCCGCACGAGAAGGTGTTGAAGAGCATCCGGCTCATCGGCGAGCTCATCCCCGAGCTGCGCTGAGGCATCCCTGTCCCGTGAGCGAGGACGGCAAACGCGGTGTCGAGGTCCTGTCGAGACGGGCGATCGTGGTCGTCTTCGTGCTGGTCTACGGCGGGCCGGACCGGCAGCTGGAGGCGATCAAGACCGCGGGCACCCTCGTGCTCGCCGCCGCTCGAGGACGCCCGGGCGGACGCCCTCGAGTGGCGGCTGACCGAGCAGTACACCCGTGCCGCCGACCAGCTCGGCAACGACAAGGCGCCGGTCCGGCTCGCCGGTCTCTGCGCGCTCGAAAGGCTGGCGCAGGACAACCCGGGCAACGCCGAGGCCGCTGGTAGGAACTCTGTCGTCATCGGTGTCGAGGACATCGACGACACCGTCAGCGCGCTCGCGACCCAAGGTGTCAAGTGCGGCTCGATCCCGGATCCGGAGGGCAACAGGATCAACTTCGTATGGGAGAACCCCGACTATCAGCCTCCTTCCGGACAAAGCTGCTTCCCGGGCGGGCTGGTGGAGTGAAGTGGCCGCCCGCCATCGGACTTTGACAGGGTTCTTGTCGACGTCGTGAAGGCCTCCTTCCTTACCTTGAAGGTAGGGAAGGAGGCCTTCACGGCAGTGGGCCGCGGTTTGTGTCGGTGCCCTCCGCCCTCGTGGGATGGTGCCGAATATCGAACGCTTGGTTTTGTCGCTCACGGGGCGATCGAGGCGCTCGGGACGTGGCCGTCAGAGCCCGTGAGGGGTTATAACGTCGTTTCCCACGCCGTCACCGCGCCGCCCGTGACCTGGTCGATCCAGGCGCGATAGCCGGGGACGCTGTTGTAGATCCCGGGACCGTTGAGGCAGTTGCTGCTGTTGTTGCCGGATCGGCTGGTGGCGCCGGTCAGCTTACCGTCCAAGATGGACGGACCACCGGAATCGCCGTAGCAGGCGCTGGTTCCGGGTGCGCCCTGGAAGCAGATCTCTTTGCCTCGCTTGAAATCGGCGGTGCACCTGGAGTCTGCGACGGTAGTGGTGTCCACTTCGCGAAGCTGTGGCGAGGCACCACCGCAACCAGGGGTACCGCAGGTCTGACCGTGTCCGATCAGCTTGTTGACGGTGCCGACGGCCGGGCTGGAGGCCGCGATCTTGATCGGCGTGGCAGTGGCTGCTCGCGACAGCTTCACCACGGCGATGTCGTTCGCGCCAAGGGTCGCGCTCGCCGCGGTGATGAGCTCGCCGCCGGAGCCGGTGTTGATCGCGCCGATCCGGGCGGAGAAGCCGCCACCTGTGGAGCCCTGGACGCAGTGTTTTGCCGTGACAAGCCATTGCGGGGCGACCAGCGACGCCCCGCAGAAATGACGGCCATTGCGCTGCAGCGAAGCGAAGAACGAGTAAGGAGTCGTGACGACCTTGCCGCCGATGATGAAAGGTTCGATCGGCGGCCTGGCCGGTGATTCGGCCACAGCCGAAGGCCCGGCGAGGAGCGACCCGGCGACGAGGGCGGCGGCGATCATGGACATACGTCGGATCCACATGGTTTTTCGGCCTCCTGTACTGAAAGGGGAGTCCAGCATGGGACGGGATTCAGCAGTGTCAGATCGATCAACACCCGACCGTAGTGCTCTGTAAAGTATCCGGTACCTCCCTTGGTACTGAATCGGACATACCATCGATGGGTGAGGCAAAGGACAGCCGGCGGGACTATCGGCTGAGCCCTTGGACGTGCCCTACGACCTCGACGCCATTTTCGGCAAGCTCGGCTACTCCTCGCGGTCTTCTTCTATGATCGGATTCACCCCCGATGGAGCAGGGCAGCGCCACATCAGGGTGATTCGCGACCGCCTTCGGCACGAGACCCGGTTCGATGACGAGTGGCCATCCGCACCCGCCGAACGGAGCCACCGTGCCCGAGCACGCCGCCCCCTGGATCGCGCTTGTGTCTATCGTCGCCATGGTGATGGGCAACTTTCTTGCTTGTTCGTGGCGCATGCTCGTTGAAGGACGAAGAGAAAACGGGGAATGGTCGCGGCGCTCAGTGCTGAAACCGGCGCCGATGTCTCTTGCCACGGCCGGTGCGGTGGTTCGCCCTCGGACGGGCTTTTGCTTGCTCGGCCCAGACGAGTAGCGCGTTCCTCGCTTCGACAGGGTTCGTGTCCCTAGTGTGTTTTGTGGCCTCCGGGAGGAAGAGGCCCGTCGAGCTCCCCGTCGGCGTTCGGGCTCGGCCGGATCACCAGGATCGGGTCTACGGCCCGATCCTGGTGACCGGCGTCGTGCTCGTCCTGGGCACTGTGGGGTGGTTGGTGCTGACCGAGAGGCAATGTTCGTGAGGACATCCCCGGTACCCCCGTGCTGTCAAGTCTTCTTTTCCGGCGCCGTCGACACGGAAAGCCTCGTGACCTTCCTGGGCAGATGAGTCGCCCGGGAAGGTCACGAGGCTGGTACTGCGGTGTTTCAATGGCGGGGCTGTCGTTCAGCAGCTCGAGGCCGTGACAGGAGCACCGTAGATCGGGTTCGCTGCTCCTGCGACCCAGACATATGGCCTGATCGGCTTGTTGTCGAGCCATGAGTCCCAGACGGGCCCGAACCAGCCTCCACCCGCGGCGATCGTCCGCGTCTCGCGCCAGGGGAATTGAGTGCCGGCGCTGTTCTCCCAGCCCATGCTGATTGTGACGGGACTACCTGCGAATTTGGCGTAGCCGACGCCGACCTTGCCAGGGCGGCCCTGAGTGCCGGTGATGTCACCGGTGATCTCACCGTTACCGATATTGTGCCGGGATTGGGCGTAGCCGCACTGGTTGGCCTTCACGGTGGACGGGGTCGCGATGGCGGTGGTCGTGATGCCGGTCATCGCGGCCACGGCGATCGCGACCGGGATGAGCAGGCGTCTCTCGCCGCGTTGCGGGCTCCCGTTCGGCGCGGCGCAGCCGGTCGGCGTGCTCGGCTGCGGTGATCGCTGTCGGTAGCCACACTTCTTTCACCGCGACGTCGACGTCCAAAGTCTCGTCTCGTGCCCGCCAGACCCTGCCGAACCCGCCCGCGCCGAGCTTCCTGATGAGGCGATACCGCCCGACGACGAGATGCCCCGGCTCTGCCGATTGTGTCACGCATCGCAGTCTAGTAGGCGCACGAAGCAACGATGGACGGGACGACGGCGCCACCATCACCAGCGGACACTGGATCGGCGACGCGGATACTGTGTCGCACCGACTGTCCTTACCGAAATATGAGACGACATGGGCACCGTCGTCGAAGGGATCTTCTACAGCAGCTGTCGCAGTAGATCCGAGGTAAACGGGATCCGGGGTTGCATCTGAACAAACCGTTCGACTTGCCATCGCTTTGTCTGAACCGCCTGCTTGGACTCCGCCTGAACCCAAGGGGCATAGACTCTGATCGCACGTTTACCCCCCTTCCCCTCGACCGACATGATGCCGCGACGCACCAGTTCCTGGCTGTTGAATATGAAGAGCCCGCGATGATCCTTGTTGAAGACCGCGATCACGATGGAGCTGATCGAGTCAGTGGTATCGAACGGTGCGATCTCACTGTCCGGGGCGGCTCTCGTCCAGATCGTCACGAACTGTCCGACCTTGGTAGGAGTTGTTTTGGCGACACGGAACGCGACACTTCGATCGTCGACAGCAAGTCGACATGCGCCGTATTCCGCACTCTCGACTTCCCGGACGGCGGGACGAGTCACTACGAGTCCTGAATCTTCGAACACTTCACGAACCGACTCGACCAGTTGAACAGGAACGCCGCCAAGTGCCGGATCGGTGGCCCATCGATGAGCGGCGCCGTCGCCGGTCTCGTCGATGGTCACACCTGGAAGATCCTTCACGAGCAACTCCTTGGCTTGAGAACAAATTCGAGACAGCCTCACGTACGGCGACATCGAGCGCGGGCACGTCTGCCGCGGCGTCCTATCGCCGTTCTGTCAGGGTTTCTTGCTGCCGTCACAAGATCTTGGCACGGTGACACGGTCGGCTCCAACCTGGACGCCAGGCCCACGCGGACCACGTGCGTCTTCGACCCACAATGCCGGGCGGTTCAGCATTCGGGTCGCTGAATCACCCGCGGCATTGGGATCTCCGTCCAGGGAAGAGTGATCTTCCCCTTCAACGTCCATTGCGCCGTACCAATGGCGTATTTGTTGTTCCAGACTGTCGCTCCGGGCACGCGATGGTTGTTCTCGGTGAGAACGATGTCGGCGATGCCGACCGGAGTCTCTCGGATGTTCATGACCGCTTCCCGTCTCAGCCGACGTCCCACGACGTGCAAACCGGACGCTGCGAACGATCCGTTGAAGTGCGCGCCAAAGCACTTCGCAGCCGCGTATCCGGCGAGCGCCCGCGCCTTTGCCGTGTCGAGGTTGCCGGCTTTCAGGTACTCCTCGACGTTGATCGGCTTCGCGCCGCTCTGGCGAAGCTCGACCGTCACCGCCTTCTCCGTCACTGCCTGCGCTGGCACTGCGGCTCTGATCACGCGAGTTCGGTGAACGGGTCACCGTGTTTGCCCGCGTACTTACGACACGCACTTCGGCGCAGGACACTAGGGCGTGCCGAGTGCGGCCAGGTGCCACGCCCACGGTGCAGCACCCTCCTCTGGGTCCACGGCGAACCGCCCCCTCTCGTCTGGCACCCGTGTGCGAGATCATGCGTGTATGGCGAGTACATCTGACGACATGCGTTACCCACCGATCGATCCATACGAGTCAGGCATGCTGGATGTCGGCGACGGCCATTCGCTTTATTGGGAGGTGTCGGGCAACCCCGGCGGCAAGCCGGTTGTCGTGCTGCACGGCGGTCCCGGCACGGGGAGCTTTCCTGGGATGCGGAGCCTCTTCGACCCGGAACGCTACCGTGTGATCCTGTTTGACCAGCGCAATTCCGGGCGCAGCATCCCTTCGGCTGCCGACCCGGTCGTCGACCTGTCGACCAACACCACGCAGCACCTCGTCAGGGACATCGAGACACTGCGGGGCCATCTGGGAATCACCCGCTGGCTGGTCTGGGGTCGCTCATGGGGCGTAACACTCGCTCTCGCCTACGCCGAAGCGCATCCCGAGCAGGTGACCGAACTGGTACTCGCAGCCATCACCAACGGCGACCGACGCGACACCAACTGGATCACCCGCGACATGGGCCGCGTTTTCCCGCGCGAGTGGGAACGATTCCGCGACAGTGTGCCCGCCTCCGAACGCGACGGTGACCTGTCGGCCGCCTACAGCCGGTTGCTCCACGACCCCGACCCCGAGATCCGGGCCACGGCCGCACACAGGTGGTGCGAATGGGAGGACACGCACATCTCGCTGGCCCCCGACGCCACCCCGTTCCTGTCGATCGCCGACCCGGCATTTCAGTTGACCTTCGCCCGCCTCGTCACCCACTACTGGTCCAATGGCTGCTTTCTCGACGAAGAGCAACTGCAGCGCGACATCGGGCGACTCCACGGGATTCCCGCCGTGCTGATCCACGGGCGCTACGACGCCAGCAGTCCACTCGGGATCGCTTGGTCACTGCACCGGGCCTGGCCCGGGAGCGAACTCGTCGTTCTCGACGACACCGGCCATAACGGCAGCAGCATGACCACCGCGATCATCGCCGCCACCGACCGCTTCGCCGAGGACCGGGAGTGGTAATCGCTGTGGCAGGCCGCCCCGAGACCTCCACCAACCGCCGATCAGCCCATCGGCAGGTCGCGAGGTGACGTCTCCTGGTTCGGCAGGGCGAGCTGCAGCGTGCAACGGCCTGGTATTTCTCCTGATCGGGCGGAACTGAATCGGAAGGGGCAGATGGTGTTGAGGACCGGGACTACGCGACTTGTCCGGCCTGCGTGGCTATGGCCGTACATGATCAGCGAGTTCGTGGGCGATGAAGGCGCCATCGAGGTCTACCGTCGCGCGGTTCCTGCGCGGTGAGCTTCGCGAGATCAGCGTCACCGAAAAGGGGCCGAACAGCGCACGGCTCAGCTCGTGATTCAGGAAAAGGCACCGCCGTTTCGACGGCGGAGCCTTCTCTTTTTACGGTTCGCTTATCGTCAAGCCGGTTATGAGCTGACGGTGTCGAGTGACCGACGTCTCCGCGGCACTGTTGGACACTCGCCGCGGACCGCTGACCCTGTTCTGTGCCAGTCAAGTGTGCTTCGGCCGCTAAAAGCGGTCTGGTCCCCACGTGGTCCCCAAGCACTTGCTTCGGTACGTAACGAAGAATCTTTTACGGTGTTCCGATGACCGCAGAACTCCTGCCCTCGGGCTACAAATACGGCCTGGTCAACAAGCTTCTTCTCGAAAGAGGACGCTTGGTGCCGGTTCCTGCGTTCACGTTCGACGCCGACGGCCGGACCAGTGTCCAGCAGGTCGCCGACGCCCAGGTGTGGTACCCGGCAGTGTCCTTGTGCGCCGTCCGCTGGTGCCGTGCTGTCCGAACGTCTGCTGGCCGCGGCCACTGGGGCTCTCGTGGCGGACCCCGGCTTCCGGAGGACAGTGGAGGACCTTCCCGGGTGGACCGGTGAGGGCCTCCACGGTGACGTCCGTGCGGTTGTCGTCGCCGTGCTGCGGACGCTGGCGGATGTCGCGCCCGGCACGCCGGAGTACGCGGTGGAGTTCGACTTCGGCGGCCTCGCCGACATGGTCACCGATGCGGGGACGTCGACGTAACTCCCCGGGAAACCGCTCGAGCTGTCGAGAGCGGGCGCCTGCCTGTCCTCGGATCACCCGGTGCAGGAAGAGACTCATGAATGTGCGTGGTCGCAAGGGGATCCGGACGGCCGATGCTGCCTATGCCTCGCGCGTGGTCGAGGTTCTCCAGCAGGTCGGTGAGTTCACCGACCTGGCCGATCCGTCGACCGCCACGCTGGTCCGGGACGCCGTCGCCCGGCATGCCGCAGACCCGGACGCCGGGTTCGAGGTCATCGTCGACAACCCCAGCCTGGCGAACTGGCGACTGCGACCCCACCTCAACGCCCGCCGGCCGGGTCCGCCTGGCCTGCTACCGGTACGAGGAAACCGCAGCCGACGTCGAGCGAGTCAGTCGCATCGACGCGGCACTCGAGCGGATCGGACGGTTCTGACAGCTCGGATCGGACCGAGGCGTGCTGGTTTGGCATCTGTTTGAGCAACGAAGAACACCAAGGCTGTGAAGGATCTCGGCGCGGGCTTGCTTACGGTGGCTACTGCCCTTCAGCGTGCTTTGTAGGATCTAGGGTGCCGTCAAACTGGACGGATGCCCCGCCAAACCAGCCGATCAGGAGTAAGAACCTCAATGAGCCACGTCATCAAGGTTCGGTCCACGCTGGTCTATTCGCTTCGCCGGGCTAGGAATACTGTGGTGCTTGCGTTTCAGCTGCCGCCAAATCGGTTGCAACATACCTACCGGCGATATCGGCGGCAGTGGCCAGCGTGGGCTCGTGCGTCCGAGAGCACCAAGGATGAGGCCACCAAGATCAACAGATCACTGTATGAGGGGCCTCGATCTTCCCGGACAGCTTCGTGGTGGCTTGGCCTACGCTGCTTGCTGCCGGTTTAGGTACTCGATGTAGACCTCGTTGGGGGTCTTGTAGTCGAGCCCTGAGTGGAGACGTTTGTTATTGTAGCGCAGCTCTACGTATGCTGTGATATCCGCGGTGGCCTGTTTTCGTGTTGTGTAAATCACTCGATGGGCTCGCTCGTTTTTAAGGGCGCCGAAGAATGATTCGGCCATACTGTTGTCGTAGCAGATTCCTGTGTGGCCGACGGAGTGCCGGATGCCGAGAGATCTGAGTGTGTTCGCGAATTGGGCGGACATGTAGTTGCTGCCGCGGTCGGTGTGGAATATCGCTCCGGGTTTGATTGAGTAGTTCCGGACGGCCATGTGCATGGCTTTCTCGATCAGGGGTGTTCGGTAGTTGTCGTCCATGGCCCATCCGATGACCGCTTTGGTGTGGCAGTCGATGACGGTCGCCAGATAGACCCATCCTTCCCAGGTGGGAATGTAGGTGATATCGCCGACCATTTTCTCGCATGGCGCGTCCGCGCTGAAGTCCCGACGCAGCAGACTTAGTTGGATATTTCCTACAGCATGGGCGTGGACTACCGTGGTTTACGTGCCGAATCCCCAGTCCACCCGCGAGGTGGTTGCCCTCGAACGACGAGCCGCGTTCGGGCGTCGGCTGCGGTTCCTGCGTGAGCGGGCCGGGATGACCCAGACGGCCGTCGCCGCGGCGGCCGGGGTGGACCGGTCCTTCTACGTGGAGGTCGAGGGCGCCAAGCACGGTGTGGCGATCGACAAGGTCTTCCTCATCGCGGACGCGTTGAAGGTCGCGGTCGTCGAGCTGTTCACGGACCTGGATGCCCCCGCCACGTCGCCTTCCCCGAGCCGAGGTCAGGCAGACACCAACTTCACCTCGCCGTGTGGCTCCCATGGAGGTGCGCACCCGGCCACAGGGCCAGCAGACGGCAGGGCTCTGCGCCCCTGCCGTCATGGGCACTGACCCGGCGGTGGAGGGACTGCACTCCTTGGCCGGCGCGGGTGCCGTCGGTGAACTCGCGGGGATACCCGCTGTCTTCGCGGTGGGGTGCGGCCACGCGCAGCAGGAAGCCATCTTCGTCGGCGGTGTTCCCGGCGAGCTTGTCCGCCAGGTCCACGGGCGAGTGCTCCAGCAGGTAATCGGTGTCCTCTAACGCGTTCGCCGTTTGGCGCGGGAGGCGCCGGAGAGAACGGTGACGTCAGAGGTGGGCGAGGTCCTCGGGTGTGGAGGTGCGCAGGGCGAGCGTGTCGAGGATGTCGCAGGTGCCGACGCAGAGCACGGTGTGCTCGTCGTGCCAGGGCAGTTCGACGACGGCGTGCTCGAGCACGGTGACACGCTGGCCGGTGACCGGGTGCCCGTCGCAGAGCACGGTCGTCGTGCTGCGCGGGGCCTGGTCGGTGGCGTGCTGGATGCGCCGGTCGTGCTCGAGCCGGGCGGCGGGGTCCGGCCCTGGGCCTGGGTCCTCGGGGTCGAACCGGTAGCGGTCGGGGTTGGCGTGGACGGCGGCACGGGTGAGGAAGTTGATCAGCTGGATCGCGGGGGTCTCGATGGGCAGGCCGCGTGGGTCGATGCCGCGGGTGGAGCGGACGGTGGTGATCGCCAGCCCCAGGCGGGTGCCGTGCGCGTAGATCACCTCCAGTGCCGAGGTCAGGTCGTCGGCTCCGTGGCTGGACCAGCTGGTGATCGCGCCGAGCCCGAGGCCGGCGCCGGCCACCGCGAGCGGGACGGGGAAGTCGGTGAGGTAGTCGGTGAGGGCGGGGCCCCGCGCCGGCGGGGCCCCGTTGTCGTCAGTGTCCATGCGAGGTATCGCAATCGTGGTCGGGAGGGGCGATGCCCCGCTGGATGGTTCAGTAGATGGTAGTGCGGGCCGAGGGGCCGCCGGAGAAGCAGACCGCCCCGTCGGTCAGGACCGCGAAGTTCGAGCCGTCGCTCCTGACCACGGCGTAGCCGGGTCCACGGGTCAGGCCGGGGATGGCGCGGATCTCTTCCCAGTAGGGACCGCTGGAGCCGCCAGAGAAGTGCTGGGTGCTCGTCCCACCGTTGTCATCCAGCCGGACGCGCCAACTCCGAGCGACAACCTCCCTGCGGACGTGGAAACCAGTCCTCAGGACTATGGACGCGTTGCCGATTCCGTCCTCCCATACCCAGGAACGGCCACAGGTCCCGTCGACCTCGTTCATCGGGGCAGCGTCGGCTGGAGCGCCTGTGGGCACCGAGTACTGGGTGCCGTCCGGTCTGGTCCGGATCTCGTACCCGTGCTTCTCGGCGACCGCCGCGTCGAACCGGCCGATGTGCATCTCGCCCTCGATCACGCGCGGCGAAGCGGCAGCGCTGGCGGGCGCGGCTCCTGCGACGCCCAACCCGGCCGCGGCAACGATCGCCGAGCACACAGCGAAAATCTGTCTCATCCTCACTATTAAATCCCCTCTTCTGAAGTCCGCATATTGAGAGCGGATGAATAAACCAGACTGGGAGCAGCGCGAATTATGACAGGCGGCCATCTTGTATTTCGATCCAAGGTCGAAATGTGGTAAACCTGCCGGAATATATTTCATGCGCTTCGGGTTACGTCAAAGTGTGGTCGCGACTCATCACCTGAGGTGCCCCAGGGGCACTGCGCCACTCACCGCAAGACCCGACTGCCGCGACAGCCACAAGTCGCCAGGACAGGGCTTGTGGCGACGTATGCCCCATCGGGCCCTGACGACATGTCCAGTGCTCAGCGTACCCTTGAGGGGTTGCTGCGCTGTATGGATTCTTCTCCGGACATCAGATCAGGCACCCCCATTTCATGCATCAAGAATTGCCTAGCGCAAGGCTCGACGCATCATATGAGCCCGCTCTTGGGCTGCTGCGACTTAATTCAAGTGGCAGGATGCTCACTGATCGAAAGTGTGCGCCCCCACTTCGTCTTGCGAGTGCCGTTCGACGCGACTTCTCCCATGTCTGATCGGCTTGACAACAATACCGTAGCGAGAAATTCCCAGGGCCCGTAATCCGCCAAGCGGGTGACCCTCATATGCTTTTATTATTATAGATATAAGCGCAAGTTGCCTCGAAAGTCTGTTCGGCAAGTACTGTTTCGCGCGTATTCGGAAGCCGGTTCCCCCAGGTGCGCCGCGTTCCGTCACGAGAGCCTCCTCGACGAACACCGACGCGTCCGCGCGCTCGACTGGTCCGCGCGCGGACCAGTCCTTGTGGCGCCGGGGGAGCAGGGGAGCCGACTCCACCACAACGTCGTCGATAGCCCGCCGAAGCTGGCCTGGTTCCCCCGTGGTGCGCCGGTGAACACCCTCGACCCGCACACCGACATGACTCCGGAGCGCCTGCGCGACTGGCTCGCCACCCCCAGCACGCGTCGCCGCCTTCCCTCGGGGTCGCCGACTCCGCCGGAAATCGGGCGGATATGGCTTCTGACCTGCGGCGCGGCCGTAACGTTTTCCCGGCGGTGAGCGCTAGGCCCCCCGAAGAGATCATCGGACCGGGGGAAGCACCGTGGAGAACCATCCCGCGCCCGCCGTCGAACAGACGGTGCCGCAGAAGAAGACGTGGCTGAAACCGGTCATCATCCTGGGAGTCATCGGCGCCATAGTCCTGCTCTGGATTTTCGACGAGACTCCGGTGACGGCGTCGCGTACCGAAGTAGGCGCCTGTCTCAGGGGCGACGTCGACAACCCGGAAAGTGTCAGGAACGCCGAGTGCGGGACGCCGGAAGCGAACTTCAAGGTCGTCGGGAAAAAGGGCGGGAAGTCGGAGGGCGGGGTCCTGATTTCGGGCGGGTCCGAATGCGACGAGTACCCCACCGCCGACCTGTACTACTTCCAGGGCAGGCAGGCGACTCCCGACGGCGTCCTGCTCTGCCTGGAGAACCTCAAGAATCCGGGCGCGCGATTGCCGGCTGTCGGGGACTGCCTCCCCGGGGATGCCTTCGCGGCGAAGAAGCTCGAGACGGTGGACTGCGCGGGAGCGCACTTCAAGGTGCTCGCCATCGAAAGAGAACCCGAGTTCCCCACTGAGACCACGACGTGCGCCTCCGTGCCGGCGACGGACATGAAGCTCACGTGGGCGTCGGGCGTGGGTGGGCTGATCCCGCGCGAACGCGTGCTGTGCCTCGACGAACTGAAGTAATAGTCAGCGCAGGAGGCCGGTCTCCCGCCGGTGGTCGAAGATGAGCTTGCCCACCGCGGAGAGACGGTCCTTTCCCTCGTAGCCCAGCCAGGCGACTTCCTCGATCTCGCTGCTGGCCACGGGGTGTTCGCGTCGGGATGACCACGCAGATCGAAGACACGGAAGTCGTTTCGAACGCCGTATTGCTGCGAGACGCCTTCAGCGCGGTGAGGTCGCGAGGCGCGTCGATCGTCGCGCCGGGTTGGTCAGCCGTCGCCGCTGCTGGTCTGCACAGACCACGCGTCAACTGGCTGACCGCGACCAACCAGACTCGCCGCTCAGGCCGGGACGACATGAGCCGCAACGCGCCGGGTGATCACACACGGTCATCTCCGCCGCGAACTCGCGATAGTTGAATACGTGATCTCACCAGTCTGAACTGCGGCTTTGGTGCCGCGTTGGGGTGAGCCAAGGCGGTAACGGGAGGCCAGGCGTTCGTGACGTCTCGTAGATCAAGGCGAGGTGATCGGGATGAACGACCGGGTTGTCCGGAAAGAACGTCGGCGGCGGCTGTACCTCGCCGCTGTTCCGAGCGCGGCGGTGCTGTTCGTCGTGCTGTGGAGCGTGCTGACGATGACGCGCGAGTTCACTTGGTCCGGGTTGCTGCTTGTGCTTCTGATTCCCCCGGCCACCGTGCTCGCGGTCTCGACGCTGGTGATGAGGCTGCGCACCGAGCGGCGCCTCACCGTCGGCCGGGTCGCCCAGTATCAGGCGCTGCGGGACCTGTTCGCCGCGACCGCTGGTCGCGAGGTCATCGCGTGGGAGTACAACGTGGTGTTCCTGCCGCTCGTGAGCGGGCGCGGTGTGGTGCGGGTCGACCGCGACGAACTGGCCGACGCGACCTGGGACCGCCGGGCTGCCGCCACCGTGGTGGGCGAGCGGTTCTGCCTGGACACGACCAGCCCGCAGGTCATCCATGACTTCACCACCGTCACCCCGCTGGCCGACGCCACCACCGACGTGACCCCGCTCGCACGTCCTGTGCCCTCGAGCTTCTGGTCGCCGCGCGCGTGGTGGCGCGACCTGCGGACCGACTGGGCCGAGAATCGCTCCGGTGCCACCGTCCCGACCGACGCCGACGTCGATGTCTTGATCACGCAGCTGCGCACCGCGACGACATAGACAGAGGGACACGACCTGCCGGATCGCGGCGAGCGGCTATCCGCGTTTACCCGGGCTCGACGACCGGCCTTGTCGGTGCTGGTCAGGCTTGTGTCGCCCGGTTGAGTTGTGCGTGTAGCTCGGCGAGGTCTTCGGCGGTGGTGTCCATCGCGCCGGTGCGTTCGTTGAAGTCGAGCAGCTCGCCGGCGTCTTCCTAGGTCCTGTCGGGGGGCGGTGTCGTTGAGCGGGTGGTGCATGCGCATGATCGGGGGCGGCATGGGCCGCCAGACGCTGCCGAGGTGGTAGCTGGTGACGATCGCGTCCGGGACGAGGTCGGTGGCCGGGTCGGTGAACTCGACGTCGCTCACGACGATCTCGAGCATGGTGTGGCGGCGGTCGACGCCGAGGTACTGCCCGGGTGTCGGGGTCGCGGAACAGTGTCCTGGTCGGGACCTTCCGGGCCAGGTCCCACAGGTCCCGGATCACGGACCGGTGTCGATCTCGGCCCCGGCATGCTGGAGATCGCCGGAGTCCGTGCCAAGGAGCTCGGACTTCGAGGTCGACCTGCTCGGGCCGACGCGCAGAATTTGCCGTTCCTGGAGGGGTCCTTAGGCACCGTGCCGGTTCGGCTGGCTGGTGGCGACGCGCTGCTGGATGAATTAGTGTGGCTGCGTGGCGTGCGAGGACGCCTCCGGGTCCGCGGATAGGACTGAGTCCACCTCAACGGTTGCGCCACCCAGCACCACCGGCGATCTCTTTCGATCTGGCTCGCGGACCGCCAGCGGACGAAGGAGATGTCATGTCACGGCTTCCGGCGCGCCCTGATATCGATCAGGTGCGGCACCAGGCGAAGGATCTGCTGCGAGCGGCCAAGGGTGGCGACCCGGCGGCTACGGCCCGGTTGAGATCGGTGGCAGGTGGGTTGAACCTGGCCTCGGCTCAGCTTGCGGTGGCGAGAGAGTACGGCTTCGCCGGCTGGGCCCGGCTCAAGACCGAGATCGAGCGGCGGGAACTGCTCAATCGCCTGGACGATGCCAGCTTGGCCAAGCTGGTGGCCGAGCAGCCGCGGTTGGCCGTGGAGCCGATGCAAAACTGGAGCGATCACCCGCTCGGCGCGACGCCGCTGGGCTACGTCGCGATGCTGCGCTACGACACCGCGAACCAAGTCTGGCGCGAGCTGCCCGGCACCGGCGCGATGGCGAAGACGCTACTGGCTGCGGGAGCGGCCGTTGATGGCGCTCCGGGTGACCGGGAGACCCCGCTGATCACCGCGGCCAGCTACGGCGACGCCGAGGTCGCACGGGTACTCATCGACGCTGGAGCGGACCTCGACGCCACCGCATCAGCCGATGCCGGCGGAGTCCCCGGCGGCACAGCGCTGCGGCATGCGGCGGTGTTCGGCATGGCCGACGTCGTCGACCTGCTGGTCGCGTCCGGCGCCCGTATAGGCAGCCTCGCCGAAGCTGCGGCCGCCGGAGACATCACCGGCTGGCTCCACCCCGGCGGCCCGCTGGAAGAGCGCATCTGCGGGCTGGTGATGGCCGCCGACCACGAACGCCTCGACGTCGTCGACCAACTCCTCGACGCCGGCACCCCCATCGACGCCGCCGACCCCTGGGGACGGCAAGCATTATGCGTAGCGGCGGCGAACGGCAGAGTCGCCGGCGTCCGGCACCTGCTCGGCCGTGGTGCCGACCCCCGTCAACGAGACGCCGCCCAGAACCGCACCGCGTTGGACTGGTGTCGCAACAACCATGTCGGGGACAGTCCACGACACGCGCAGATCGAAGCCATCCTCGAACCTCTCATCACAGGAAAGGCATCTCACTGAGCAGAATCGCGCTCCTGGATCAAGCGCTTCCGGCGGGGCCCGGCCGGCCGACGTGCTCGCCGGGACGGGGTCAAGCCCCGGATGTTTTGCCGGGGCTTGACCCCGTCCCGGCCTGGGCGCAGCGTGCGCGAGCTTCGCCGGGTTCGCGGGAGTGAGTGGTCGAGACCGGCGCTGTCCGCGCCGACGCAGGCACAGATTCGTGCCAGGGCAGGTGATCGGGGTAACAGAACAGCGATCGCGGCCGACTTCGGGAGGCACGCCCTGGTCAACGATTCAGCAGGATGCCCCCGTCTGCTGGGCCGTCGCCCACGTGTGGTGCCACGGCGGGCATGATTCTCAGCGCCTGGCGCCTCGCCATGCGGGAGGGGGTAGGTGCTGGCCTGGACAAGTCCAGGCCAGCACTTCTCACCATGGGAGTCGCGGCTCAGCCGCCGACCGTGGTGCCGCGAGACTGCTTGATGCCGTCGAGCAGGTAGGAGTACTGCGGGGTCAACGCCGCTGCCGTGGCGAAGCGCGGCCGGTCGAACCGGGTGGTCCCGTACACCGTCAGTCCCTGTGGTCCGTCGTCAAGTGGCACGTGGATGCCGTCGGCGCGTATCCGTCGCGCGGGCTCGGAGGAGCGGGGATCGAGGATCGACTTGAGGCATCCCTCGACATCGGTCTCCTCCTCGCGGTGCCAGACGATGGTGCAGCCATCGAGCGTGGTGACCTGCGGGCCAGTGCACCGGGCTTCACGGAGCGCACGCTCGCGGCGTTCCATGGCCTGATCGTCCGCGCGGGCACGTGCCGCGAACTCCGTGCCCGGTACGACCACGACCTGGGCGGCCTCGCCGTCGTGCTGGAACAGCCACACCTCGTCGGGCCAGCAACTCGCGGCGGCGCTGGTGATGCGCGAGGCGAGCCGGAGCTGGCCGTGCCCGCCGGCCGGACCCGAAGAGGCGCGCCCCAGCCTGCGGGAGGAAACCGCCTGGCTGAGCACTGTGTCGTCCGCGTTCAAGCATTCCCTTGTCGTGCGGGAGGTGCGGGAACACGCGGTGGCGTACGTCGGGTGACGCGGTCGAAGCGAGAGCCGTCTGCTTCGCTGTCGTCATGACAACAGCAGACGCCACGTCCGGCGGGCATTCGGTGATCGGTGGCGACCTCGACGTCACGCGGATCGGTTACGGCTCCATGAAACTGACCGGTTGGCCGGACGGCGCCCGCCGACCGGCCCGTGACACCGCGCTCGCCGTGTTACGTCGTGCGGTAGAGCTCGGGGTCAACCACATCGACACCAGCTACTACTACAACCGGGACGGCGTGGCCGCCAACGAGTTGATCCGCGCGGCGCTGCATCCGTATCCGGATG
This sequence comes from Amycolatopsis sp. NPDC102522, assembly GCF_055584485.1. Lineage (NCBI taxonomy): Bacteria > Bacillati > Actinomycetota > Actinomycetes > Pseudonocardiales > Pseudonocardiaceae > Amycolatopsis > Amycolatopsis sp. NPDC102522. The sequence goes on along the minus strand of NZ_JBVJLY010000006.1, from coordinate 10,648 downwards.
ACCTGGTGATCGTCACCAAGGTCGGGCCGATCATGGAAGGGGACGAGGACCTCAAACCCGGTACCCGCGTCGGCCTGACCGCCGATGGGCTGCGCCGGGCCGTCGAGGCGAACCTGTCGTCGCTGGGAATCGACCGTCTCGACCTGGTGAACCTGCGGATGGACGCCGCCGTGACCCCCGAAGAAGGGTCGATGGAGTCGGCGCTCGAGACGCTGTCCGGGTTGCGGGATGAAGGGTTGATCCGGCATCTCGGCATCTCCAACGTGTCGGCGCCTCAGCTGGCCGAGGCACAGGCCGTCGCGCCGATCGTGTCCGTGCAGAACCTCTACAACTTCGGGCGCCGCGAGCACGACGCGATGGTGGATTCCTGTGCGCGAGCCGGGATCGCGTTCGTACCGTTCTTCCCGCTCAGTGACTTCGACGACGCCGTGACCGCGCGGCTGGCCAGGGTCGCGGCCCGGCGAGACGCGACCGTGCCGCAGGTCGCGCTGGCCTGGCTGCTGGCCCGGTCGCCGTCGATCCTGGTGATTCCCGGCACCGGGTCAGTCGCGCATCTGGAGGAGAACATCGCCGCTGGACAGCTGCGGCTGAGTGCCGAGGATCTCGCCGAACTGGCCTGAGCGCCGCCGCTCGTCAGCGAGTGTCGCGGGCGGTTCGGGCGAAGGCGCGGATGAGGTCGGTGGCCGCGTCGGTGCGCCAGACGAGAGCCCAGCGGGCGGGCGGGGCGTCGTCGATGGGGACGAAGGAGATTCCCGGCGAGTAACGCATGCTGTGGGCGTGCACGGGTGAAACGGCCTCGCCGGTGACCAGGATGGGGAACATCTCGGCCCAGTTGGTGGCGGTCGGGCCGATCTTGATGGCCCGGCCGCTGGGGGTGTGGGTGGGGACGAGCGCTTCGCGCCAGTAGCCGGGGCTCGCTCCTCCCATCACGACCTGATCGGCGAGGTCTTCGTAGGACACCGATTCCCGGTCTGCGAGCGGGTTTCCGGCCGCGACGGCGAGGACGACGGACTCGGTGTAGAGGACGGGGCCGACGGTGAGATCCGGTTCGTCGACGGGAAGCCAGAGCAGCGCCAGGTCGATTTCCCCACGGCGCAACGGGCCGAAGGGGTCGGCGAAGCCGATCTGCCGGATCCGCACGTCGGCGTGGGGATGGCCGGCGTGGAACGCTTCGCGGTGAGGGTCGAGTTCTTCCGCGTTGATGCCGATCATGCCCAGACGTAGTACGTCGGTCTTCTCCCGGGCGGCCGAGGTGGCCCGTTCGATGCTGCTGTGCAGGCTTTGCCTGATCGGGCGGAGGTCTTCGACGAGCTGCTTGCCGATCGGGGTCAGCCGGACATTGCGGCTGTCACGTTCGAACAGGACAGTGCCGATCCGGCGTTCCTGAGCCTTGACCACCTGACTGACCCGCGCCTGCGTCACATGCAGCCGCTCCGCGGTCCGGCCGAAGTGCAGTTCCTCGGCCAGGGTCAGCAGCACCTCGATGTCACGCAGCTCCACAACGACCTCTTCGCACGATAAGCGGGATTTATCGAACGCTAGCCGAGTGATCGTTGATCGACCGGACCGGATCGCCCGAAACTGAAGGGGAACTGACTGGCTTGGTCCCTTGGAGACTTAATGCGCAAGCTCACTTACTACATCGCCACGACGCTCGACGGCTTCATCGCGGACCCTTCGGGCGGCAACCCGTCCGTCCCCGGCGGTCCTCTCGTTCCCGCACCCGACTACGTCGAGCACCTGGTGAAGCACTATCCCGAGACCCTGCCGGTCATGGCCCGCGAGGCACTCGGCGTCACCGCGCCCGGTGAGCTCTTCGACACGGTGGTGGAGGGCCGTCGCTCCTACCGGATCGGCCTGGACGCGGGCGTGACCGACGCCTATCCGCACCTGCGGCATTACGTCTTCTCCACCACGCTCGGCGACAGCCCGGATCCCGCTGTCGAAGTGGTCGGCAGCGACCCGGTCGCGAAGGTCCGGGAGCTCAAATCCGACGAGGGCCTCGGCATCTGGCTCGTCGGCGGCGGTGAACTGGCCGGGACGCTCTACGCCGAGATCGACGAACTGATCCTGAAGGTCGCCCCCGTCACCATCGGCTCGGGCATCCCGCTCTTCGGCGGCAAGGCGACCTACGATCCGCACCACTTCACTCTCACCGAGAGCGTCGTGCTGCCCAGCGGAGCGCTCTTCCTCACCTACAGCCGCTGACGCGAGCGAGTGGAACTCGGTGATTCGCCGGTGTGACGGCGATAGATTCGCCGGAAGGCGGCCGGATCGGCGTAGCCGACCGGGGCGGCGACCTCGTCGACAGGCTGCCGGGTGGTGGTGAGCAGCTGTGCGGCGGCACTGACGCGGAGGCGGTGAACGAACTCGATCGGCGAGATCCGCATGCAGGCTTGGGTTCGCCGGGTGAGGGTTCTGGGGGACATCGACGCGGCGTCGGCGAGTTCGCCGAGGGTGAGCCGGCGGTCGAGGTTGGCGTGGCGGTCCCTCAAGCACGGAGCGGGCCTGAGGGCGGTTATGCCCTCCCGACCAGCGTCACCCCGCCTCTACGGTGGGGTGATGCTGGTAGTGCGGCTCCTCGGAACCCTGCTGTGGTTCGGTGTTTCGGCCGGCGTGCTCACCTACGCCGTCCACGACCTGAGCGTGCGGGACGCACCGACCTCCAGCATCGAGGGCACGGTCGTCGCGCACCGGCAGGAGCGTCATGTGTCGTCGCAGGGCACGGATTCGTACGTCACCTACCGTCCGCGGCGCGACCGGGGACTTCGAGCTCGGCGACAACCAACCGGCGACCGACACCGAACCGGGTACCTCGGTGGTGGTGCAGGTCTCGACGGCGACCGGCGAAATCATGTTCCTCCGCAAGGGCACCACCGTCGTGGACCTGCGCAACGCCGTTGACGGGTACATGGTCCTCATCGGGCTCGGCACGGTCGGCCTGCTCAGCGCCTTGGTGCGTGAACTCACCGTCGACGACTACACCTACCCACGGTGGCTCGGATTCATCTTCGGCGCGCTCGCCGCAGCCACCGGCGGATGGCTCGCCCTGATGCTCGCCGGGTGATTCACAGGCGGTACCCCACGACGGGCCCCGCTATCTGAACCGTCACGGGTCGGGGGCCGCTTCCTTTCGAGAGGATGATGGTCATCATGCCCAAGCGTTACCCGCCCGAGGTCCGTGAGAAGGCCGTCCGTCTGGCCCTGGATCGCCTGGATGAGCATGGATCCGCCTACGCCGCCGCGCACACCATCGGCCCGATGGTGGACGTGCATCCGGAAACGCTGCGTGTGTGGATCGTCAAGGCTCTTCAGCAGGACGCGCCGCCCGTCGCGGCGGCCGGCGAGCTTGCCGCGACCGAGCGCGCGGAGCTGGACCGGCTGCGCAAGGAGAACAAAGAACTCAAGCAGGCCAACGATATCTTGAAACTGGCGTCGGCTTTTTCGCGCGGGAACTCGACCCGCGACACCACTGATCGTCGGGTTCATCGACGAATACCGACAGGTCCACGGCGTCGAGTCGATCTGCCGTGTGCTCTGCGCACACGGGATCCAGATCGCGTCCAGGACCTACCGCAAGGCCCGCCGCCGGCCACCGTCGGAGCGGGATATCGCCGATGCCTACCTGACCAACGCACTGCGGGACGCGCAGGACACGCCCGAAGCGGTCTACGGGCGACGGAAAATGACCCGCTGGCTGCGCCGTCAAGGCCACCAGGTGGCGTTCTGCACCGTCGATCGCGTCATGCGAGACCTGGGCCTGCAAGGAATCACCCGGGGCCGTCCACCACGAACCACGATCCGCGCCAGAGACGGCGTGCGGGCTGATGACCGGCTCAACCGGGACTTCAGCGCCGATGCCCCGAACCTGGCGTGGGTGGCGGATTTCACCTACGTGTCGACACAGACCGGATGGGCCTACGTCGCGTTCGTCTTCGATGTCTACTCCCGCGCCATCGTCGGGTGGACCGCGGCGAGCACGAAGACGACCACTTTGGTGTCCAAGGCGCTGAACATGGCGCTCTGGCGGCGAGATCACCACGGGCATCCCGTCGAGCCAGGGTTGATCCACCACAGCGATGCCGGGAGTCAATATACGTCGCTTAGCTTCACTGATTCCCTTGCATCGCAAGGGCTATCAGCCTCCATCGGATCGGTCGGCGACGCCTATGACAATGCGCTGGCAGAGTCGATCATCGGGCTGTTCAAGACCGAACTGGTCAACCGGCACGGCCCGTTCACGAACCTGTCCGAGGTCGAGTACGCAGTGATGGAGTGGGTCGACTGGTACAACAACGCCCGCTTGCACTCCCGACTGGAGTACCTCACTCCGACCGAGTATGAGAACGCCTACTACGCTCAGCAGCCGCCACGCCGACCGGCGCTGGTCTGACACCGAAGCCGGTCCCTTACCCGTGACGGTTCATTTTTTCCGGGAGTGAAAGCCTTAGGGAGTCAGTCCGAAGCGGGCGGTTTGCTTAGCTGCGCTTTCACGACCGGGTTGTTTCGCCAGCCAGTCGACGAACGATTCGAGTGTGAGGGGCGCGCCGGTGGCGATGGCGTCCAGGTAGGTCTGTTCCGTTTCGTGACGGGCGTGCCCGATATCGACCCGTACCCCGCCGGCCACGACCTCGACAGTGCCCAGCACCCGCGCCCGCATCCACAGTCCTCCTGTACCAGACCCAGCCGACCGGCGTCCTCGATACAAGGCCTCTTCAAGATTTTCCGATCGTCCCCCGCGCACCGAACCACCAGTGCGGGAGCCGTGATGAATTCAGATGCCTATGTTCGTGTTCGGATAGCCGAGCTCCACCAGGAATTCGCCATTGTCCGGCAATGGCCACGGCGGATCGGCCGGGTTCACGCCCACGCTCGCGGGCGGGGAAAGCAGGGCAGGACGCGGCGCGAGACCGGCGAAGCCTCCGATATGCCCGCCGGTGAGGAGATCCCGCAGCTCTTTTCGTGAACCGAGCCCCGATTTCGCGTAGATGTTCCCAAGTGGGATTCGACGGTGTTCACCGTCACGAAGATTCCGCGGCGACTCCCGGTTGGTGAGGTGTTTGCCGACGAGACGGGCCACCTCAGCTTTCGCGGTCGGTCAGCCCGGCCAACGCGGTCAGGTCGAGGGCGACGTCGGCGCGCCGTTCGAACGGGACCGCGCCCGAGGCGGCGAAGCGGATCTTGGCCGAACGAAGCCAATGAGCGTCCGGGACGAGTCTCGGCGAACCGAGCAGGCGGCGGGCGTGCTCATGGAGAAGGAGGCCATCGGCGAGCGAACCGCCGAGCGCGGCCGGGATCCTCAACGGCTACGTGGAGATCGAGAAAGGGCTCCAGATGGTGTCACGAGGCCCGCTTCGTAGGCGAGGATGACCAGTTGGACCCGGTCGCGGGCGTCGAGTTTGGCCAGCAGCCGGGTCATGTAGGTCTTGGCGGTGGCGACGCTGATGCACAGTTCGCGGGCGATCTCGGTGTTGGACAGGCCTTTGCCGACCAAGGTCAGGACTTCGTTCTCGCGATCGGTGATGCCGGTGAGCCGCGGCCGTCGTGGGGGAGCGGTGCGGGGGCGGTCGATGAATTCCTTGATCAGCCGGCGGGTGACGCTGGGCGCGATCAGGGCATCCCCGATGGCGACGGTACGCACTGCCGCGAGAATGTCGTCCAGGGCCATGGCCTTGACAAGGAATCCGGATGCTCCGGCGCGCAGCGCGGCGTAGACGTATTCGTCGTCGTCAAAGGTGGTCAGGACGACCACCCGGGTGAAGCCGGTGCCTGTGGTGATCCGCCGGGTGGCCTCGATGCCGTCCATACCGGGCATCCGGATGTCCATCACCACGACGTCGGGGGCGAGCTCGGTGGTCAGCCGGACCGCTTCGGCGCCGTTCGCGGCCTCGCCCACGACCTCGACGTCGGCGGTACCGGTGATCACCATCTCGAGTGCGGCGCGGACCAGCGGCTGGTCGTCGGCGAGCAGGACGCGGACGGTCATCTTGCCGCCACCTCCGCGGGTGTCGGCAGCAGGGCGGCCACGAGGAAGCCTTCCACGGGATGAGGCCCGGCGGTAAAGGCACCGTGCAGCAGGGCGACCCGCTCACGCATGCCGGTCACCCCGTAGCCGGCGCAGAAGCCTGCCACGGGGCCAGGGCCGTGGTCGCGAACCTCGATGGCGAGTTCACCGGCGCGGTAGTCGATGCTCACCTGGCAGGAATCGGCGCCTGAATGTCGTACGGCGTTGGTCACCGATTCCTGGATGATCCGGAACGCCGTCAGGTCGATGTCCACGGGCAGCGGACGGGGCGTGCCCTGCCAACGCACCTGCACACGGACACCTGCTGCCGTGGTCGTCGAGGCGAGCTGCTCGACGTCGGCGAGGCCGGCTGCCGGCCGCGACGGAGCGGCTACCTGCTGGTCCTGGTCTGTCTCGCGTAGCACGCCGAGTATGTGCTGCAGTCCGGACAGCGTCTCGCGGCCTGTCTTCTCGACAGCACGCATCGCCTCCCGGGCGCGCACTGGCCGGGTCTCGGCGATCCGGACCGCGGCGCCGGCCTGCAGGGCGATGACGCCGATACTGTGGGCGACCGTGTCGTGCATTTCCCGAGCGATGCGCAGGCGCTCGACGGCGACCGACCGCGCGGCGGCCTGGGCGTGCAGTTGCCGGGTGTGCGCCTTGGCCTGGGACACCGAGTTGCCGATGAGCCAGGCGATGGCCACGGTCAGGGCCAGGTACGCCTCAGGCACGGTCCCGAACGCGCCCCCGGTGATCAACCGCGTGATGAGGTAACCGGCGAGCACGCAAAGCGTGCCGATTGCCGCGATGAGCGAGTTCCGCCGAGGTCGGGTGGCGGCGAAATAGCAGAGGGCGACATCCACCGCGAGGAACTGGGCGGGCGGAATCCCGTCCTGCCGCCAAGCCACGGTGGAAACGACCGTGGCGGCGACCACCAGCACGTAGCCCACCGGCGTTCTGCGACGCAGTTGCGCACTGCCGGCCACGACCAGCACGGCGGCGAGGACGAGCAACGCCCTGGCATCCATCGAACCAAGGCCGTTTCGGGGATAGCTGAGCGAGAGCACCTCCCGCGACGGCCGCACGACGTAGTCCACGATCGGCTGCAGCGCCGTCACGAACCACACCAGCGCCGTCCACCAACCTGGCGGAATGCGTTTGAGCAACGGCAGACGAGGTGAGACGGCCATCTCGCGATCGTAAAAGGTTCGGTCGGGAAAGGCATCGGGCCGCGGTTGTACAACCGCGGCTGTATCGGCCGGGCGAAGTGTCGGCGACGGTCCGACGACGGGGTGTGCCCATGGACCGCACTGTTGTCCGCGTGATGGAAGTCAGCGTGTCACGACAAATCCGGCTCGACGCGCATTTGATGGGGAGAAATTCATGAAATACAGATCAAGGGCCGCGGCCGTGGCCTTGGCCGTCATTGCCGGCACCCTGCTCACCGCGCCCGCTCGTGCGGGCGAGGTGACGGCACCGGTGCGCTCGACCACTCTGCGGCTGGCCGCACCCGGCGGCGGCCATCCGATCGGCATGGTCACACTGCACCTCGAAGACCACGACCGTGCCGACCCCTGGGTGCCCGGCGAACGCCGGGAACTGATGGTCTCCGTCTGGTATCCGGCCGAGGAGCCCTCGAGCATCCCCTCGACGTACATGACCGCCGCCGAATCCGGAATGTATCTGGAAGCCGCCGGCATTCCCGCGTCGCCGGATCTCCTGAGCACCGTGGTCACCCACTCCACCGTCGGCGCCAAACCACTGCGGACCCACAGCAAACGTCCCCTGGTCCTGCTTTCGCCCGGCTTCGGCCAGCCTCGGGCGACGCTCACCGGACTGGCGGAGGAGCTGTCCAGCCGCGGCTACGTCGTCGCCGCGATCGGCCACAACCACGAGGCGAACGGCACCACCTTCCCCGACGGGCACACCACCGGATGCGTGGTATGCGGTCAGCCGGACTCAGTCAAGGCGGGCGCGGGCGCGGTCCGTGCGGCGGATGTGGCCTTTGTGCTCGACCGACTCACCGGGAGATCCCCGGTGTGGCGGGGCGGGGGGCCGATCGACACCGACCGTATCGCCATGATCGGGCATTCGGCAGGTGGCTTCAGCACCATCCCGGCCATGTTGGCGGATCCGCGCATCAAGGCGGCGGTCAACATGGACGGCAACTTCCGCTACCCCAACGACATACCCGTGAACCGGCCTATGCTGATGCTGGGCAATCCCCATCACGTGCCGGGTGGCGGCGACCCGACCTGGGACGAGACCTGGCGCGAACTGACCGGCTGGAAGCGGTGGCTGAGTATCGACAGAGTGCAGCATCTTTCCTTCACCGACGTCGCGCCGTTGGCCGAGCAATTCGGTATGCCGGCCCAGGACCTCGACGGTGACCGCTGCGATGTCATCATCCGCGCCTACATCACCTCCTTCGTCGACAGGCATCTGCGAGGACGAAACGAACCGCTGCTGGACAGACCGTCAGCGCGCTATCCGGAAGTGGAATTCCACCGGCCCTGACCGATCCTTGATCGTCCGGTCACCTGCCGGGGACAGCGGCAGGTCGGCCGGGCTCCTCGGTCTTCCGGGGTGCCGGGCGCGGGTCCGGACCGCCGAAATCGGCCACCCGGTCCCAGATCCAGTCGGCCATCGATGGGGCGACGGGCTCGTCGGGCTGTCCGGGCCGGCGCCGGACCAGCGCCCCGAACGCGACGGCGACCAGGTACGCCCCGTTGTCGTCGGTCATCACCTGTTCCCAGGCCTCGTTCTCGGGCCAGTCGGGGTGCGCTGCCGGGTCGGCCTCGATCTCGGCGCACATGGCGATGATCTCGGCCGCTGACATGCGCATCACCGGCACCGACAAGGTGGCTGGGCCCTTCACGTGGTGACACCGATCCACGTCGCCACGGCCCAGCTTCCACCTTGCGACGTCAGCGACGACAGAGTCTTCACCACCCGGACCGCCGTCATCGTGCTCGACGGCGCCAGCGCCCACGCGCCCGTCCCGGTCAACCCCGCCACCTACGCCGACACCCTCGGCGCACACCTGCGCGACCACCTCGACTGCGACCCCGAAGCCGACCTCGCCGACGTGCTCGCCGACGCGATCACCGGCACCACAGCTCGGCTGGAACTGATCGCGGGCGCGTCCCCGTCCCCGTCCAGCACGGTCACGATCCTGCGCCGCCGCGGCGAGCACGTCGACATCCTCATGCTCGGAGACAACCTGCTGGTCCTTCCCAGCCGGATGATCACCGATCCCCGCCTCGGCAACCTCGACCTCCCCGAACACCGCCGCTACCGGCGGCGCCTCGCCGCCGGCACCGGATTCGACGACACCCACCGCGACCTGCTGGCCGCGCTCCAGCGCAGGCAAGCCGCACGCCGAAACACGCTCGGCGGGTACTGGATCGCCGAGACCGACCCCACGGCCGCCTACCACACCATCCGCACCGCCGTCCACATCGAGCAGACCCCGTGGGCGGTCTGCAGGTCGGCTTCCGTTGTTCCGGCAGGAGAGCGGTGGGGGACTGCACGGATCCGTCCTTGGCCTGGTCAACGTAGAAGCCCCGCTGTTTGGCGTTGTTGGCGTCGCGTGCGGCGATCTCGGCTTCTCTGTGCCGTTGCTCGTAGGCTTCTTCCCGCGAATCGAGGTTCGCTACCTGTTCGTGGACACGGCTGTAATCTCCCCAGAACTCGGCTAGTTCGTCTCCGAACACGACGGCTTGAAGGTACTTCGCAGTGTGACTCCGTCCGTGTTGAGCGAGCATGTCGACGACGCGGGGAGTGTCGTCGCCGTCGTTCCAGCTGAAGGAGAAAGTGTCGTAGATCCAGAGGGCCTTGCCGAGCTCTTCCTGTGCAAGGACGCTCAACGAGCGAGCGCGCCCATATGAGCCTGCGGCCAACAGGGTGTGGGCATCAGTGACGAGGGCGGATGCGTTGTCCATCAACGCTTTCCAGAACTCGCGTGCGGCGGACGGGCTCATCTCGACCATGGCGTCAGCCTGCCGCATCGACCATCCAGCCTCAACTCGACGTCGGCAGCAACACGAACACGCGCGCATGCCGCTGAGCGTGCTCGTTCGTCAGGCTGTGAGGTGGCGTGCGTCGCGACGCTCTCGGCAAGGCAAGGCGTCGTGCAGATGGCGTGTGCTGGCGTTTGTCGCCTTGCGGAAGCCGCAACGTACATCGCCGGCGGCGTTCAGCCGGCCGGTGGTGGCCGGGTCCCCAGCTGTAGTGCCTTGTAAACCTTTGTGGGGCTGTTGGCGGCGGTGCGCACCGCCAAGTCTTCGAAGTAGACCCAGAACTCTGTCTTGTGCAGCTTGCGCTCGGCGTACACGAACGGCGCGAGCGCGTCCCACAGTCGCACGATCATCGTGCCGTAGCTGCCGATGACCAGATCTTGATCGATCATGCGGTGTGCGACGAGCTTGCCGAGGTCGTCGTAGAAGATGCCGATCAGCGCGGCGTGGTCGCGTGGCTGCTTCGGCAGGCCGCAGATCCCGTACTGGGAAGGGTCGCGGCAGGGCAACTCAGTCAGCACGTGCTCTTGTGAGGTTCACCCCGGGTAGTGGACACCGAGTTAGCAGGACTGGTCGTCCTGTTGAAAGGATGTCTTCATGCCTGCTCGTAAGCGCCGTTCGTACA